>DASWJN010000068.1:0-14878 GCA_036397135.1 Candidatus Methylomirabilota bacterium
TGCACCAGCGTGAACGGGGGCGCCGCCTCGTCGTGGGGCTCGAACACCGCCTCGACGGGCGCGCCGATGACGACGTCGTGCCGCGGATCGCCGAGCAGATTGCCGAGCATGCGGACGCCGCCCGCGTGGGGCAGCTCGACCAGCACGACGACGTACGGCCCGTGGCCGCGTAGCGCCGGGTGCACCGGGTGCCAGGCGCGCTCCCACGAGTAGATCCGGCCCCGCGGCTCGATGGCCGGCCACTCCAGATCGAACGCCAGGCACCGGTGGCAGATCCACTCCGGTCCCCACTGCCAGCCCCGGCAGGCGCGGCACCGCTGCACGTGCAGCTCGCCGCGCCGCGTGCCCTCCCAGTACGGGACGTCGAGCCCGTCCGGCTCCGGCACCGGCCGCGGCAGGCCGGGCGGCAGATGGGCCGTTGCGCTCACAGAACGTCCTTCGTCCCCAGCAGCATGCTCGACACCGGCGTCACCATCGGACCCGAGATCACCATGGCCACCCGCGCGGCCGGCACCTGGCTGGTCGACTCGCCGCGGAGCTGGCGCACCGCCTCGATCTGCAGCTCCAGGCCGTGCATGTAGCACTCGGCCAGGTTGCCGCCGCTCGTGTTGAGTGGCAGGCGCCCGCCGGGGGCGATCAGGTTGTCGAGGGTGAGGAACTCGTTGGCGTCCTCGGGGGCGAAGAAGTCGTGCTCGACCAGGCTCATGAGCACGCCACCGGTGAAGTTCTCGTAGCTCTGCACGACGTGGACGTCCTTGGGCCCCACGCCGGCCATGGCGTAGAGATGCGGCGCCACCGTCGTGAAGCTGGCCGAGGCGTAGGTGGGCGCGTTGTGGCCGCGGGCGCCGTTGCGGTACTCCGAGCCCTGCGCCACGCCGAGCAGATAGGCCGGCCGCCGGCGCAGGTCGCGGGCCCGCTCGGCCGAGACGAGCACCAGCGCGGCGGCGCCGTCGTTCTCCAGGCAGCAGTCGAAGAGCCGGAAGGGCTCCACGATCCAGCGCGCGGCGTCGTAGGCCTCGGGCGTGAGCGGCCGGCCGCGCATGACCGCGCGCGGGTTCGACTGCGCGTGGTGATACGAAGCCAGCGCGATCGCCCGCTGCGCCTCCGGCTCGATGCCGTGGTCGTGCAGGAAACGCATCACGCGCATGGCGAAGCGCTGGGCCGGGGAGATCAACCCGTACGGGAAGGTGAGCGCTTGCTCCCCCGACACTGTCGCGGCCGGCGAAGCGGCGCCGAAGCGCTGGAACTGGCCCTGGGCCAGCGCCCGGAACACCACCACGCAGTCGGCGTACCCGGCGGCGATCGCCGCCGCGGCGTTACCGACCGCCGCCGACCCGCCGCCCCCGCCGCCGCCCCACTGCATGTTGGAGAACCGCAGCTCGGGCAACCCGAGCGCGGCGGCCAGGCGCGAGGGGTCGTTGCGGTCGTTGCTGTAGGAGGCGAAGCCGTCGATCTGCCGCGGGTCGAGCCCGGCGTCGGCGCAGGCGGCCAGGATGGCCTGGAGCGCGAGCTTCACTTCGGGCTCCGGCGCCTGGCCGTGCCTGTAGTAGGCGGTCTCGCCGACGCCGACCACCGCCACCCTGCCGCGAATCGTCCGGGGCACGCTCACCGCTGGGCCATCCCTCGCGTTCTCATGCCGGAATCACGTTCCGGATTCGGTACGCGGACTAACGCGGACTATAGTCCAACCCCGGATCGATGTCCACGCGGGACCCGGCTCAGCGGAGGAAGCGGGCGGTGCGGGGCGGGGCGCCTCACGCCTCGAGGGGATCCTCGCCCCCGACGAGGACGTCCACGCGTGATGCGAGGCGAGGCCTGCCCGGTTGCCCCCGTGGACGCTCGACCCGCGGACCGATGCGGGGGCCATTGGCGCGCCCGGGGAGACATGGTTAAATCGCCCCAATCGTGCCATCGCCGTTAATCGTCGTTTCCGATCTCGAGAAGACCTACACGACCAAGGGCCGGGCGCTCGTGAAGGCCCTGGGCGGCATCTCGCTCGCGATCGAGCCCGGCGAGTTCGTCACGATCGTCGGTCAATCGGGGTGCGGCAAGACCACGCTGCTCAAGATCCTGGCCGGCCTGCTCGCGCGTTCGGCGGGCGCCGTCGTGCTCCGGGGCGAGCCGGTCAACGGGCCGCGGCGCGACATCGGCATCGTCTTCCAGGATCCCGTGCTGCTGCAGTGGCGCACCGTGCTCGGCAATGTGATGCTCCCGGTCGAAGTGCTGGGGCTCGATCGCGTCGCGTACCGCCGTCGCGCCATGGGGCTGATCCGGCTCGTCGGGCTGGAGACGTTCGAGGACAAGTACCCGCACGAGCTCTCCGGCGGCATGCGGCAGCGCGTGGCGCTCGCGCGCGCGCTCGTGCACGACCCGTCGCTCCTGCTGATGGACGAGCCGTTCGGCGCGCTCGACGCGATGACGCGCGAGTTCATGAACCTGGAGCTCCTGCGCATCTGGCAGGAGGCGAGGAAGACCGTCGTGTTCATCACGCACTCGATCCCGGAGGCGGTGTTCCTCGCGGACCGCGTCGTCGTGATGTCCGCGCGGCCCGGCCGCATCACGGAGGTGGTGCGCGTCGACTTGCCCCGGCCGCGCGATCTCGACATGATGGCCTCCGACGACTTCGGCGTCTACGCGCGCAAGATCCGCCACCTGTTCGACGCGAAAGGCTGGCTCGATTGACGCGAAGGGATGGGATGAGGTGACGCTTGAACGCGGAGCAGTGCGCGAGCTGTTCGAGGATCCCGGCCTGTTCGTCCGGACGCGGCCCCACGTGCCGCTCATCCCGCTCGTCGTCGTCCTCTTCGTGCTGGCGTGGGAGTGGATCGTCCGCGCCTTGACGGTGCCAGCATACATCGTGCCACCGCCGAGCGCGATCTGGACCGTGCTCGTCGGCGGGCTCACGAGCGGGCTTTTCATCGAGCATTTCCTCATCACGCTCTACGAGACGCTGCTCGGCTTCACCATCGCCGCGATCGCCGGCATCGTGTGCGGAGCCGTCATCGCCCAGTTCCGGATCGTGGAAAAGACGTTCTACCCGTACCTCGTCGCGCTCCAGACGCTGCCGAAGATCGCGGTGGCGCCGCTCATCATCGTGTGGTTCGGCTTCGGCATCAGCTCCAAGGTGGTCATCGCGGCGATGGTCGCGTTCTTCCCGGTACTGGTGAACGTGATCGTCGGGCTGAAGACGATCGACCAGTCGAAGCTCGACCTCATGCGCTCGCTGAGCGCGACCCGGTGGCAGACGTTCCGCCTGGTGAAGTTCCCGAACGCGCTGCCCTTCGTGTTCGCCGGGCTCGACATCGCGATCGTGTTCAGCGTGCTCGGCGCCATCGTCGGCGAGTTCGTCGGGGCGCAGAAGGGGCTCGGCAACCTCATCCTCCAGTACAACTTCACGCTCGATATCGCGGGCGTCTTCGCCGTGCTCATCCTCCTCTCGGTGCTCGGCGTCGCGCTCCATCTCATCATGCAGGCCCTGCAGAAGCGACTCATCTTCTGGTCGGAGCCCGAGCAGGTCATTGGCGCATAGGAACCCTCAACGACAAGGAGTGGAACCATGAAGCGATCGATGGGCGTCGTTCTTCTCGCCCTCACGCCCGTGCTCGCCGTCGCCCTCGGCGACGTCGCGCACGGGCAGCCGCTCACGAAGGCGACCTTCGCCGTCACGACGAAGGACATCTCCGTGGGTCACGCCGCGCATTCGTCGCTTCCCGTCGCGCTCGGCTACTGGAAGGAGGAAGGGCTCGATCTCACGGTGGCGAGCGTCGAGGGCTCGACCGCAGGGGCGCAGCAGCTCGGCTCCGGCAACATCCAGTTCGTCTCGCTCGGGCCGGAGACGCTGCTGATCGCCCGGGAGAAGGGCGTGCCGATCAAGGGCTTCTATGTCCAGGCGCGCGAGACGATCTTCCGCATCGTGGTGCCCAGCGACAGCGCGATCAACGAACTGAAGGAGTTCAAGGGCAAGACCGTCGGCGTGAACGCGCTGTCGTCCGGCGCGGTCCCGTACGCGAAGGCGCTGCTGGGGTCCGTGGGCCTCGAGATGGACAAGGACTACAAACTCCTCGCCGTCGGCACGGGCGCGCCCGGCGCGCTCGCGCTCCAGCAGAAGAAGGTCGACGCCCTGGCGCTGTGGGACACCCTCCAGGCGGGGATGGAGCTCCGGGGCCTCTCGTTCCGCCGCGTGAGCGCGCCGATCCACGACCAGTTGATCGGGCAGACGATCGCGTCCAGCGACGCGTTCCTCGCGGAGCATCCGAGGGCGGCCGTCGGGTTCGCGCGGGCTATCGCCAAGGCCACGCTGTTCGGGCTGACCAATCCCGAGGCGGCCGTGCGCATCCATTGGAAGCTCTATCCGGAGACGAAACCGCAGGGCGTGGACGAGGTGAAGGCGCTGAAGGACGCGATCCACGTTTTCAACTCGCGCTTTGCGCTGCAACGCGTCGATCACCGGGAGGACAAGCGCTACGGCTTCGCGAGCCGCGCCCAGTGGGAGAAGCTGAAGCAGATCTACACCGAGCAGGGGGTCACCAAGGGCGCGGCCGACGTGGCGCAGGTCTACACGGACCGCCTGATCGCGGACATCAACAGCTTCGACAAGCAGGCGATCATCCGCGCCGCCAAGGAATGGAAGTAGCGGAGGCGAGAGAAGAGTGAGTCAAGATCTCCGGACGTTCCTCGTGGAGCTCGAGGCGAACTCGCCGGACCAGGTGTGGCGCGTCCGGGACGAGATCGAGGGCGACTACGACATCGCCGCTGTCCTCTGGGAGCTCGAGCGCCGCGGCGAGACGCCGGTGTTGTGGTGCGAGCGCGTGCGTGGCGCGCGCATGCCGCTCGTCACGAATATCTTCGGGGATCGCCGTCGCTACGCGGCCGCGCTCGGCGTACGGCCGGCGGCGCTGGCGCAGGAATGGCTCCGGCGCGGCGAGGGGCGCATCCCGCCCCGGCTCGTCACGAAGGCGCCGGTGAAGGACGTCGTCCTCACCGGCACGGACGTCGATCTCGGACGGCTGCCGATCATCCGGCACTTTGCCGAGGACGCCGGGCCGTACATCACGAACAGCATCGTCGTCGCGAAGGATCCGGAGACTGGGGTGCGCAACGCGAGTTTCCATCGCATGCAGTGGAAGTCGAGGAATCGGCTCGGGACGAGTCTCCACAGCCGGCGGCACCTGTGGGACTACGCCCGGCGCGCGGAGGAGCGCGGGGAAGCGCTGCCGATCGCGGTCGTCATCGGCGCGCATCCGCTCTTCCACTTTGGCGCCGGGCTCTGGAAGGGACCAATCGACGTCGACGAGTACGACGTGGCCGGCAGCTTCTTCGGCGAGCCGCTCGAGATCGCGGCCGGCGTGACCGTGCCGGTGGAGTCGCCGGCCCACGCGGAGATCGTGCTCGAGGGCAACATCGTGGCCGGCCTGCGCGAGCCCGAGGGGCCCTTCGCCGAGTTCACCGGCTACGCCTCCGAACGCTCGACGCAGCACGTGTTCGAGGTGACGGCGATCCTGCATCGGAAGGACGCGCTCTACCAGGACATCGCGGCCGGCATCTCCGTCGAACACACGACGCTGCTCGCGGTGCCGCAAGAAGCGCGACTCATGCGCGTGCTGCGTGCGAACTTCCCGACGGTTCGCGCCGTCGCGTATCCGCAGTCTGGCACGTGCCGGCTGCACTGCTACATCTCGATGAGGGTGGCGGCCGAGGGCCAGGCGAAGAACGCGGCGCTCACCGCGTTCGGCGACGATCTGGCGCTGAAGCTCGTGATCGTGGTGGACGAGGACGTCGACGTCACGCGGGAGGACGAGGTGCTGTGGGCGGTCGCGACGCGCATGCAGGCCGACCGGGATCTAGCGGTCATCCCGAACGCGATGGGTGCGATCCTCGATCCGTCGACGCGCAACGGCACGACGGCGAAGGTCGTCATCGACGCGACGCGCCCGCTCGACGGGTTCGCGCGGCGCCACACGCTGCCGCCGGACGCGCTGGCGCGCGCGGCGGCGCTGATCGGCGCGCGCACACGCTGAGGGGCGACGTCGGGGGTGGCGCGGCGGCGCGTGCGCGTGTCAGAGGCGGTGGGCGCGCCGCGCGGAGGACGCGGCATGTCATGACCAGTCCCAGCTGCGCGGCACGTTCACGTACGACCGGTCGAGCGCCCCGACCGACGCGCACCCGAGCAGCCGGAGCGTCCGGTCCAGATCGGCGCGCAGGATCTCGATGGCGCGGGCGGCCCCGGCTTCCCCGGCCGCCGCCAGGCCGTAGGCGTACGCGCGGCCGCACAGCACCGCGTGGGCGCCGAGGCACAGCGCCTTGACGATGTCGGGCCCCCGGCGCACGCCGCCGTCCATCCACACCTCGACCTGGCCGTTGACGGCCTTCACCACCTCCGGCAAGGCGCGCAGCGAGGCCGGCAGGCTGTCGAGCTGCCGGCCGCCGTGGTTCGACACGGAGATCGCCGCCGCGCCTTCGTCGATGGCGCGCCGCGAGTCGTCGCCCGTGAGCACGCCCTTGACGACGATCGGACCGCGCCAGCCCTCGCGGATCCAGCGGAAGTCCGCCCAGGTGACCGCCGAGCTCGCCAGCGCGGTGTTGACGTCGAGCAGCGTCATCGGCCCCTGGCCGGGGATCACGACGTTCGGCAGCGGGCGCAGACCGCCGTCGCGCAGGAAGCCGAGCAGCCAGCCCGGATGCGCGAGGACGTTCGGCAGGAACGGCAGCTTCTCCAGCAGGCCGCCGCTGACGAGCGCTTTCATGCCGTTGCGATGGTCGCGCTCGCGGATGCCGGAGACCGGCGTGTCGATCGTGACCACGAGCGCGCCGTAGCCGGCGACGCGGGCGCGCTCGATGGCAGCCTCGGACGCGCCGCGGCCGCCCATGAGATAGAGCTGGAAGAACACGGGCCCGGCGGAGCCGGCCTTGACGTCCTCCAGCCGGTGGCCGGAGATCGTCGAGAGGATGTAGGCGGTGCCGGCGGCGCCGGCCGCCCGGGCGGCGGCCACCTCGCCGCCGGGGTGCATCATCCGGCTGTAGCCGACCGGCGCCAGCAGGAAGGGCAGGGCCAGGTCGTGGCCGAGCACGCGGGTCCGCAGGTCGCACGCCGGCATCACCACGGCGTGGCGCGGCCGGAACGTCACCTCCTCGAAGGCGCGGCCGTTCTCCCGCAGCGTCACCTCGCCCTCGGCGCCACCGTCCAGGTAGTCGAACACGGCCCGCGGCAGGCGGCGGCGCGCCAGCGGCCGGAGGTCCTCGACGCAGACCACCCGGGGCGACGCCACCGCACGGGCCGCCCTGGTCATCGCACGGGCGGCTCGCGGGGGTCTCCCGACACGGTCGTGCGCTGCATCCAGCGGTGGTACCGCGTGCTGTCGAACGGCGTGGCCCGGTGGAGCACGCAGCGGTTGTCCCAGACGACGAGGTCGTGCTGGCGCCACTCGTGGCGGTAGCAGAACCGCGGCTGGGTGACGAACGCCGTCAGGTCGCGGAGCAGGGCCCGGCCGTCCTCCACCGACATGCCGGCGATGTGCGAGGCATGGGCGCCGATGAACAGCGTCTTGCGCCCGTTCTCCGGGTTGGCGCGGACGAGCGCGTGCTGCACGGGCGGCACTTCCGCGCGCTCCTTGTCGGTGAGGATGCCGGGCCGGACCTGGTCGCGCGACCACGTGAAGTCGTGGACGCAGACCAGCCCCTCGACCCGCTGGCGCAGGTCGTCGGGGAGAGCGGCGTAGGCGGCGCGGGCGCTGGCGAAGTCGGTGGCGCCGCCCTCGGGCGGTACGATGCGCCCCGACAGCAACGAGCAGAGCGAGGGCACTTTCTTGAACGAGCTGTCGCTGTGCCAGAGCTGGTTGGCGAGCTGGTAGAGCATGCGGCGGTCGTCGGGCGGGATGACCTCGCCCGTCTTGATGTCCAGGTTCGACTGGCGCTGGAAGGTCGTGCCGGAGGCCGGGTTGGTCTCCTCGAAGGCCGCGCGGATTTCCCCGAAGACCGCGTCGTCCAGGGGACGCGTGAGGTCGACGTCCTCGATGCGGGCGGCGAAGACCGGGGTCAGGGGCACGATCTTCACGGGCGCCTCCCTCAGTGGAGCCCGAAGCCGTGGCGGCGGATGAACGGGCCGAAGTCATGGCGCTCGGGGACCGAGTACTGCCGCGCCTTGTCCTCGGACCAGCCGTAGGGCTCCGTGTATCCCCAGCGGTCGACGTACCGCTGGCTGTCCCGCGGGGTGGCGTGACGCGCCTCGCGGCGGCGATCGTACGACTCGATCTCCTCCGCGAACCGGCTGTCGTCGTAGCGGTCGGTGTGCACGGTGAGCGCGGGCGGCAGCCGCAGGCTGATCCATCCCGGCTGGCTCGGATAGCCGGCGGTGAGGCCGGCGACGGGGAACACGCCGGGCGGCAGCGCCAGCAGCTCGCCGAGCTTCTCGACGTGGTTGCGCACGACGCTGATCGGGCAGCAGCCCAGCCCGAGCGCCGCGGCGGCGGTGATGAAGGACTGTAGGACGAGGCCGGCGTCGACGGCGGCGTTCATGAACATGTCGAGCGTGTCGTTGGGAAACGGCCGGCCGCGCAGCTCGCTCACCCGGCGGATCCGCCGGTGGTCGCCGCAGAAGACCAGGAACAGCGGCGCGGTGGCGATCCACGGCATGTCGGGGATCCAGCCGCCGATCGCGGCCTGCCGGGCCCGGTCGCGCACGACGATGACCGCGACCTGCTGGAGGTCGGACTTGGAGGGCGCCGACAGCGCGGCGGCCAGGACGACCTCGAGGATCTCGTCGGGGACGGGGTCGGGCTTGTAGCGCCGGTGCGTGCGGTGGGCCAGGAGCTGGGCGACGGGACCCTCGGCGGGCAGCGCGCGGCCGGCGGCGGCCGGCAGCCCGAAGCGATCTTCGATGAGGTCGGCGATCGTCTTCGCGGCGGAAGCGTTCATCGGTAGTCGCGCTCGGGCGCGCTCAGCGTGGTGCCGCCGTCGACCACGAGCACGTGGCCGGTGATGTAGCGCGCGTGGTCGGACAGGAGAAAGCGAACCGCGTGCCCGATGTCCCAGCCGGTGCCCTCGATGCCGAGGGTCGAGGCCTCGCGGCGGCGGCCACGGGCCGCCTCCGTCATGCCGCCCGCGTAGACCATGGGCGTGTAGACCGGGCCGGGCGCCACGCAGTTGACCCGGATGCCCTCGCGCCCGTGGTCGACCGCCATCGCGCGCGTGAGCGCGATGACGGCGCCCTTGGAGACGGAGTAGGCGGTGAGGCCGCGCGGGCGCAGCGCGGAGATCGACGAGACGTTCACGATGGCGCCGCCGCCGGACCGCCGCATGGCGGGGATGGCGTGCTTGGCGGCCAGGTACATGCCGTCGACGTTGACCTGCATGACGCGCCGCCAGCTCTCCTCCGACTCGTCGACGACGGTGCCGCGGGAGCCGATGCCCACGTTGTTGTCCAGCAGGTCGAGCCGGCCGAAGCGGTCGAGCGCGGCCTGCACCATCGCCGCGCAGTCGGCCGCGCGGGTCACGTCGGCCTCCACCGCCGCCGCCTCGCCGCCGACCTCCTTGATCATCTCGACGGTCCGCATCGCGAGCTTGACGTCGCGATCGACCACCACGACCCGCGTCCCGGCCCGGGCCAGCAGGATCGCGGCCGCCCGGCCGTTGCCGATGCCCTCGCCGGCGGCGCCGCCGCCGGTGACGATGGCCACCTTGCCGTTCAGCCCGAGGTCGTCCGGCACCTGGAGGGCCATCAGTCGTACTTCTCGCGGTGGCGCAGCTCGACGAACAGGCCGTGGGTCTCGCGCGGGTGCACCCAGGCGAGGTCCTGGCGGGGACTGTCCACCCGGACACCGCCGGCCTTCAGCCGGGCCACCGCGCCCGGGATGTCCTTGCACTCGAACCCGACCAGGTAGACGCCCTCGCCGTGCTTGTCGAGGAACTTGCCGACCGCCTTGGCGGGATCGGTCGGCTCCATCAGCTCGATGTGCCCGATGCCCGTCGGCAGGATGGCGTTCTTGAAGCCGAACTGCTTGGACTCCCCGCGATGATGCACCGTGAGGCCGAACAGCTTCGTGAAGCGTTCGACCGCCTCGTCCAGGTTTCGCACGACGACCGACAGCTCGACCACGTCTCCCAGCATGATGGTCACCTCGTCCTGGTGTGAGCTTGCGCGATGGCCGCAACAATACCCCGGCTCGGGGCCACCGTGAAGCCGCGATGCGCTCGCGGCGTGGACGGCAGGCCCGCCCGTCGGGTACAGTGCGGGCGCGGGAGGTCGCCATGAGAGAACCCACGGTCGTGCGCCTCGAGGAGACGGAGATCGTCAAGTTCGGCCCCGACGCCCACTATCAGCCGATCCTGGGCGACGACGAGGGGACCACGCCGATCCGCACGGGCATCCAGACCTCGCAGCCCGGCTACGTGGCCCCGCTGCACTCGCACCCCTACCTGGAGGTCCTGCACGTGCTGGAGGGGACGGCCGAGGCGTGGATCGAGGGCGGCGAGGACCGGCCCGTCCTCCTCCGGAAGGGCGACACGATCGCGCTGACCCCGAACGTGCCGCACAGCTTCCGGGTCGTCGGCGACGAGGTCCTCCGCACCCTCGGCACCCACGTCTCGCCGCGTCGCATCGTCGCCTACAAGGACGGCGGCGCGACGGACGCCCGCGGGTACCGAGCGGGCTAAGCCGGGGCACTCCTCGTTATCCCGACACGCTCCTAGTCCAGCGGCCGGGCGCGCGGGCGGGGGCGGGGCAGGGGTCCGGCGACCACAAGGCCGGACTCTGGAGTACGTCGGCGGCCTCCATACGTCACGAGGCGCGCGGCCCGGGTTGGGAGTGAAATGGGTCGGCGGACCCCTGCCCCACCCCCGCCCGCGCGCCCTTCCCCGTGGCCCTGGACGCGGGCTTGATGGCGACGTCGCTTACACGATCGGCCTTCTCGCGGAACGGATTCATGGCCATCCTGCCTCCTCCTTGCTCGTGCGCTGGAGCGAGCGAGGCTGCAAGGACGTGGCCAGCCGGACTACAGCAGCGTGCAGGCCTCGTCGAAGTCCAGGCGCGGCAGCCGCGGGAGCACCCTGGCCGGATCGCCGTGGCCCAGGTTGCAGAGGAAGTTGGACTTCGTGCGGCCGTCGGGGAAGAACCCGGCGTCCACCCTGGCGTTGTCGAAGCCGGACATGCCGCCCACGTCGAGGCCGACGGCGCGGGCGGCCAGCATGAAGTAGGCGCCCTGGAGCGTGCCGTTGCGAAAGGCGGTGATCTCGGCCATCTCGGGCCGATGGGCGAACAGCTTCTTCGGCATCCACTCGAAGAAGCGCGTGTCGTAGCCGATGATCGCCGTCACCGGCGCCTGCCTGGTCTTGTCGACGTTGCCCGGGCTCAGCGCGGGGAGCAGCCGGGCCTTGGCCTCCGGCGTTCTCAGGAAGACGCGCGGGCCGGCGAGGAATTCGCGCTGGTGGGGCCCATGCGCATGATGGCGTAGATCTCGCGCGGCTGGTCGTCGGTGACCGGCGTGGGCAGCCAGCCGTTCTGGGTCCGGGCCGCGAGGAACAGCCGATCGAGCGCCGCCTGGTCGAGCGTGGGCCGCACGAGGTCCTCCTGTCGTGGTCTAGGCGCTGCGTCGGGCGGCCTGGATCGCGTCCCAGACCCGGGCGCTGGTGGCCGGCATGTCGAAGTCGCGGACGCCCAGCGGCGCCAGCGCGTCCAGCACCGCGCAGATGACCACCGGCAGCGCGCCCACGGTGCCGGCCTCGCCGGCCCCCTTGGCGCCCAGCGGGTTGAGCCGGGTGGGGACGGGATTGCTGCCGATCGCCATGTCGCAGAAGTCGTCCGCCCGCGGCATGGCGTAGTCCATGAACGTGGCCGTGAGCAGCTGACCCGACTCGCCGTCGTAGACGACCTGCTCCATCAGCGCCTGCCCGACACCCTGGGCCACGCCGCCGTGGATCTGGCCCTTGAGCGTGAGGGGATTGATGACGGTGCCGACGTCGTCCACGAGCGCGTAGCGGTCGAGGGTGACGGCGCCGGTGTCGGGATCGATCTCCACCTCGCACACGTGGGTGCCGTTCGGCCACGTGTCCTGCCTGGGCGAGAACGTCCCCGTCTCGTACAGGCCGGGCTCCACGCCGGGCGGCAGCTGGGCCGGCTGGAAGGCCGCGCGCGCCACGTCCTTCAGCGTCACGCCGCGGTCGGTCCCCGCCACCGCGAACCGCGCGTCGGCGAACACGATGTCGGCCTCGGAGGCCTCCAGCAGCCGGGCCGCGATCTTCTTGCCCTTGGCGATGACCTTGTCGGCCGCCATCCAGAGGGCCGTGCCGCCGATCACGGTCGAGCGCGAGCCCATGGTGCCCATGCCGTACGCCACCCGGTCGGTGTCCCCGTCGACGTAGCGGACGTCGTTCGGGTCGAGGCCGAGCCGCTCGTGCAGGATCTGCTTGAACGTCGTCTCGTGCCCCTGGCCCTGGTTCTTGCTGCCCATGAGCACGGTGGCGCTGCCGCTGGGCGCGAAGCGGATCTCGGCGAACTCGGGCTGGGCGCCGGCCGCGCGCTCGATGGCGTTGGCGAGGCCCAGGCCCCGCAGCCGCCCGCGGGCCCGCGAGGCCTCGCGCCGGGCCGGGAACCCCGCCACGTCGGCCAGCTTCAGCGCGTCCTCCAGGTTCCTGGGGAAGTCGCCGCAGTCGTAGGTGACGCCGAGCGGGTTCTTGTACGGCATCGCCGAGGCGGGGATCAGGTTCTTGCGCCGCAGCTCGACCCGGTCGAGGCCCAGCTCGCGGGCGGCGTCGTCGATCAGCCGCTCGATGACGTAGGTCGCCTCGGGTCGGCCGGCGCCCCGGTACGGAGCGGTGGAGTTGGTATTGGTGAGGACGCTGAGCACCTCGACGTGGGCGGCCGGGAACGCGTACACCCCGACGAGCGTGACGACATTGCTGAACGTCGCGAGCAGGTTCCGGTCCGACGACACGTAGGCGCCCACGTTGGCCAGCGTGCGCACGCGCAGGCCGAGGAAGCGGCCCTCGGCGTCCACGGCCAGCTCGGCGTCGGTGACGTTGTCGCGCGCGTGCTCGTCGGCCGGGATCGCCTCCCGGCGGTCGCAGGTCCACTTCACCGGCCGGCCCAGCTTGCGGGCCGCCCACAGCATCAGGCGGTGCTCGGGGTACTGCCAGCCCTTGGTGCCGAAGCCACCGCCGACGTCACCGGCGATGACGCGGATCTGGTGCTCGGGGATCTTGAAGATGTTGGTGGCCAGCGCGTTGCGGACGCGGTGCGGGTACTGCACGTCGGCGTGGAGCGTGTAGCGCTCCTCGGCCGGGTCCCAGGCGCCGATGACCCCGCGCGCCTCCATGTACTGGGCGTGCACGCGGGTGATGACGTAGCGGCGGCGGATGACGCGATGGGCGCCGGCGAAGGCCGCCTCGGTGGCGGCCCGGTCGCCCGATTCGAACAGGTTGGAGACGTTGTCGCGGCAGTCGTCCCAGACCGGCGGGCCGCCGATCGCCTGGGCGGTCGAGGTGACCGAGGGCAGCGGCGCGTAGTCGATCACGAGCAGGTCGGCGGCATCCTCGGCCTGGGCCCGGGTCTCGGCCACGACCAGGGCGATCGGGTCGCCCACGTAGCGGACGCGGTCCTGGGCCAGGCCCCGGTGGGGCGGCGCGAACATCGGCGAGCCGTCGGGGCGCTTGCGCTTGAGCGTCATCTGCATGGTGCCGAGGCCGTCCCTGGCCAGGTCGGCGCCGGTGAACACGGCCAGCATGCCCGGCGCCTTGGCGGCCGCCGTGACGTCGAGGCCGCGGACCGTCGCGTGCGCGTGCACCGAGCGCACGACGACCGCGTGGGCCTGGCCGGGAAGGTTCACGTCGTCGAGATACCGGCCCCCGCCCCGCAGCAGGCGCCGGTCCTCGAAGCGGGTCACTGCCTGTCCGATCCCGAACTGTCCCATCAGCGCACTCCCGTCTGCTGGAGTCGGTTCCGTATTACCATAGGGCCCACGATGGCCGGCGGGCGACCAGCTCCGTCACGGAGGAAGCCATGACCACTCAGCCCCAGACGCCCCGTGGAGTGAATCACGTGGTCCTCAACGTCCGCAACCTGGAAGAGTCCCACCGCTTCTGGACCGAGGTCATCGGCCTCACGTGCGTGGCCGCGCTCAAGCCGAAGCCCGGCCGCCTGAAGATGCGCTTCTACAGCGGCCTCTCCGAGCACGGCACCGTGAGCCACCACGACCTCGCCCTGGCCGAGATCGAGGACGCCACGCCGCCGGCGCCGGACGGGACGTGGAGCATGAAGCCGCGCGCCATCGGCCTCAACCACATCGCGATCTGCTACCCGGACCGCGAGATGTGGCTCAAGCAGCTCGAGCACCTGCGGGCCAAGGGCGTGGTGTTCCACCGCCGGGTCAATCACGGCATGACCCACAGCGTGTACATCTCCGACCCGAACGGCCACGGGATCGAGGTGCTCTACGAGCTGCCGCGCGAGGTGTGGGAGCACGACATCGACGCGGCGCAGAACTACGTCGAGCACCTGCCGACCGAGGGTGAGGCGGCGATGGTCGACCGCACCGACAACCCGGTGTTCGGGGGGTCCGCGGTCGGGGCGTCGGCGGGGGGCTAGCGCGCGCGCCCGCCGGCGTGGGCGGGTGGGGCTTGGCGTGGGGTGCGGGGACCACGTGCTGGGAGGCCGCGTCGACGTCGTTGTGGCTGGATTCCTTCGGTGCGCTCGGCACGGTCTGGGGCGGCGGGGAACGGGTCCCCGCACCCCACGCCAAGCCCCACCCGCCCACGCCTGCCGCGAGGGCTGGCCACCACCACAGCACCAGCGGCTGACAGTCCTGTACTCCAGGCGGGGCGGGCTGCCGACCGCCAATCGCTGGCGCGACGCCGACTGGCGTGGGCGGGCGGGGCCGGCGCGGGGTGCGGG
>DASWJN010000069.1:0-68881 GCA_036397135.1 Candidatus Methylomirabilota bacterium
CCGGCATGGCTCGCCTGTCGCCGTAACTCGCTCCGGGCACGGCTCCCTCGGTCCCCCCATCCCCCAGAGGGGGCTGGGGCCCCGTCCAGTCGAATCCTCGGCGGCTCGCTCGCCGCGCCCGGAGCGGCAACGGCGACGACGGCTCGCCATGACGGCGCGCCCCCGACCCCCGCGCCCGGCCCCCGGCGTCACCACGTTTCAGGGGATTCATTAGAAGCTCCGGGCGATGAGGGCGGCGCCGGTGAGGAACAGCACCGCGCCGACGATGCGCGCCGCCGCGGCCGACGCCAGGCGCACGTGCACCCGATGGCCGACCCACACGCCGAGCCAGGCCACCGGGAGCAGGAGGGCCACGGCGACCCAGAGCGCGCGGGAGGCCAGAAGTCCGGCGAGGGCGAACGCCAGGACGCGCAAGCCGACGTTCAGGATCACCATCTGGGAGATCGTCGCGCGCTGCGCCGCCGGGTCGGGGACGCGGCCGGCGATGTAGGCGACGTACGGCGGACCACCCATGCCGAACAGGGCGCCCACCACCCCGCCGACGATCCCCGCGGGCGCCGCCCACCACCGCGTCAATCTCCGCGCCGTCTCCCGGCGCAGCATCACGTACATCGCGTACCCGCACACGAACAGCCCCAGCGCCAGCAGCGTCGCCTCACGCGGCAGGCTCACGAGCAGCGTCACGCCCAGAATGAGGCCGGCGAGCGTGAACGGCACGAGGATCAAGAGCTCGCGGGTGTCGGCCTGCCGGCGCGTGCGCACCCCCAGCGCCAGGCCCGAGCCGAGGTCGAGGATCGCGGCCAGCGGGAGCACGAACACCAGCGGCAGGACGTGGACGAGGACGGGAATCGTGATCGGCGAGGCGCCGAATCCGGTGACGCCGAAGACCAGGTACCCGGCGAAGATCACGAGCGCCACGAGGAGCAGCGCGTCGGAAGGAATCGGCATGGACCCGGGCGCCCGCCGACGCCCCCGCTACCCGAGGAACAGCTCGCAGGTGTCGAGCCAGGCCTGGGTCGTGAGCGCGAGCGACGCCACGTCGATGCGCTCGTCGTTGCCGTGGAAGCGGTCGGCCATTGCCTCGGCCGTCAGGGCCCGCGAGAACAGGCCGAAGCCGTAGGCGACGGCGCCGTGCTCGCGGAAGTAGGGCGCGTCGGTGAATCCGACGATCAGGCGCGGGAGCAGCTTCGCGCCGGGATAGTGCGCGTCGACGACCCGACCCAGCACGTCCCAGAGCGGGGTCCCGGTCGGCGACACCGAGGCCTGCTTGGAGAAGAGCTTGTCGACGATCACCTCGTCCGACACGTCGCCGAGGGCCTTGTCGAGGTGCCGCTTCACCTCGTCCTCGCTGTCCCCGGGGATGGTGCGGATGTCGACCTCGATGTCGACGACGTCGGGGATGACGTTGGTCTTGACCCCGCCGCGGCACAGGTTCGGCGAGAACGTGGTGTGCGTGTTGGACCACGCCAGCCTGGCCAGCGGCGCGGGGAGCCGGGCGATGGCCTCGTCGACGCGAGCGGGATCGACCAGGGCGGCCTTCACCTCGCGATCGAGGTCGAGCGAGCGGACGAAGCCGCTCCACAGGTCGCTGACGTAGGGCGCCGGCCGGTACTCCGCCAGGCGGCTGATCACGTGGGCGGCCTTGACCAGCGCATTGTCGGCGCCGTAGGGCATCGAGCCGTGGCCGGGCGTGCCCTTGACGCGCAGGCGGCGCCAGGCCACGCCCTTCTCGCCGACGTGCACGGTGACGCTCAGCTCGCTGCCGTGCGCGCTGACGGTGCCGCCGTTCTCGGTCAGCAGGTAATCGGCCCGCAGCGCGTCCCAGTGCCGCTTGCACACGTGCCCGGCGCCCAGCGCGCCGCCGGCCTCCTCGTCGGCGCACGCCAGGTAGACGAGCGTGCCCCGGGGCCGCCAGCCCTGGCGGGCCAGCGCCTTGAGCGCCACGGCCTGGGAGGCGGTGAGGTTCAGCATGTCGACCGCGCCGCGGCCCCAGACCTCGCCGTTCACCAGCTCGCCCCCGAATGGGTCGCGGGTCCAGTGCTCGGGGGTGACGGGCACGACGTCGGTGTGGCCCATCAGGCACAGGGTCGGCGCGGCCGGGTCGCTGCCCTCGATGCGGGCGACGAGACTGGTGCGGCCGGGAGCGCCGTCGGGCTGGAAGACCGCGAGGTCGAGCCCGCTGCCGTCCAGGTAGGCGCGCAGCACGTCGGTGGTGCGCACCTCCTGGCCGGAGGCGACGGTGCCGTCGTTCACGCACCGGTTGCGGATGAGCTGCTGCAGCAGCTCCACGGTCTGGGCGGTCAGTCCGTCGTTCACTCGCGGTTCCTCCGGACGTTGAGCCGCCGCCCGCTCACCACAGGGGCGTCTCGTTCTTGGTCGAGACGTGCGCACTCACCACTTTCCAGCCGAGATCCGGAAAGCGCACCCACGTCTGGCTCTGGCGGCCGATCAGGTCGCGCCCGCGCACCGTGAACTCGAGGTTCACGGTGGCGAGGTCGCGGCCGAGCGTGAGGATCTCCAGGCGGATGCGTTTCTCCTTGATGCCCGCCCCGGGCGGCCGCGCCACCCGGTGGGCGTGGATCTCGCCGAACCCGTAGCCGTTCTCGTGCAGCGCGTAGCGGACGGTGTGCGGGCTGTCCCAGAACGTCGCGTCGAGCACCGCCACGTCCTTGTCCACCAGCGCCTGCTCGTACCGCTCGAACAGGGCGCGCACCTCCGCCACCACCGCGGGGATGTTGGGCGTCAGGTCGGTCATCGGCGAGCCTCCAGGGCGCCGGCGACCGCCACCAGCGTCGCGTCGCTGCCGCGCGCGCCGACGATGGACAGGCCCACCGGCAGCCCGTCCACCGTCGCGCCCGGCACGCTCACCTGCGGCACGCCGGTGAGGCCCCCGTGCGCGGTCAGGCAGCCGATGCGCGCGCGCAGCGGCTCGAGCGCCGCCAGCGAGAGCCCCGTGCGCGGCGCCGGGAACGGCGTCGTCGGCATGCACAGGATCGCCCCGGGCGGGACGAGCCAAGCCAGGCGGGCGCGCGCCTCCGCGCGCATCAGCGCGGCCCACTGCCGGTCGCTCTCGGGGATGGCGGCGGCGAGGGCCAGGCCCCGGGCGACGCTGAACTGCAGGCGCGGGTTGTCGCGATCGAGCCAGTCCTTGAACGTGAGCCACGCCTCGGAGGGCTGCAGCGTGCGCTGGGCGCGCGACCACACGGACAGCCCGGGCGGCGCCAGGAGATCCTCGCGCACGTAGCCCACCAGCATGGACAGCGCGCGCACCATCGGCTGCAGCGCGGCGGCCGTCTCGGCGTCCGCCAGGCCGAAGGCGTCCACCGCCACCACGAGCGTGGCGGGCAGGGCGGCCGGGATCGGCTCGCCGAGCAGCACCTCGGAGACGCGCGCGAAGGTGGCGGCGTCGCGCGCGAACCAGCCGGTCGTGTCGGAGCTGGGCGCCTGCGGCATCATGCCGGCGAGGTCGAGCCGGCCGTGGGTGGGCCGGATGCCGTAGAGGCCGCAGAAGCTCGCGGGCACGCGCACCGAGCCGCCGGTGTCGGTGCCGAGCGCGGTGTCGCAGAGCCCCTGGGCGACGGCCGAGGCCGAGCCCGACGAGGAGCCGCCGGGCACCCGGTCGGGGGCGCGCGGGTTCGGCGGCGTGCCGTCGAACGGGTTCTCGCCGAGGATGCCGAGCGAGACCTCGTCGGTGATGGTCTTGCCGATCAGCGTCGCGCCGGCGTCGAGCAGGCGCTGCACCGCCCACGCATGACGCGTGGGGATCGGGTGCTGCCGCGCCCAGTCCGGGTTGCCGCCGCCCGTCGGCTGGCCGGCGACGTCGAAGAGATCCTTGGCGGCGAACGTCAGGCCGGCGAGAGGACCGGCCGGCGCGCCGGGGACGTGCACCGGCGGTCCAGGGACGAAGGGGCTGGTCACGCCGGGATCTCGACCAGCTCAACCGCCTCGCGGCTCGGGCCCTCGATCATCACCGCGCGTGTGTCGCCCAGCCGGTAGGGCGGCTCGAGGAACGTGACGCCCTCGCGGCGCAGCTTGGCCACCCAGGCGTCGAGGTCGGTGACGCTGAGCGCGATGTGATCGCAGAGGTGCCCGCGCGTGCTCGCGAGCGCGCGGTCGTCCTGGCGCATGTACCAGGGCAGCGCCACGTCACCGAAGACCACCGCGGCCGACGGCACACGGAACATCCCCTCCCGGTCGAGCGCCGGCCAGCTCGGCTCGGGCCCGCGCGGCACCGTGCAGGTGACCTCGGTCAGCGGCGTGGGGCTGGTGCGCCCGGCGAAGACCGGCGCGTCGAGGTGCTTCTGATACCAGAGCTGCGCGCAGAAGGGGTCGTCCTGGTACAGGTGCACGTGGTTGAAGCGCTCGGCCGGGTGGTTGCCCGCGTACTCCACGAGGGCGCCGTCCGGACCGCGCATGTAGCCGAAGCCGCCGGCGCGCGTGGGCCGGATGCCGCCGGCCCTGGCCTCGGCGATCTGCGCCTTCGTCCGGCCCGGGACGCCGCCGGTGCCGGGCCAGGAGTCGCTGCTGATCCACACGGAGCCGCCCTCGTCCGTCGTGTAGAGCGGCAGGAGCGCGACGTCCGGCCTGCTCGTGTAGGTCTCGAGACTCGCGCGCGTGTCGGCGACGTGCCAGCCGAAGTGCCAGATCGCGGTCGGCGGCGACGTCGCGGGTGGCGTGGCGACGCGGGTGAAGAGAACGAGGACGTCGGTCGGCGCCGCGAGCGCCGGCAGGCCGCCCCAGCTCGTCTTCGCGGACCTGGGAAACTGCCGGACGTAGAAGTCGATCGCGGCATCGGGGTCGACCGAGTTCAGGTGGAGGTGATGGAAGCCCGGTGTCGGGAGCATGTCGGGATGCGCGGAGTATACTCTGCCCGCCATCGTGAGTGACGCCGGCCTCCGGCAGCGTCCGTGGCGGGCGGTCGCGGCAGCCACCGCGCTCAACCTGCCGCTCGGCTCGCTCTACGCGTTCAGCGTGTTCCTGAAACCGCTCGAGACCCTGCTGGCGCTGAGCCGCGCCGACCTCGCGCTCGTCTTTGCCCTCGCCGCCGCCGGGTTCGGCGCCGGCATGAACCTCGCGCCCCACGTCTACGGCCTCGCGTCCACCCCGGCGCTGCTGCTGGGCTGCGCGGTCGCGAGCAGCCTGGGCATCGCGCTCGCCGCCACGGCGGGCGGCCTGGTTCAGCTCGCGCTCGGCTACGGCGTGCTCTTCGGCGTCGGCGGCGGCGCGGCCTACATCCTCGTGCAGCAGGCCGTGAACCTGGCGGTGACGCGCCGCCACGGCCTGGTGAACGGCTACGTCGTGGCGCTGTACCCGGCCGGCGCCATGATCGCCGCGCCCCTGTTCGGGTGGGCCGTCCGCGAGCTGGGCGTCCGCGTGACGCTCGGCGGACTCGCGACCGCGCTGGCCGTCACCGGCGCGACGAGCGCGTGGCTGATCGCGCAGTCGGGCGTCACGCTGGCGGCGGCCGGCGCGGCCGCGGTGCCGGACGCTCGAGAGCGACGCCGGACGGTGTTCTGGCGGCTGTGGCTCGTCTTCTTCCTGGCGGCGTCCGCCGGGCTGATGGTGCTCAGCCAGGCTGCCGGCATCATCACGGCCTACGGCGGCGCGACCGCGCTGGCGGTCTATGGCACGACGTTCATCGCCGGCACGATCGCCGCCGCCCGGCTGGCGGGCGGCTGGATGGTCGACTGGCTGAGCATTCCCACGCTGGCTGCCGGCGCCCACGCCGTCGCGCTCGCGGGCAACGTGGCGCTGACGCTGTGGCCGGGCCCCGGCGTGTCCGTGCTCGCGCTGGCGCTGGTGGGACTGGGCTACGGGTTGATCTCCGGCGTCACGGCGGCGGCGGTGGCCGTCTACTGGCGGCGGGCGCTGTACGGGCGCATGGCCAGCCGGATCTACCTGGCGTGGTGCGCCGCCGCCGTCGTCCTGCCGATCGCCGCCGGCCGCCTGTTCGACCTGACCCAGGGCTATGCCACGGCAGTCCTGATCGCCGCCGGGGGCAACGTCCTGGGCGTCCTCGTGGCGCTGGGGCTGCCCCGCGAGCGCGCGGCTCGAACCCAGGCCGAGCCCCGGTCGGGCCAGGCGGCGTCGCCGGCCGCCCGCTGACCTTCCTAGCGCGGACTATTCGGGAACGCCATGGTGCGCCTCGCGCGGGCCCTGGGGAGTGGGTGCGTGGGTTCCGGGGGCCGCCGGCGTTCCGTTGGCCTCGATGGTCTAACCGTCTCGCGCGCCGAACTCACCAAACCTCAGCAGGCGCAGCGGCCGGAATTGCGCGGAACGGCTGGCGGCTCCCGGAACCCACGCACCCACCCCCAGGGCCGGCCCGGCGGTGTGTGTCGCCGTTCGTGAATAGTCCGCGCTAGCCCTCGGCCTCGCTCGGCGACGCGGCTCTCTTCACGAGCTGCTCCAGCACCTCGTACGGCTGCGCGCCGACGACGCCGTGGCGGCCGGCGACGAACGTCGGCACGCCGGTCACGCCGATACGGCGCGAGATCTCCCAGTCCGCATCGATGGCAGCCTTGAACGTCCGCTGCTCCAGCACCTCGCGCGCGCCGTCCACCGACAGGCCCAGGCGCTCGACGACGTCCAGGAGGACGGCGGGCTGGGAGATGTCGCGCGCCTCCACGAAGTAGGCGCGGAACAGCGCATCGTGGAGGGCCTCGCCGCCCGGCTGCGTGTCGGCCCACTTGCCCAGCTCCTGGGCCAGGCGACTGTTGTAGGTCATCGTCCGATCGCCGTAGGGCAGGCCCTCGGCGTCCATGCGCGCCTTCATCTGGGCGTGCATGGCCTTGGGGTCCACGTTGCGCCCCGCGAACAGGTCGGCCAGCGAGCGGCCTTCCGCCGGGGTGTCCGGGTGCAGGGGGAAGTGCACCCACTCGACCTTCACGTCGTGCTCGGCCCGGAGCTTCTCAATACGCACGGTACTGAGGTAGCACCAGGGTCAGACGTAGTCGGAGAAGACCTTCAGCGTCACCGGCCGGGTCATCACGCCTCCTGTCGTTGTATCCAGGTCGCAACCTCTTTGGAGAACGCCTCGAGGTCGGCCACGCCGGCCGTCGTTGCCTTCCGTCGTCGCGTGGCAGGCACGAGGGCGAGCTATGGCAGCAGCTCGGCGACCGTGAGCCTCACGGACGGCAGGGCCAGCGGCGCGACCGTGCTCGCCGGCGCCAGCCTCTGCGCCGATCGGTATCGCCAGCCGTAGGGCGCGGTCGGATCCGGGCCCGGATCGCGGTAGACCTCGAGCACCCGATCGACCAGGTTGACGATCCAGTAGTCCTGCGCTCGGGCGCGGGCGTAGAGGCTGCCCTTGTGCTCCCGGTCGAAGGCAAGACTCGAGTCGGCCACCTCGACGATCAGCGCGGGAAGCGCGGGGTGAGCGTCGCGGTAGTCGGCCCGCGTTCCGCGAACCACGGCCAGGTCGGGCTCGGGCGCCGACTCGTCGTCGAGCGCCAGGGGCGCCTGCGACCGCACGATCCAGCCCGGCGGCAACGCGGCCCTGAGCCGGTCGTCGATCATGCCGACCGCGGTGACGTGATAGCTTCCCGGCGGCTCCGCGACGACGAGCTGCCCGCCGATGAGCTCGACGGGGTCGCCGCGGAACACGTCGAGATCGACGAGCCGCTCGTACTCGGCGCGCTTCCAGCGCCGGAGTGTCAGCGGCGCCTGGGCCATGGTCGCCAGCCTAGAGGGCCCGACCGCCGCCGTCAATGTCGATGGATGCGGACGGTCAGGGCACCTTCACCAGCTTCTGGAGGCTGCGCAGCCCCGGGGGCGGTGGCGGCTGGCCCCTGTACCGGTTGCCCCAGTTGGTGTACGAGACCTCGCCGACGTAGATGTCGCCGCGCGAGTCGACGGCCAGGCCGTGCGGGGAGATGAACTGGCCCGGTTCCAGGCCGGCCGGGCGCCGGCCCAGCCGCGCCAGCAGCTCGCCCTTCTCGCCGTAGATGCTCACCCGCGGGCCGATGTTGGGCATGTCGAAGTTGACGCCGAGGCCGCCGCCGATCTCGCCGACGTAGAAGCGCGGGGAGGCGCCGCGCTCCAGGAACAGCCCGGACGGGCGGTGCATGTTCACCCACTGCGTCTCGAACCGCCCGGTGCCGTCGAACACCTGGATGCGGTGGTTCTCGCGGTCGGCCACGTAGACCCAGCCGTCGAGGTCGCAGCAGATATTGTGCGGGATGTTGAACTGGCCGGGATCGGTGCCCGGCTCGCCCCACGAGGAGAGCCGGGTGCCGTCCGGCGCGAACCTGTGCACGCGCGCGTTGCCGTAGCCGTCGGCGACGTAGAGGTCGCCCTGCGGCGAGAGCGCCGTGTGCGTGCAGCGGTGGAACGGCTCGCCGCTCATGTACGGCTGCGGCGCGCCGGGGATGCCGAGCGTCAGCAGCACCTTGCCGTCGAGCGTGCAGTGGCGGACGGTGTGGTCCCCGTCGTCGGTCAGCCACAGCGTGTCGTCGGGCGCCATGTGCACACCGTGCGCCCGGCGGAACACCCCTTCGCCCCACGAGCGCCGGAAGTTGCCGTCGCGGTCGAGGACGACCATCGGGTGCGCGCCGCGGTTGAACGCGTAGACGCGGTCCTGCGCGTCCACCCCGACCGCGGCGACGTCGGCGTTGAACTCGCGCCCGGGCGGCAGCTTCGCCCAGTTGTCCACGACCTCGTAGCGATAGGCGCCCGTGCCCAGGATGACCGGCGTCACGCGTCGCCTCCCTTCCGCGCCTCGAAGATCGCGCGCGGGTTGCGCACGAGCATCTGCTCGATCTGGTCCTCGCTCACGCCCGCCTTGCGGAGGGCGGGGAGGATGTCGTCGGGGATGTGGTTGTAGTGCCAGAGCGGGCGCGTCCGGCGCTTGTCGTCCTCGGAGAGCATGTCGGTCCAGCAGTTGGCGTCGTGCGAGAGGACCATCCGGCCCGCGTAGCCCTCGGCGCAGAGCCGGGCGAGCACCTCCACCCGCTTCGCCGTCGGCAGGAAGTTCTCGAGGCCGAAGCGGTCCATCCCGATCGTGCTGCCCCGCTCCATCAGGCCGCGCAGGTAGCCCAGGTCCTTGCTGTCGCCGCTGTGGCCGATGATCACGCGGCCGAGGTCCACTCCCTCCTGCGCGAAGATCGCCTGCTGCATCTCGCCGGTCCGGCCCGCGGCCCAGGTGTGGGTCGAGATCGGCACCCCGGTCGCCCGCTGGGCCCGCGCGGCCGCGCGCAGGATGTTGTCGATCACCGGCGTCACGCCGGCGGTGTCGGTGGCGCACTTGATGATGGCCGCCTTGACGCCGCTCGTCCCGATGCCCTGGGTGATGTCGCGGATGAACAGGTCGGCCACCGCGTCCACGCCGTGGGCGCTGAAGTACCGCTGGGGCATCCACCAGACGCCGGTGGCCACGACGATGTGGACGCGCGAGCGCCGGGCCACGCCGGCGATGAGGTCGATGTCGCGCCCGAGATCGACGGTGGTCAGGTCCACGATCGTCCGGATGCCCCGGCCGTGGAGGTCGGCCAGCTTGCGCTCGGCGAGGTCGAGGATGGCCGCCCGGTCCCAGAGATGGGGCCAGTTCTCCTGCACCCCCGGCGAGCGCGTGACGACGTGCTCGTGCATCAGTGTCGGCCCCAGCTCGGCCGTGGCCACCGGCCCGCGCGCTGTCTCCACCGTGGTCATGCGGCCTCCTCCGGATCCGAGAGTGTCCCCGCCTGCGACCGGCGTAGGGTAGCACTCACGCCGGCCCGAGCGGCGATCGGGTTACTATCGCGCCGGGACTCGTGAGCCACTGACCCTGCCACCCCCACAGGAGCCATCGTCCGACATGAAGCCGCTCGATCCCGCCGCCCGGGTGTCGCGCCCCGAGTTCGACGTGCACCTGACCGAGAACGTGCCGGTGCCCATGCGCGACGGCGTGCGCCTGGCCACCGACGTCTATCGTCCGGCCCGCGACGGGCGGCCCGTGTCCGATCGGCGCCCGGTCCTCCTGCATCGCACGCCCTACAACAAGACGGAGACCGAGGCCACGCTCGGCCAGTGCCGCTGGTTCGCCGCGCGCGGCTGGGTGGTGGTCAACCAGGACTGCCGCGGCTGCTTCCGCTCCGAGGGCGAGGTGAACTTCCTGGCGCCCGAGGCCGAGGACGGCGCCGACACGATCGCGTGGATCCGCCGCCGGGAGTGGGCGAACGGGACGGTGGGCTCCTTCGGCACCTCGTGGTCGGGCTGGACGCAGACCGCCATGGCCGCGCTGGGGCCCGAGGGCCTCGCGACGATGGTGCCGAACATGAGCGGCGCCGATGCCCACGAGAGCTCGGTCCGGCACGGCGGCGCCCTCGAGCTGCGCTTCCTCGCCTGGGCTTTCTGGCACTCGGCGTACAACACCCGGGCCGCGCTCGAGACCTCGCCCGCCGTCACGCCCGCGCTCAACGTGGGCGCCCCGCCGTTCTCGGACTGGCTCCAGCGCATGCCCATCCGGCCGGGCCAGACCCAGCTCGCGCTGGTGCCGCCCTACGAGAAATGGGCGCTGGAGATCCTCACCCGCGCGGACTACGACGACTACTGGAAGCACCCGAGCCTCAACCCGCGGCTGCACTGGGACCGGTTCCCCGACATGCCGATCCTCTTCGTGGGCGGCTGGTACGACTCGTACACGCGGGCGACCTTCCAGAACTTCGTCGGCCTCCAGGCGGGCGGGCGGCGGACGGTTCGCGCGCTCGTCGGCCCGTGGACGCACGGGGCGAGGACCGCGGAGCTGTCCCACGCCGGCGACGTGGAGTTCGGGCGCGAGGCGGCGCTGCCGAGCTTCGACGAGGTGCATCTGCGCTGGTTCGACCGGTGGCTGCGCGGCGTGGACAACGGCCTGGACGGCGAGGCGCCGCTGCGCATCTTCGTGATGGGCGGTGGCTCGGGGCGGCGCTCGGGCGCCGGCCGGCTCGTGCACGGCGGGCGCTGGCGCGACGAGCGCGAGTGGCCGCTGGCGCGCACGCGATTCACCGAATTCCACCTGCACGGCGACGGGTCGCTCCGTCCCGAGCCGCCGCGCGAGGAGCGCTCGTCCACCGCCTACAGCTTCGATCCCGCCCACCCGGTGCCGTCCATCGGCGGCAACGTCTCGTCGCTGCGCGACGTGCTGCCGCTGCCGGCCGGCATCGCGGATCCGAGCTACGCCGGGCGGGGCGAGCGGACGGCGGACGTCATGGCCCCGGGCGGCTTCGACCAGCGCGAGGGGCCGGCCTTTCATGGCTGCCGCCCGCCGTACCTGCCGCTCGGCTCCCGCCCCGACGTCCTCGTCTTTCAGACGGAGCCTCTGCGGGAGCCGACCGAGGTGACCGGGCCCATCGAGGTCGTCCTGTGGGTCGCGACATCCGCGGCGGACACCGACTTCACGGCCAAGCTCGTCGACGTCTATCCGCCGAGCCCGTGGCATCCGCTCGGCTACGCGCTCAACCTGACCGACAGCATCGCCCGCCTGCGCTATCGCAACGGCCGCGAGCGCGGGGAGCTCGCGACGCCGGGCGTTCCCGTCCAGGTCACCATCACGCTGTACCCGACGAGCAACCTCTTCGTGCCCGGCCACCGGATCCGCCTGGACATCTCCAGCTCGAACCACCCCCGGTTCGACGTCAACCCCAACACGGGCGAGCCGATCGGGCGCGAGCGTCGCCGCGTCGTCGCCGACAACACCGTGTTCCACGAGCGCGGCCGCGCATCCCGGATCGTCCTGCCGATCATCCCGCTCGAACCGTCACACCCCTGAGGAGGTCTCATGGCACCGCTCGAAGCTCACGACCCGGGTCTCCACGATCTCGTCGCCTCCGACGCGCCCCTCGACCGCATCGCCGGCGGGCTCGGCTTCACCGAAGGGCCGGTGTGGCGCGGTGGCGCGCTGCTCTTCAGCGACATCCCGAACAAGCGCATCGTGCGCTGGCGCCGGCTGCCGGAGGGCCCGGAGCTGACCACCTTCGCCACGGGCACGTCCAACGGCCTGACGCTGGACCGCCAGGGCCGGGTGCTGGCGGCGGAGCACGACGGCCGCCGCGTGGCCCGCGTCGCCGACGACGGCACGCGCACCGTCCTGGCCGAGCAGTTCCAGGGCAAGCGGCTCAACAGCCCCAACGACATCGTGGTCAGGTCCGACGGTTCCATCTATTTCACCGACCCGCCGTACGGCGTTCGGCCTGTCGCGCCGGGCACGGTGCGGCCCGCGGGCTGGTGGACCAGGCCGATCGAGGGCAAGGAGCAGCCGTGTCACGGCGTGTACCGGATCTCGCCCGACGGAACCCTTCACCTGCTGGTGGACGACTTCGCGCTGCCCAACGGCCTGGCCTTCTCGCCCGACGAATCCGTCCTCTACGTCGACGACTCGGCCCACAAGCATATCCGCGCGCTGGACGTGCGGCCGGACGGCACCCTGACCGGCAGCCGCATCCTGCTCGACATGGCGTCGGAGGATCCCGGCGTGCCCGACGGCCTCAAGGTGGACGTGCACGGCCACGTGTTCTGCACGGGGCCGGGCGGCGTCTGGGTGTGCCGGCCGGACGGCGCGTTGCTCGGGCGGATCGTCCTGCCGGAGCTGCCGGCGAACCTGGGCTGGGGCGAGGACGGCAGCGTCCTCTACGTGACGGCGCGCACCAGCGTCTACCGGCTGCCGACCCGGACGCGCGGGATGTTGCCGGGCTGAGCGCGTCAACAGCGACAAGGAAAGGGGAGGGCGGTCAACGGAGTGCGACTGCACTATCTCATCGGCGGCGAGGGCAGCCCGGTGGTCCTGCCGCCGATGCGGCCGGTCACCGCCGCATCCGGAAGCGGTCGATCACGTTCTCGAGAATGCGCGAGACGTTGTTGTCGTAGCGGTTGTGCGACAGGCTGCCGCAGAAGGTGATGGACCCCACGGCGAAGATGGCGCCGCCGCCGGGCAGCTCGGCGTAGGTCATGTCCGCCCGCAGCAGGCGGGCGGGCGGATCGCCCGTGACGGTCGAGATGTGGGAGAGCAGCTCCTCGGGGACCACGATGAAGCTCGGGCCGTGCCCCTCGGAGCTGGCGATCGTGATCGCGCCGGCGGGCGTGCCGAGTCGCGGGTCGGCCCGGTCGAGCTCGAACCCCGCCGCGCCTCCGCCCGACAGTCCGAAATCGCCGATGATGTCGTCCTTGACCCCGTCGAGGATCCACGCGGCCCGGGGGTCGTCGGCGCCGGGCTGGCGGCGATAGTACGAGCCCTCGAACAGCCCCTGCGCCGAGAAGCCGACGGCGGCGAGCTGCTGCGGCGGCCGCCCGTTGCGCCGCCAGAGCCCGCCGTAGGCGCCGTCGAGCGCGTGATAGTACTCGCCCACCTGGGCGTCCCAGGTCCGGATGCCGCCCTCGGCGCGCCGCACCTCGAGGACGCCGGGCACGGCCGGGCTGGTGGCGATGCGCCAGTAGAAGCCGTTGCCGCCGAGGTAGATCAGGCGCCCGCCGCCGTCGAGGTAGCCCGCGTGGGCGTCGAGCGTGCGGGCGGTGTGGTACTCGGGGTGGGAGCCGGTCAGCACGGTCGCGTAGGGAGCGAGCAGGGCCGAGCCCTCGGCGTCGACGTCCTCGTCGGTGACGACGTCGTGGCGGATGCCCTGCGCGTCGAGCCAGCCGAGCAGGTGCGTGTCGGCCGGGTAGTGACGCAGGCCCGAGCCGCGCGCGTCGTGGAAGGTGAGATAGCGCGGCCGGAAGGTCAGCACCGGACGCAGCCGCGAGGAGTAGCAGATGCCGCTGCCGTCGCGGTGCCGGTTGTAGGTCGACCGGCCGTACTCGGGATGATCGTCCGCGTTGTGCGGGTAGGCGCCCCAGGCGGCGATGCGCGCGCGGAAGGCGTCGTCCAGGCTGCTGCGGGCGTGATTGGCGTAGGCCTGGTAGGTGTAGGTCGACGCGATGAAGAGCACGTCCGCCCCCGGACGTCCGCGGGGCGGGCGCACGTAGAACGGCAGCTCGTCCGCGTGGCCCTCGGCGGCCAGGCGCATGACGTAGGCGCCGCTCGGCAGGTCCTCGGGCACCGTGAACTCGAAGTCGGTCGCCCAGCCGGCGTCGTGGAGGTCGTCGTCGTGGAAGTGAATGGCCGCGTACTCGCGCGGCGCGTGCCGCCAGCACATCTCGCGTCCCGTCCAGCGGGCGCCGGTGACCGCGCGGGTGGGCAGGTTGACCAGCCGCCCGCCGAGCCGGTGGGGGCCGACGTCGACGACGTCGAGCCCCTCGATGCCCTGCGAGAAGTCCCAGCCCGCCACCAAGCCGTCGGGCGGCAGCAGGGGATCGAGCACCAGCGCCTCCGGCGCCGCTGCCGCGACGGCGAGCAGCATGGGGTCCTCGATCCTGCCGTTGAAGTGCTCGCACGCGTCGGGCGCCAGGCGCGCGCCGAGCAGCAGCGGGACCGCCGCGTCGAGCCGGGCGCCGCGCGGCAACGGCGCCGTCACCTCGTGGCGCTCGCCCCGGGCGCCGCCGGCGAGCGAGGCGTGGCCGGCGCGCAGCGTGTCCGCCTCCGGGTCGGCCACCAGCCAGACCCGGTACCACCGGCGAAGCGTCAGGGGGCGCGCCGTGGCGAGCGCGAGCGGCGCGCCGCCGGGAACGCCGACGCGCGCGGTGACGCCGCCGGGGCCCACCGACAGCGCCCACCCCGCGCCGCCCGCCTCGTCCCAGCGCGAGACCACGCACTGCTCGCCGCGGGCCAGCGTCGGCCAGACCAGGGCGGTCACGGTGAGCGGGCCGGCGGTGCGCAGCGCGGCGGCACCGTCGACGCGCGCGTGGGAGCCCAGCGCGATCGGCTGCACGCGCGAGGGCCGCTCGATGGCAAAGCGATGAACGAGGTCCTCGACCTTCACGCCGGGCCCGGCCGGGTTGGGATCGGCGTGCACCACGCGCGCCAGGCTGGCGCGATAGGGACCGGCCGCGGCGCTCGAGATCTTGAAGGCGAGACGCTCGCCGGCCGCGGCCGAGAGCCGGTCGGTGTAGCCGGTCAGCGGGATCACGGCAGGCCGGATTCTAGCATTGGCTTTACCTTTCCCCCGGGGCTGGTGTATCGTCCCTCCACATTCGCCCGGGCCGCTGCCGTCCCGTCGCACAGTTCGAAGGAGGATACCCTTATGAGGCGTTGGTTCCCCGGCCTTCTGACCCTGGCTCTCGCCGCGCTCGTCGCCATGCCGACCGGCGTTGCCGCGCAGGGCAAGGACACGCTCACCGTCGCGCTGCCGTCGCACGCGCCGACCCTGGACCCCCACATGCACTTCGAGCGGGTCGGCATCCTGGTCAACATCAACATGTTCGACTCGCTCTTGCACCGCTCCGCCAAGCTCGAGTTCGAGCCCTCGCTGGCCCTGTCGTGGAAGGCGCTGAACGACACGACGTGGGAGTTCAAGCTCCGCAAGGGCGTCAAGTTCCACGACGGCTCGACCATGACCGCCGAGGACGTGAAGTTCTCCTTCGACCGGGTGCTGGAGCCGGGCAAGGAGAAGAAGAAGTCGCCCCAGTACGGCAACGTGCGGGCGATCAAGGAAGTGAGGATCGTCAACCCGGACACGATCCACCTGTTCACCGACAAGCCCTTCCCCCTGCTGCTCGAGCGCCTGGTGTTCTTCCCCATCGTCCCCAGGAAGCACCTCGAGAAGGTGGGTGACGAGGCGTTCGGCAGCACGGCCGCCGTGGGCACCGGCCCCTGGAAGCTCGTGGAGTGGAAGCGCGACCAGCACATCCGGCTGGAGGCCTTCGACCAGCACTGGCGCGGGAAGCCGGCGTTCAAGCACCTCGTCTTCCGAGCGATCCCCGAGGTGGCGACCTCGGTGGCCGAGCTCAAGACGGGCGGCGTCGACATCATCCGCAACGTCAACGCCGATCTCCTCCCCGACCTCAAGGCCCATCCGCTGACGCGCATCAGCACGACGCCGATCCTGCGCGTGCACTACATCATGCTCGACATGCGGAGCGCGCCGTTCGACAAGAAGGCCGCCCGCCAGGCCGCCAACTACGCCATCGACCGGCAGGCGATGATCCAGAAGATGATGGCAGGCCTGGGGCAGCAGGTGGCCACGGTCGTCCAGCCGGCCGCCTTCGGGCACGATCCGTCCGTGCAGCCGTACACGTACGATCCGAAGAAGGCCAGGGAGCTGCTCGCCCAGGCCGGCTACCCGAACGGCGTCGACATCACCCTGCACAGCGCCGCGGTGGACTGGCGCCCGCACTTCGAGGCCCTGGGCCAGATGTTCACGGAGGTCGGGCTCCGGACGACCGTGAAGATGTGGGACCCGGGCCCGGCCTGGAACAAGTTCTTCCAGGGGGAGGGCAAGGCGGCCAACGGCGCGTACGGCAGCTGGGGCAACTACTCCGTGTTCGACGCCGACGCCGTGCTGCACCCGCTCTATCACACCGAGCCCGGCGGCTGGATCGGCAAGCACTACGCGCGGGTGGAGGGTCTCGACAAGCTCGTCGACGAGGCTCGCTCGATCGTCGACCAGCCCCGACGCAAGCAGATCTACGCGCGGATCCAGGCCATGCTCCGCGAGGAGGCGCCGTCGGTCTTCCTGTGGACGCAGAACGACACGCTCGGCATCTCCCGCAAGGTCGCCTACGAGGCGCGCCCCGACGAGTGGCTGTGGCTCTTCGCGGCCAAGCCGCAGAACTGAGGCGCTGAGGGAGGAGGCGCCGTGTCGGCGTTCCTGGTGCGGCGCCTCCTTCGGTTCGTCGTCGTCTGCATCGGCGTCTCCCTCGTCACCTTCGCCATCCTCCACGCCAGCGGCGACCCGGTGGCCTTGATCATGCCGGAGGCGCCCGAGGCCGATCGCGCCATGCTCCGGGAGGCGCTGGGACTCTCCGATCCGCTGCCGACGCAGTTCGTCCGCTTCGTCGCCAACGCGACGCGTGGCGACTTCGGCAACTCGTTCTTCCACCGCGAGCCGGCGTTCGCCCTCGTCATCGAGCGCATGCCGACGACGCTCGCGCTCACCTGCCTCGCCGTCCTGCTGGCGCTCGCGGTCGCCCTGCCCGTCGGCATCTACAGCGCCGTGCGGCGCAACACGCTCCTGGACCACGTGGCGACGGTGGTCGTCTTCCTCGGGCAGTCCATGCCGGTGTTCTGGATCGGCATCATGCTCATGCTGCTCTTCGCGGTGCAGTGGCGGCTGCTGCCGGTCTCCGGCTGGGAGTCGTGGGCGTCGATGGTGCTGCCGGCGGTGACCCTGGGCGCCTTCACCATGCCGCTGTTCATGCGGCTCGTTCGCTCTAGCATGCTGGAGGTCATCAACCTCGACTACGTGCGGACGGCCCGGGCCAAGGGGGTGTCGGAATGGCTGGTGGTCTGCCGCCACGCGCTGCGGAACGCGGCGCTGCCGATCGTCACCGTGATCGGCCTGCAGTTCGGGCTCCTGCTCGGCGGGGCCGTGCTGACGGAGACGGTGTTCGCGGTCCCCGGCGTCGGGCGCCTGATCGTCGGGGCGATCCGGCAGCTCGATTTTCCGATCGTGCAGGCCGGCGTGTTCCTGCTCGCGATCATCATCGTGACCGTCAACTTCCTGGTGGACGTGCTGTACGTCTACCTGAACCCGACGATCCGGCTGCGCTGATGGCCGTCACGTTCCCGCGCGAGACGCTCGCGTACGACGCGTCGGCGCCGGTGGCGTCCGGCTCGCGCGCCTGGCGCCGGTTCGCCTTCAACCCGGCGGCGCTGGCGGGGACGCTGATCCTCCTCGTCGTCGTGGGCGCGGCGCTGGCCGCTCCCTGGGTGGCGCCCCACGATCCGGCCAAGCAGACGCTGCTGCGGCGCTTCACCCCGCCGGTGTGGCAGGCCGGGGGCAACGCCGCGCATCCGCTCGGCACCGACCAGGTCGGCCGTGACGTGCTGAGCCGGATCATCCACGGCGCCCGCATCTCGCTGCTCGTCGGCGTGGCGGCGGTCGTCGTCAGCCTCCTCGTGGGCGTCACCGCGGGCCTGATCAGCGGCTTCGTCGGCGGCAAGGTGGACACCGTCATCGGCACCATCGTCGACGTCACCCTGTCGTTTCCCCAGATCCTCCTCGCGCTCGCCTTCGTGGCCGCGCTGGGCCCGAGTCTCGTCACCATCATCGTCGTGCTCGGCCTCACCGGCTGGGAGCGCTACACGCGCATCGTGCGGGCCGAGGTGATGGCGCTGCGCGAGAAGGAGTTCGTGGAGGCGGCGCGGGCGATCGGGGTGGGCCGGCTGCGCATCATCTTCCGGCACGTGCTGCCCAACACGGTGTCCTCGATCGTGGTGCTGTCCACCCTGCAGGTGGCGCAGGCCATCCTGGCGGAGGCGGCGCTGTCGTTCCTCGGCGTGGGGTCCGGGCGCGCCTACCCGACGTGGGGCCAGATGATCTCCCTGGGGCGCGACTTCGTGACCGTCGCCTGGTGGCTTCCGACGCTCCCCGGGCTCGCGATCCTCCTTACCGTGCTGGCGATCAACCTCGTGGGCGACCGGCTGCGCGACGCCCTGGACCCGCGGGCGACGTGATCGGGGTGGCGGAGGGCGTGGCGCCGGCCGGGATCCGGGGAACGAAGCTGGTCGGGAGCACCCGCATGCCCAGCCGCGTGTAGCGCTCGACGTTGCCCGCGGCCTCGGCGCGCGTGGTGACGCGCGGCACCACGATGCCCTGACGCCCCGATCGCCCGGCGGCGCCCCCGCCAAGGCCTCCCAGGGGTACGAGCCCAGCCCATATATGCTGGAGTCCGGAGCCATGGACGAATGACCGTCCCCCTGCGGTTGAGCGAGGGCGACGCCCGGACGTTGCTCTTGATCCAGGCCATCGATGACACGGACCAGGAGGGCGTGCTGCTGCCACCGCGGACGCGTGCCGCGGCGACCCGTCGCGCGTTCGACGATCTGTCGCGGCCCACCGACGACCTCGCGCGGCTGAGCAAACGCGCATCCCTCCTGCAGGACGACCTGCTGCGTGAGGCACCGGCCCTCAGGCGTGTGCTGCACCCACCACGGTTGCGAGGGGCCTTCGTCCTCGCGACGATCGCGGTGGCCGCGGTCGCCGGCGCGTCGACGAACGTCTTCGGCCCCGAGCGTCACGTGAGCGTGCTGGCCTTTCCACTTGCCGGCATCCTCGCGTGGAACCTCGCCGTCTACGCCGCCCTCGTCGCCCGGGCGGTCGCCCGCACGGTGGCACGCTCGCGGGGGACGGGCCCGACGCGCAGTCGTCTTGCGCTCCTGGGGCGGTGGCTGGAAGGCGCGTGGCTGTCAGGCCTCGCGCGCCGGCTGGGCGCGAGCGCGCGATCGGTCGCGGTGACCGAGGCCGTCCGGCGATTCCAGCAGCTGTGGCTCCCGACGGCCGCGCCGCTGGTCGCGGCGCGCGCGCGGACCGTGCTCCACCTCGCCGCGCTCGCGATGGCGCTGGGCGCGGCCGTCGGGATGTACGTGTCGGGCATCGCCTTCGAGTACCGCGCGACCTGGGAGAGCACCTGGCTGGATGCCCCGGCGGTGCAGCGATATCTCGACGTGGCGCTCGGGCCGGCGGCGCGCGTGCTGGGCATGCCGGTTCCGGACGTTGCTCCCCTGCGCGGCCCCGCCGGCGAGGGGAGCGCGGCGCCCTGGATCCACCTCTGGGGGACGACCCTGGGCGTCTTCGTCCTGATCCCGCGGGCGGCGCTGGCCCTCCTCGACGCCCTGACCGCCGCGCGTCTCTCGCGGCGGTTGCCGGTCCACGTCGACGCCGGTTACGTCCGGCGCGCGCTCCACAGCGGTCGTGGGGCGGCGACGCTCGTGGAGATCGTCTACTACAGCTGCCGTCCGGACACGGGTCTGCGCGAGCGGCTGCACACGACGCTCCAGGAGGAGGTCGGCGCGCGCGCCGTGATCCGCGATGGCGCGCACCTGGACTACGGCGACGGACCCGAACGCGTCGCGGTGCCCGACGACACGTCGCGCTCGGGCCTGATCGTGCCGGTGTTCACCCTGGCCCAGACCCCGGAGCCCGAGGTGCATGGCGAGTTCGTGGAGCGCCTGCGGGACCGCCTCGACCGGGCGGGCGTCCGGATGCTGGTGGTCCTCGAGACGGCGACGTACCGGCAGCGCGTCGGCTCGGAGGACCGCGTGCGCGAGCGGCGGGCGACGTGGGATCGCCTGCTGCGCGATCTGCAACTGATCGCGATCGACCTCGCGTAGCCCGTGACGACGGTGACGCTCAGCCTCATCTCGCACACCAACGCCGGCAAGACGACGCTCGCCCGCACGCTGCTGCGCCGCGACGTCGGCGAGGTGCGAGACGAGCCCCACGTGACGACGGTCGCGGAGGCGCACGTGCTGATCGAGACCGACGCCGCCCGCCTCCTGCTCTGGGACACGCCGGGCTTCGGGGACACCGTGCGGCTGATGACGCGTCTCCGCCACGAGGGCGACCCGATCGGCTGGGTCCTGCACCAGGCGTGGGACCGGGTGCTCAACCGCCCCCTCTGGTGCAGCCAGGAAGCGGTGCGCAACGTCCGGGACGAGGCGGACGTCGTCCTCTATCTGGTGAACGCGACCGAGGATCCCGAGGCGGCCGGGTACACGAAGCACGAACTCGAGCTGCTGTCGTGGATGAACCGTCCCGTCCTGGTCGTCCTGAACCAGGTCGGGGCGGAGAACGCCCGCCGAACGGTGGAGCACTGGCGCAGTCACCTCGCGTCGTTCGAGATCGTCCGCGGGGTGCTCTCGCTCGACGCGTTCAGCCGCGCGTGGGTGGAAGAGAGCCTCGTGCTCGAACGCGTGGTGGGCCTGCTCGACGGCGAGAAGCGGAACGCGATGGTCGGCCTCCTGCGGGCCTGGAACGACCGGAACCTGCGCATCTTCGACGCTTCGATCGAGGCGATCGCGCAGTATCTCGCGGGGATCGGGGTCGACCGCGAGCCCATCGGGTCAGCGTCGAGCGCGGGAGCCTCCTGGATGGGCGAGCGACTCGCCGATCTTCGCGCGCTGTCCCGCGTCGACCGCGAGCGTGCCATGGGCGCCCTGTTCGACCGGGTGCAGGCGGCCACCCGACGGCTGATGGATCGGCTGATCGAGCTGCATCAGCTCTCGGGCGCGAGCCGGGCCCAGGTCGAGCGCCGCCTCGAGGACGCCACGGTCCAGGGCCACGCGGCGATCAATCCGACGACGGGAGCGATCGCCGGGGGGGCCGTCAGCGGCCTGCTGGCCGGCCTCGGCGCCGACGTCCTGGCGGGAGGGCTCTCGCTCGGCGGCGGCGCCATCGTAGGGGCGATGCTCGGCGCGCTCGGAGGCTACGCGTTCGGGGGCGCCTACAAGCTCGCCACGGGCGGTGAATCGGGCATCCAGTTCCAGCCGGCCGCGCTGGACCGTCTCGCGCGCGAGGCCGTGATGCGCTATCTCCTGGTCGCCCATCATGGCCGCGGTCGCGGCGACTACGCCGACCTCGAGTATCCGGCGCACTGGGCGGCCGACGTCGACGCCGAGGTCGCGCGGCGGCGCGACGCGTTGCACGCGGCCTGGCGCCAGGCCGCGCGAGGCGGCAGTGGATCAGCCCCGGTGGTGGCCGACCGCCTCCGGCTTGTGCTGCGCGAGATCATACGCGACGTGCTCCGGCGGCGGTTCCCCGCCGCGGCGGTCCTGTCCGACGATCACGCCGAGCTCGCCCCCTGACTCACCGGCTCACCACGTCACGCACGGCACGGCCGCTCTCATCGGGCCTCGGTGGCCTCGACGAGCAGCTCGGCCAGGCGGCGGCTGAACCCGGCGGGGTCGGGCAGCGTGCCCCCCTCGGCGAGGATGGCCTGGCCGTGGAGCAGCTCGGCGTAGCGCTTGAGGCGCTCGTCGCCGGGGTGCGCGGCGTGGAACGCCTGCAGGCGCGTCACCAGCGGGTGCGCGGGGTTCAGCTCGAGCACGCGCTTGACCTTCGGCACCTCCTGGCCGCTGCGGCGGAGCATCTCCTCGAGGTGCGGGCTGAGGTCGCCGGTCTCGCCGACCAGGCAGGCGGGTGACGAGGTCAGGCGGCCCGACAGCCGCACGTCGCGGACGTCGTCCTGCAGCGCCGCCCGCAGGGCCAGCAGCAGATCCTTGAGGCGCTCGCCCGTCTCCTCGCGCGCCGTCTCCTCCTGCTTCTGCTCCGCCTCGGTGCCGAGCTCGACGGCGCCGCTGGCCACCGAGACGAGCTTCTTGCCCTCGACCTCGCGCGGCAGGCGCAGCCAGAGCTCGTCGATCGGGTCGAGGAAGAAGAGCACCTCGTAGCCGCGCGCGCGGAAGGCCTCCAGATGGGGCGAGCGCTCGGCGGTCTCGCGGGCGGGGGCCGTCACGTAATAGATGGCGGGCTGCGCCTCCTTCATGCGGCTGACGTAGTCGCCGAGCGAGGTGGGCGTGGGCCCGTCGGTCGACGGCGCCAGGACCAGCTCCAGGAGCTTGTCGTGGCCCTCCTCGAAGGCCACGAGCCCCTCCTTCAGCACCGCGCCGAACTCGGTCCAGAACGTCCGGTACTTCTCCGGCCGCTGCTCCTTCATCTCCTTGAGAGCGCCCAGGATCCGGCGCACGAGGTGCTTCCGGATCGCCTGGACCTGGCGGTCCTTCTGGAGGATCTCGCGCGAGACGTTCAGCGAGAGGTCGTCGGAGGACACGACGCCGCGCACGAAGCGCAGGTGGGCGGGCAGGAGGTCCCGCCAGTCGTCCATGATGAAGACGCGCTTGACGTAGAGCGACAGCCCGCGGTGGCCGCCATCACGGTGGTGGAGGTCGAAGGGCGCCTTCGCGGGGATGTAGAGCAGGGCGCGCGCCTCGAGCCCCCCTTCCATGTGCACGCTCAGGTGCTCGAGGGGGTCGTTCCAGTCGTGGCTGATGTGCTTGTAGAACTCCCGGTGCTCGGCCTCGGTGACCTCGTCCTTGCCCCGCGCCCAGATCGCCTTCATCGAGTTGAGCGTCTCGCCCTTGAGGCGGATGGGGTAGGAGACGAAGTCGGAGTAGCGCTTGACGATGTCCTTCAGCACCCGCTCCTGGGTGTAGTCCTGGAGCCCGTCCTCCTCGTCCTTCGGCTTGAGGTGCAGGGTGACGGTGGTCCCGGCGCCCGGCCGGTCGGCCGGGCCGAGCGTGTAGCCGCCGGCGCCGGTGGATTCCCAGCGCGTGGCCTCCTCCGTGCCCGCCCGTCGCGTGACGACCGTGATGTGGTCGGCCACCATGAAGCTCGAGTAGAAGCCGACCCCGAACTGCCCGATCAGCTCGGGGGCGGCGGCGGCCTGGGCCTCGCGGACGGCCCGGAGGAACTCGCGGGTGCCGGAGCGCGCGATCGTGCCGAGGTTCTCGACGACCTCCTCCCGGCTCATGCCGATGCCGTTGTCGCGCACGGCCAGGGTGCGGGCCTCCGGGTCGACCTCCAGCGCGATCTCCAGCTCCCCGATCGGCGCCAGCTCCGGCCGGCTCACCGCCTCGAAGCGGACCTTGTCGAGAGCGTCGGAGGCGTTGGAGACCAGCTCGCGCAGGAAGATGTCCTTGTGCGAGTAGAGGGAGTGGATCATGAGGTCCAGCAGCTCGCGGACCTCCGTCTGGAACTCGTGGCGCTCGGCCTGGTCGCTCATACCGGGACTCCTGCCGTCCTCCCTGTGGATGGTGGAAAGCTGAAGACGTTCGCGGGTTCGTGGTGGAGGGCGTGGTCGCGGCGGAGGCGTTGCACCATGCCCAGCGCGAACGGCGCTCCTTCCAGGAGCTGGGCCAGCATCAGCTCGTCGAGCATCAGGCCCGCGCGCCGGGCGGCCTTCGTGCACAGATCGCGCGTCTCCGCGTCGACATGATCGACGCGCTCCGACAGCACGGGCGGCGGCGTGACGGGCGGTGCCGTGGCGCCGCGCCCGAGCGGCGGCCGGCGCCCGTGCCACTCGGTGGCCCGCTCGTAGGCGTGGCCGATGCGGAGGATCGTGGGCTCGTCGAACGGCCGGCCGACGATCTGCATGCCGAGCGGCAGGCCGTTGCGCCCGACGCCGTTGGGGAGCGCGAGCACCGGCTGGCCGGTGACGTTCCAGGCGGTGAGCAGGCTCGGCTTCTGCCAGAACGAGACGCTGCGGTAGTCGGCCAGCCGCGGCGCCTCGCCCAGGCCCGCGGTGACGAACGCGTCGAACCTGGAATAGAGCGGCTCCATCTCCACCATCATCCGGCGATGCTCACGCGTGGCCTGCACGTAGTCGCCGGCCGTGAACAGCACGGACGGCAGCACGCGCGCGCGGAAGTCGGCGCCGAAGTCCTTGGGCCGCGCGATGAGATTCTTCTCGTGGACGCTGAAGATCTCGCTCTCGGCGATGATGATCTTGACGTCGAAGTAACTCGCCAGTGGCCGCACGCGGCACTCCTCCAGCTCGGCCCCCAGCCGGCGCAGGACGTCGAGCGCGGCGTCCATGGCCCGGCGCACGTCCTCGGAGGCCGGGATGTCCTCCTCCCAGTGGTGCCGCAGCACGCCGATCCTGAGGCCACGCAGGTCCTCGCCGAGGGCGTCGCGATACGACGGGATCGGCCGCCGCAGGCTTCCCGCGTCCCGGGGGTCGTAGCCGGCCAGCGCCTGCAGCACGAGCGCGCAGTCCTCGACGGTCCGCGCCAGCGGCCCGCAGTGGTCGAACGTGTACGAGTTGGTGATGACACCCGCCCGGCTCACCAGGCCGGACGTCGGCACGAGGCCGACGACGCCGCAATGCGACGCGGGACCGCGGATCGATCCGCCGGTGTCGGAGCCGAGCGCCACCGGGACCAGGCCGGCCGCCAGGGCGGCTCCTGACCCGCTCGACGAGCCTCCGGTGAAGTGGGCGAGGTTCCACGGGTTGCGCGCCGGAGGCCAGGGCAGATCGAACGAGGGGCCCGCGTGCGCCATCTCGTGCGTGGCCAGCTTGCCGAGCAGCACCGCGCCGGCCTCGTAGAGCTTGCGCGTCGCGGTGGCGTCCTCCGCGGGAACCCGGTCGATGAAGACGCGCGAGTGGCCGGAGGTGAGAATGCCCTTCGTGTCGTAGATGTCCTTGAGCGCGAACGGGATCCCGTGCAGGGCGCCCCGGTACTTGCCGGCCGCGATCTCGGCCTCGGCCTCCCTGGCCTGCCGCCGGGCCAGGTCGAACGTGGGCGTGATGAAGGCGTGCGTCTGCGCACCGTCCTGCTCGGCGCGCCGGATCAGCACGTCGACCAGCTCCACGGGCGAGAGCCGCCGCGCGGAGATCAAGCCGGCCAGGTCGACGATCGACAGGTCGTGGAGTTCAGCGGTCATCGAACATCGATCGTCCTTCAGCCACCGGGCGCCGTCAAGCCGTGGCCGCCCGCCGGGTCGGCCATCGGCCCCGCCGGAGCGCCCCCGACCAGGGTGAGCTCGACGGTGAGGTGCTCCAGCCGCTCCTCGGGGCAGGTGAGCGGGTCCTCCGAGAGGACGGCGAGGTCGGCCAGCTTGCCGACCTCGATCGAGCCCAGCCGGTCCTCGGCCCACGTCAACCGGTGGCCGGTCTGGACGGAGAGCCGCAGCGCCTCCTCGCGCGTCAGCCGGCTGTCGCCCAGGCGCCTCTTGCCGTCGCCGTCCCACCGCGCGAGCGCCTCCCACAGCGTCCACGTCATCGCGGGGGGGACGCCGTCGGTGCCGAGCGCCACCGGGATGCCGGCGTCGAGCATCTCGCGGAGCGGGATCGCGGCGGGCCCCACGGCGTCGAGGCCATAGCGGTCGCCCGCCATGTAGAGAAAGCCGGGCGTCGCGGTGACGATGACGCCGAGCGCCTTCATCCGCCGCAGCTGCGCCGGCGTCGCCTGGTTCACGTGGATGAGCACCCAGCGCCGGTCGCGGATCGGGACCTCCCGGTCGACCGTCTCGAACGCGGCCAGCGCGTACTCGAGGTCGCGGCTGACGATGGTCCCCACCCGTAGGCCAAGGCGCGCGGCTTCCAGGGCCAGCCGCGTGAACCGCGCGGGCGCCATCGCGGGATTGTAGTGGCCGGCCCACTGCTCGTACGGATAGCCGCCGGCCACGATCTCCGCCACCCGCTCGTCGCCGGCGCCGCCGAGCGTGAGCCCTTCCACGCGGAACGTGTCGTCGCCCAGGCCCCGGCCGCCGGCGACGGCCGCCCACTGGCGCATGAGGTCGACGATGTGGGCGTCGTCGAAGGCCGAGGTGGGCAGGCTCACCGGCGCGTGCAGGCGGAGCGGCAGGCCCTCGCGCTCGTGCACCTCGCGGTAGGCGCGCAGCAGCGCCGGCGTCAGCCCGTGGCCCTCCCAGCCGGCGGTGGTGCCGGCGGCGCGGTAGCGCCGCGTGCCGGCCCGCACGCTCTCGACCCGGTCGGCGGCGGTGAACCGCGGCAGGCAGCGGAACAGCGTGTACTCGAGCACGGGCACGAAACTGCGCTCGAGGAAGACGCCGGTGGGCTCGCCGCGGCCGTCACGGAGAATCTCGACGCCGGGCGGGGCCGGCGTGTCGCGCGTGACGCCGGCCAGCCGGAGCGCCGCCGTGCCGGCGACCGAGGGGAACGGCCGGCGGCTCCACCAGCCCCACACGGCGCGGACGTAGACGGGGTGGCCGGGCGCGGCCGCGTCGAGGTCGTGCCGGGTCGGAAAGCGACCCTCGCGGAGCTGATCCGGCCGGCTGACGTAGTCGTGCGGCGGCGAGCCCATCGGCATGAGCACGATCCACTCGCCGGGCCTCGTCGTCGCCGCCGCCTCGCGCACGACGTCGACGATCTCCGCCACGGAGGTGAGACCGGCGATGGGGATCCCGCCCCGCGTCTTCAAGCCCTCGCGGTCGACGTGGGGATGCGCGTCGAAGAACCCGGGAACGACCGCCCGGGCTGAGAGATCGAGGGTGCGCGTGGCCGGCGAGGCATCGCACAGGAGCGCCGCGGAGTCGCCGACCGCGACGATGCGCCCGCCGCGGACCGCAACCGCCTCCGCGAGGCGGGAGCCCGCGTCGAGCGTGATGACCTTGCCTCCGTGCAGGATGAGGTCGGGCGCCGGCAAGGGGCTTACGGGCCGCGTCGGAGGCGATCGTCCTCCTGCATCAGCCGAGCCCCGCCTCCCCGGGCGCCGGGCTCACCATGTGGTGCACGGAATAGCGGCTGACCAGCGTCGAGACCTCCCGGAGCGCGTCGATCTCCAGATCATTCTTGCCGTGCGAGAACTCGCGCAGCGCCTCCAGCGTCGTCTGCCAGGTCTCGTCGCCGTCGCCGAAGCTCTCCACCAGGTCGGACAGCCGGTTCGCCGGACCGCCTTCGCGCCCGTGCAGCTCGCGGAACACGCGCTGCGCGAACCGAGGGGCCCCGGTGACCAGCGCCAGCAGCACCTGGACGGCCCGGAAGTTGCCGGGCCGATCCGGCGTTCCCACGAACCGCGCCAGCGCCGGGTGCGAGAGCGCGGCCTTGTACAGCCGGTAGATGTTCACGAAGCGCTTCACGGACCTCGGTGTGCGGGGCATCAGCGGCGCCACCTCGTCCATGAACTGCAGCTCGGCCTCGGTGATCTTCAGGCTCTCGGTGGGCGCGGCCAGCCCCTCGCCGCCGATGAATTCGTCCTCGCCCTCGGCCTCGGCCGTGGCGCGCTTCGCCGCCGCCCGGGCGGGCGCCTCGGCGGTCGTGCCCTCGGCCGCGCGCGCGGTCGAACCCGGATCGTCCGCGGGATCGTCGGGCGGCGGAGGCACGGCGGCGACTGGAGCCGGAGCCGTCTCCACCTCCTCCGACGAGATCAGCGCGTGGATCAGGCGCCGGACCCCGGCGGGCTCCATGCGGCGCAGCCAGAACGGCACCTGGAAGATCTTTTCCAGGAAGTCCTGGCTCTCGGCGGGCGCGCGCTCCAGCCCCTCCGGCGTTTCGCCGGACGGGATCGATTCGTCGGCCAGCATGCCCTGGTAGTGCTTGTGGAGGGCCCGCGAGACCCAGCGCGAGTCCACGCCGACCACCACGACGAAGAGCGGGAAGAACAGGAGCAGGTGCACGGCCTCGAGCACGCGGACGACCTTCTCCGGGGGGTGGCACCGGTCGAGGTCGTCGATGTAGAGGACGATCCGATCGATCCGCGGCAGCCCGGGATCGCCCTGGTTCGTCCTCGCCGCCTCCATCAGCGCGGACAGCCGCTCGAAATCTCGGTGGATCATCGCGATCAGCCCGAGATGCTTGTCGTAGTCGGCGCTCGAGGTGCGCTCCCGGATGAAACGTCCGAGGCGCGCCTGGGACGTCGAGTCGCGCACGACCTCGGCGGCCTGCCGCTCTGCCTCCGCCGCCTGCTCCTGCTCACGCCGCGCCTGCTCGAGCCGGGCCCGGGCCTCCTGCTCGTTCGCCAACGCCGCCTCCCGGTCCTTCTCGAACGCCCGGAGGTCCTTGCTGCGCGCCTCCTCGATCCGTCGCGTGACGTTCGCCTGCAGGGCCGACAGCCGGTCGAACACCGTGCTGGCTCCGGCGAGACGTGAGCGAGCCCAGGCGACCGCCGCCCCGAGCACGGTGAGGGCCTCGCCGACCACGGTCCACAGGTGCGCCCAGCCCTCGGGCAGCTCCTGCCACTGGGCCACTCCGAAGACCATCATCGGAATCGCCACCAGCATGGCGACCACGATCCAGAAGCCCCGGGTGGTGTGCAGCCGGGCCCCGCTCAGCACGCGCCACCAGAACCCCGCCCGTGACGCGAGCGCTCGCGCTTCGTCGAGCAACGCCTGGGCGTCGGCCACGGTCGCCTCGCCCGACCCCAGGCGGTCCGCCGCCGTCCTGAACTCCGGCCGTCCCGACCACTCCGCCGCCGACCTCATGAGCTCGATCAGCGTGGCGCGATCGGTGCCGGCGACGTCGGCGACGCTCTCCCCGAGGATCTTCCGCAGCTCCGCGTCCGACGGCGGCGGTGGCGGAGGCAGCCGCGCGAGCTGCCGCTCGGCCTCCGCGACCTTCTGGCGCGCCTCCCCATGGCGCTTCTCGGCGTCCTCGAGCCGCTGCTCCGCTTCCTTGCGCAGCTCGCGGACGATCTCCAGCCGGTTGAGCAGGCGGTTGAAGTCGTCGGCGTCGTTCTGGCGCCCGTCGAGGAAGATGCACAGCTGGCTGAAGATCGTGCTGACCAGGCTGGCCCACAGGTTCGTTTCCGTGTAGTGCCAGGCGTTGAAGCGTATCTGAGAGATCCGCGGCCAGTAGAGCGGCACCGTCGCGTCCTGTGCCTGCGAGAGCTGCTCGATCCTGTCGTAGAGGCGGTCCATGAAGAACGTCTTGCCCGAACCCCAGTCGCCGAACAGGCCGATCGACAGCGGTGGCGTGAGGTTGCGCGAGGCCATCACCCGCGCGAAGGCGTCCACGTAGCGGTCGACCTGGAGGCGGTCGCGGGTGCCGCCCGTGTCGGCGTCGAAGCGGGCGATCCACTGGCGCCGCTCGAGGTCCGGCAACCGGTCATCGCCCAGGCCGTGCGCGTGCCGGGCCCATGCGCGCGGCCACGCCTCCTCGAGCCGCTGGGTCACGGTCGAGTCCAGGGCGACGCCGCCGGAGGGGCTGGACCAGACGGTCGAGTCGCCCGTCTCCTCGATCAGGCGCGGCAGGTCGAGAAACGGCTCACGGGACAGGGCCGTCCAGCGGACGTCGACCAGGAACGACGTGCGGCCCCGATGGCTCTCGGCGGGGTCCCAGTGCGGTCCTTCCACGACGCTGCCGTGGACCTCGCCCACGCCGACCAGACCCCGCGGTTCCGGTCCCTGGCGGACGAGGAAGACGCGCTCGCCCCGCGACATCGTGCGGCGGGTCCCGGTGCTCCAGCGCACGACCGTCGAGCCGTCCTCCCGGACCTCCTGCGCGCGGCCCTCCAGCTCGGGGAAGGGGAACCGCGCCGGGTTCCAGGTGAACAGGTACGCCGCCGCGGCCGGCTTGTCCTCGGCCGGCAGCGGAACGCCGGCGCCCCGCCACCACCGTTGCCAGGCATCCGGCGTGCGGCGCTGGTCGCTGGACCGGAGGAAGTTGAGCCACTCGCGACGGAGCGTGTCGACATCCGAGCCCGCCGCGCGCGCGATCTCGGGCAGCGACGGGTCGTCCTTGGCGAGCAACGCCAGGGTCACGTAGTCGCGTCCCCACACCGTTTTCTTGTCGCCCAGGAAGCCCTCGGCGACCGAGAACGAGTCCGCCAGGGGTTTGCTCAGCGGCATCGCCGCGAGATCGGGCGGCGGCACGTCGGTCGTCTTCACGTCCGGTCGGCTCGGCAGCGGCAGCAGGGAGGCAAGCTTCACGAAGGCGGCGGAGCGATCGGTCCGCGCCACGCGCAACGCCCCCTCGAGCAGATGGCCGGCGCTGAGCGGCCGGCCGCCCGCCAGCGCCCACGCCCGGTGGAGCGCCTTCTGGACGTGGGCTTCCAGCTGGAACTGCGTGAAATTGACGACGACGGCGGTGAGCGCTGGCATGGCGACTCCCGGATCCCTGGAGCGAGGCTGGCCCAGCGGCGGCCGGACTGTCAAGAGGCAAAGGTGCGGTCGAGCCTGGCGGCGCGCGATTGACTTCGCCCGGCCGTCGCGGTACAGCAACGAGCTGTGACTCCGGGTCGGACCCTGCTCGTCGGTGTGGATGTCGGCGGCACCTTCACGGACCTCGTGCTGTTCGACGAGGCGACCGGCGCCGTGCGGGTGGCCAAGGTGCCGACGACCGTGCGCAACCAGGCCGACGGTGTCCTGGCCGCCCTCGCCGGGGCCGGGGCCACGCCCGCCGACCTGAAGATCATCGTGCATGGAACGACGACCGCCACCAACGCTCTCCTCGAGCGCAAGGGGGCGAGCACGGGGCTCATCACCACGCGCGGATTCCGCGACGTCCTGGAGCTGGGCCGGCGCACCCGGCCGACGCCCTACGGGCTCAAGGGCACGTTCGAGGCGTTGATCCCGCGCGAGCTGCGCCTCGAGGTCACCGAACGGCTGGACGCCGAGGGACAGGTGGTGACGCCGCTCGACGAGGCCGAGGTGCGGCGCGCCGCGGCGTGGCTCCGCGAGCGCGGCGTCGAGGCGCTGGTGATCCACTTCATCCACTCGTACGTCAACGACGCGCACGAACGCCGGGCTCGCGAGGTGGCCGCCGCCGTGTGGCCGAACGCGTATCTCACCGTGGGGGCGGAGCTGCTGCCCGAGTACCGGGAGTTCGAGCGCGGGACGACGGCCGCCATCAACGGCTTCGTCCAGCCGGTGATCGACCGTTACCTGCGCCGGCTGGCCGGTGAGCTGGCCGGCCAGGGCTACCAGCACGAATTGCTCGTGATGCAGGGCAACGGCGGCACGATGTCCGTCGACGTGGCCGCGCGTCACGCCGTCAACACGCTCATGTCGGGACCGGCGGCCGGCGTGAAGGCCGCCGCCTTCACCGCGCTCGCCGCCGGCCACGGCAACGCGATCTCGTGCGACATGGGTGGCACGAGCTTCGACGTCGGCGTGATCGTGGGCGGCGCGCCGGCGGTCAGCGCCGACAAGGAGATGGGCTACGGCCTGCCCGTGCGCGTGCCGATGATCGACATCCACACCATCGGCGCCGGCGGCGGCTCGATCGCCCGGGTGTCGAGCGCGGGGATTCTCCAGGTCGGGCCGGAGAGCGCGGGGGCCGAGCCCGGCCCCATCGCCTACGGCCGCGGCGGCCAGGAGCCCACGATCACCGACGCCAACCTGCTCCTGGGCCGGCTCAACCCCGACGGGCTCCTCGGCGTGGCGGGCGGCGCGCGGCTCGACCGGGTGCGCGAGATCGTCGACAAGAAGATCGGCGCCCACCTGGCCCTCGACCCGGTGGCCGCGGCCGCGGCGATCGTGCGGGTGGCCAACGACCGGATGGCCGGCGCCATCCGGCTGGTGTCGCTCCAGCGGGGGCGCGACCCGCGCGACTTCATCCTGTTCGCCTTCGGGGGCGCGGGGCCGCTGCACGCCGTGGCGCTGGCCCGCGAGCTGGCGATCCCGAAGGTGCTGGTGCCGGCGCGGCCTGGCATCACCTCGGCCCTGGGCTGCCTGGTGGCCGACGTGCGTCACGACTTCGTGCGGACCATCAACCAGGGGCTCCTGCATCTGGACGTGGCCGAGGCGCGGTCCATCCTGGCCGCCCAGATCGCCGAGGGGCGCCGCCTGCTCGCCACCGAGGGCGTCGAGGTCGAGACGGTGACCGTCCAGCACGAGGCCGACATGCAGTTCGCCGGGCAGACCCATGTGCTCACCGTGCCCATCGCCCGGACGGAGTTCACGCGCGAGGATCTGGCGGAGACGTTCGAGCGCGCCTACCGCGAGCGCTTCGGCGTGGAACTGCGCGAGATGCGCGCCCTGGTCATGAGCCTGCGCACCGCGGTGATCGGCCGCCGCCGCCCCATCGCGCTGGACGGCCTCGGCGGAGCCGTGACGGCCGGCGGCCCGATCGGCACCCGCCCGGTATGGTTCGGAACGAGCGACGTTGCGCCAGACCCCCGACGGGGGGGTGTGGGGGGAGCCGGAGGGGCCCCCCACCAAGAACAAGCCTGGCACGACACGCCGATCTACCGGCGCGAGCACCTGCCCGCCGGCGCGACGCTGGTGGGCCCGGCGATCGTGGAGCAGCTCGACGCGACCACGGTGATCGAGCCGGGCGATCGGGTGCGCGTGGACGCCCTCGGCAACCTCGAGATCACGGTGAGGGGAGTGTGATGGACGCCATCGACCCGGTCACCCTCGTCGTCGTCCAGAACGGCCTGCAGCAGGTGGCCAGCGAGATGGACCTCACCTTCGAGCGGGCCGCCTTCTCACCGGTCATCTCCGAGGGCTTCGACCGTTCGGACGGGATCTACGACCGCGACACCGGCGACGTCATCGCCCAGGGCGAGCTGGGCCTGCCGATCTTCGTCGGGGTGATGCAGTTCACCACGCGCGCCGTCATCGAGCGGGCGCGCGACGTCGTGCCCGGCGACATCTTCCTGGTCAACGACCCCTATTGCGGCGGCACCCATCTCATGGACGTGAAGATGGTGCAGCCGTTCTTCTACCGCGGCCGGCACTGGGCGTGGCTGGCCAACACCGGCCACTGGCCGGACACGGGGGGCTCGGTGCCCGGCGGGTTCTCGACGCGGGCCACCGAGGTCCAGCAGGAGGGGCTGCGGCTGCCGCCGGTCAAGCTCTTCCGCGCCGGCGTGATGGACGACGACATCTTGCAGATCGTCCTGGCCAACATCCGCGTGCCGGAAGAGCGGATCGGCGACATCAAGGCCCAGGTGGCCGCCCTCACCGTGGGCGAGCGGCGGCTCACCGCGCTGCTGGACCGCTACGGCGCCGATACCGTCGCGGCCTGTATCACCGAGCTGCGCCGGCGCTCCGAGCAGATGATGCGGGCCCACCTCGCCACGATCCCCGACGGCGTCTACCGCGGCGAGGCGTTCGTGGATTCCGACGGCGTGGACCCCGACCCGCTGGCCATCCGCCTCACGATCCGGAAGGAGGGCACCGACCTCCACTTCGACTTCTCGGAGTCGAGCCCGCCGTGCCGCGGCCCCCTCAACAGCGTCATCGCGACGACCAGGGCCGCCGTCTACCTGGCCGTCAAGCACATCTTTCCCGACGTGCCCATCAACGCCGGCTGCTTCGAGCCGCTGAAGGTCGCCGACCCGCACGGGACGTTCCTCTACGCGCGCTACCCGCGGCCCGTCTCCGGCTGCGCCGCCGAGGTCAGCTCGCGCATCGCCGAGAGTGTGTTCACCACGCTGGCCCGGGCCATTCCCGAGGACCTCTTCGCCGCGCCGGCCGGCACCAGCGGCAACCTGACGCTGGGCGGCTACGATCCGCTGAAGGAGCGGCACTACATCATGTACGTCTTCTCCGGCGGCGGCTACGGCGGCAGCGCCGGGGACGACGGCCTCACCAACGGCTGCTCCACCATCGGCATCTCCAAGACCCAGCCGGTCGAGGTGCTGGAGCAGCACTACCCGGTCCTGTTCGAGCAGTACGCGCTGCGCGAGCGCTCGGGCGGTGCCGGCCGGACGCGCGGCGGCTTCGGCGTCGACTACACGGTGCGCGTCCGGCGCGGCGAGGCGCTGCTGTCGTTCCTGATGGACCACGGCCGCTTCGGCCCGCCCGGGCTGTTCGGCGGCAAGGACGGCGCCCCCAACGAGGTCGTGGTCGAGCGGGAGGGCGCCCGGTACCGCTCCCCGCACTGGTCCAAGGACGAGGACATCCGCGTGGTCGGCGGCGACGCCGTGCGCGTGCGCACGCCCGGGGGCGGCGGCTACGGCGATCCGCTCACCCGCGACCCCGAGCTGGTGCGGCGCGACGTGGCGCGCGGCTACCTCACCGTGGAGGACGCCGCGCGCGACTACGGCGTCGTGCTCGGCGGCGAGCCGCCGGCGGTGGACCGGGACGCCACCGGCCGCCTCCGGCGCGAGCGGGGTCCGCTCGGCGCCGTCGGCGACTGACCCCCGAGGCCGCGGGCCTGGATCCAGCGAACCATCGTTCGCGCGAGGACATCCTCGCGGCCGGCGAACCCGTGGGGGGCTCCGGGGACGACGACGCCGGTGAACGACCGCGCCCGGATCGCGTTCCGCTCGAACGCCTCCAGCAGCTCCGCCGGCCGCCGATCGAGGTACTCGTCGCGGCTGCCGACGATGACGGCGACGGGCACGCGGACCCGTCGGAGCGCCGCCCAGCGGGCGTGGGGCCGGTAGTAGGGAAAGACGTCCTCGGCCTCGCCCGGCCGGTAGAGCGAGATGTAGCGCCGGGCGCTCCAGAAGCCGAAGGCCCGCGGCACCAGCGCCTCCGGATCACGCCTGGCGATCCGTTCCGCCACGGCCACGCGGCGCCGAAGCTCGCGGCGGCCGAGCCGCTTCGCCTCCCCCGCGATGTCCGACACGGGCCCGAGCAGCATCAGCCCGCGCACCCGCCGGTCGCGGACGCGGGCCGCGTAGTGGAGGACCTTGTTGGCGCCCGTCGAGTGCCCGGCCAGGATCACCGTGCGATGGCCGGCGCGGCGGGCGAGGGCGACCATCGCCCGGAGGTCCTCGACGCTCTGGCCGAAGCGCTCGAAGGCGGCGCCGGCGAGCCGCTTGCCGGCGCGCGCGACCGTGTCGTGGCCGCGGGTATTGAGCTTGAAGTAGGCGATGCCCGCCGCGTCGAGGCGAGCCGACAGCGCCTGGACGAGCGGCTGCCCGGATGCGAATGCCGAGCCGAGGCCGTGGACCCAGACGAGCGCGGCGCCCCGCCGGCGCCTCGGCTCGGCGACCACGCCGTCGAGCCACACGCCGTCCCGCGTGCGGACCCGGACGAGCGAGACCGGTATGCGCTGCATCGCGCGACTCTAGCCAGTTCCGGAGCCGGCAATCAAGTCACTCCTTGCGAGCGAGCGGGCGGCGCCACCGCTCCGTCACCCCGGGGTATCATCCCGCCAGGACGAAGGGAGGCGCCATGCTCGATCTGGTGATCCGAGGCGGACAGGTCGTGACCCCCCACGGCGTCGGCGCCTGGGACGTCGGCATCGAAGGCGAACGCATCGCCGCCGTCGCCGCGCCCGGTACGCTGCCCCGCGACGCCGGCCGCATCGTCGACGCCACCGGCCGGCTCGTCATCCCCGGCGGGATCGATCCGCACGTGCACACGCACTGGCCCATCCCGGCGCTCGGCGGCGGCCACACGACCAGCGCGCCGCCCGAGCAGGTCAGCCGCGCCGCCATCCACGGCGGCACCACCACGCTCGTCGACTTCGCCGTGTGGGAACCGGACATGACGATCGCCCGGGCCATCGAGGACAAGGAGGCGGTCTGGCGCCGGGGCTTCACGGACTACGGCCTGCACGTGATGCTGCAGGGCGCGGTCCCGCCGGCGGTCATCGACCAGATTCCCGAGGCCATCCAGGCCGGCTTTCCGAGCCTCAAGATCTTCACGACCGACGTGCGTCCCATCGGCCAGGGGCGGATGATCCGCCTCGGCCACCTGTGGGCCATCATGGAGACGGCGGCCAGGCACGGCGGCGTGCTCGCCATCCACGCCGAGGACGACGACCTCGTCATGTACATGTACGAGCGCCTGGAGCGGGAGGGCCGCACCGACATCCAGCACATGCCGCTCGTCCACAGCGTGATGTCGGAAGACATCTCGTTCCGCCGCGTGCTGCGCCTGGCGCGCTACGTCGAGGGCGCCGCCGTGTACTTCGTGCACGTGAGCGCCGGGGCGGGGGTGGAGGCCATCGCGGAAGCCCGCGCCGAAGGCCGCGCGATCTACGGCGAGACCCTGCACCATTACGCGACCTTCACCGCCGAGGCCTACCTGCGGCCCGACGGTGTCCTCTACCACACCTATCCCTCGCTCAAGCACGAGGAGGACCGCCAGCGCATCTGGAGCGGGCTCGCGACCGGCACGCTGAGCACGGTCGCCACCGACGAGCTGTGCACGCCGCGGGCGGTCAAGGTGCGCAGCCGCCACGTCGCGGACGCCACCGGCGGCCACGTCGGCGTGGAGACGCGCGTGCCCATCATCTATACCGAGGGCGTCTCCAAGCGCGGGATGTCCCTCGAGCGCTTCGTCGCCGTGACCTCGACGAACGCGGCGAAGGTCCTCGGCCTCTATCCGCGAAAAGGCGTGATCGCCCCCGGCAGCGACGCCGACGTCGTCGTCTTCGACCCCACGGTCCGGCGCACGCTCCGCTCCGCCGACCTGCACGGCTCCGACTACAGCGCCTGGGACGGCTGGGAGGTGCACGGCTGGCCGGGCATGGTGATCCTGCGCGGGAAGGTCGTCGTCGAGAACGGCAAGCTCAGCGGGCAGGCGGGCGACGGCCGCCGCGTTCCCGGCAAGCTGGCGGCCGCCATCCAGGACGGCCCCGCGGTATGAGCGCCCGGCGAGCGTGCGGGGAGGCGGGCGCGACGAGACGGGGGCGGCGGCGGTGAGCGACGACCGGGCGGTCCGGACGCGGGTCCACTGGCTCGACACGCTCGCCCGGTACAAGCGCGACCCGGACGGGCCGGGCTCCGCCGAGTACTGGTCGCCGTCGCTCGACTGCGCGAGCCGCGACGAGCTGCGGGCCATCCAGGACGCGAAGCTGGCGGCGCTCAGGCCCTTCTTCTACGAGAACAGCACGTTCTATCGCCGCCGGTTCGACCGGCTCGGCGTGCTGCCGACCGACCTCCGCACGGTCGACGACCTGCCGAAATGGCCGGTGGTCGACAAGGCCGAGATGATGGCGGACGTGCAGGCCGCGCCGCCGTTCGGCACCTACACCAGGCACGACGACGCCCTGTGGGCGGCGCGCGGCTGGATGATGTTCTCGTCCTCGGGCTCGACCGGCATGCCGAGGGTCTTCCGCGAGGGCACCCGCGGCCTCACCGTCTGCACGAGCCTCAACTCGGAGAGCTCGCCGCCGCTGCGGTTCCTGGTCGGCGACTACGCGACCTTCACCTCGGCGCGGTGCGAGTGCGGGCGGACGCACCTGCGGGCCGTGGGCGCGTTCGCGGGGCGGGCCGACGAGCTGATCAACCTGCGCGGCGTGAAGATGTATCCCGTCCAGCTGGAGGCGGCCGTGCGCGCCGTGCCCGGGGTGGGCGACGAGTACGAGATCGTGCTGGCGACCACCGCCGGCGGGCTCGACGTGCTGACGGCGCGGGTGGAGCACGCGGACGGCTCGATCGCCGCCCGGGTGGCCCGGGAGATCCAGGCGCGCTGCGAGGTGCGGTGCGACGTCGAGGTGCTGGCGCCCGGCACGCTGCCGAAGACGGAGTTCAAGGCGCGGCGGGTTCGCGACATGCGCCGCGCCAGCGGAGCGTGACGCCGCCCGGCACCGCCGTCCGCGTGACGCCGAGCCGCCGGCAGGCCGACGAGTGGGCCGTCGTGCTCGCCGCCGCCGACATCGAGCACTGGATGCGTCAGCGGCTCGAGGGGTGGGCGCTGATCGTGCCCGCGGCCGACGCCGCCCGGGCCCTGGCGACCCTCGACGCCTACGACCTGGAGAACGCCCGGGACGCGCGCGCCGCCCCCGTCGTGCCGTCACGCCCCCTGACGATCGTCGGCGTCGTCGTGGCGCTGCTGCTGCTCGGGTTCTTCGCGATCACGGGGCCGCGCGCCGGGCGCAGCGCGTGGTTCGAGCACGGCAGCGCCGACGCGGGACGCATGCTGGCCGGCGAGTGGTGGCGCGCCGTCACCGCGCTCACGCTGCACGCCGACGCGCCCCACGTGCTCGGCAACGCCGTGGCCGGGGCGCTGCTGCTCACCGTGACGTGCTCGCACCTCGGGCCCGGGGTCGGCCTGTGGCTGCCGCTCCTGGCGGGCGCCGGCGGCAACGTCCTCACCGCCGCCACCCACGGCGCCGATCACGTGTCCGTCGGCGCGTCCACGGCCGTCTTCGGGGCCGTGGGCATCCTGGCCGTGCTGCGGAGCGTCAGCCCGGGCCGGATGGGAATGGGCGTGCGACGATCCTGGGTGGTTGTCGCGGCCAGCCTGGCCCTGCTCGCGCTGCTCGGCACCGGGCCGGGCACCGATCTCCTCGCCCACCTGTTCGGCCTGGTCGTCGGTGCCGGGCTGGGGCCGGTCGCGGCGCTCGCGCTGCGATGGATGCCGGGGGCGCCGGCCCAGTGGCTACTGGTGCTGGCGGCCGGCGCGGCCGTGGCCGGCGCCTGGCGGCTGGCCTTCTGAACGGCCGTCAGCCGGCCGCGCCGCTCCGGGCCTTGCGGAAGGCGCGCTCGAAGCCGGGGAGCGCGCGCACCACCGTGTCGCGCTCCACCGTGAGCGAGATGCGGATGTGGCCGGGCATGCCGAAGCCGGAGCCGGGGACCGTGAGCACGCCCTCCTCGGCCAGGAGGCGCACGAAGGCCACGTCGTCGTCGATGGGCGTGCGCGGGAAGACGTAGAATGCCCCCTGGGGCTTGACGCACTGGTAGCCGATGCGGGTGAGCCCCTCGTACATGAGGTCGCGCTTCTCGCGATAGGGCGCGACGTCGATGACCTGATCGCCCACCTCGGCCACCACCCACTGCCAGAGCGCCGGCGCGTTCACGAAGCCGAGCACCCGGCTGGTGAACGTGCAGGCCTCGAACAGCTCGGCCGCCTCCGGCATGCGCGGCGAGATGGCCAGGTAGCCGATCCGCTCTCCCGGGATGGCCAGCGACTTGGACCAGGACGTCGCCACGATCGAGCGGGTCACCAGCGGCGGCACCTCGGGGGGCACCACGTCGTCGAAGACGAGCGCGCGATAGGGCTCGTCGCTGATGAGCACGATGGGCCGGGCGGCGCGGGCGAGCATCGCCTCGATCTCGACGAACGTCGACGCGGGGTAGACGACGCCGCTCGGGTTGTTCGGCGAGTTGACCAGGATCGCGCGCGTCCGTGGGGTGAGGGCGGCCTCGAGCCGGGCGACGTCCGGGATGAGGTCGGCCCCGGGTGGCACGACGACCAGGCGGCCGCCGTGGTTCTCGGCGTAGAACGTGTACTCGACGAAGAACGGGGCCACCGTGAGGACCTCGTCGCCGGGGTCGAGCAGGGCCTTGAGGACCGTGTTGAGCGCGGCGCCGGCGCCCACCGTCATGAGGACGTGATTGGCGGTGTACGGCAGTCCGGTCGCGGCGGCGAGCCGCCGGGCCACCGCCTCGCGCACGCGGGGATGGCCGGCGTTGGGCATGTAGGCGTGCAGGTGGGGGACGTCGCTGTCGAGCACCCGCCGCGCCGCCGCCAGCACGGCCGCCGGCGGCTCGATCTCGGGGTTGCCCAGCGTGAAGTCGAAGACCTTGTCGCTGCCGCGCTCCTGCTTGAGGCGAGCCCCTTCCTCGAACATGCGGCGGATCCACGACGCCTTCGCGAGGTTGTCGGCCACGGCCCGGGAGACGATCACGGCTGCGAGTATAGCCGGCGGGCGGCTACACGTACATCGGGCGCCGGTCGATCAGGCGAAGCCAGCCGCGCACGATCCGGTAGATGAACCACAGCCCGACGACGGCGAGCGGCAGCCAGGCGACGAGCAGGCCGATGCCGAGCGTGGCCACCACGAAGAGCAGGCAGAGCGTCACCCACAGCAGGCCGAACCAGAACGTGCGGATCTGCCAGCGGAAGTGCGACTCGAGCCAGGTCCCCCGCGCCTCGCTCCGCTTCACGTAGTTCAGGATCACGGCGATGAGCGAGGGCCAGCCGGTAAGGAATGCCCCGACCACGGTGGCGGCGCCGATGATCCCCGTGATCAGGCTGACGGCGTGCAGGGCATAGATGCCGTGCGTCCAGGTGACCAGCGACGGGCTCGGCTCCGGGGGGGCCACCAGCAAGCGCTCCTCACGCATGCGCCCATTGTCTCCCCGGCCGGGCTCTTGACGTGGAGGACAGTAGATTGTATACAGCGTATTCAATATGCAGTCTCGGCGGGAACCGGGGGCGGCGGCGCGGGCCGGCGTGCGGAAAGCGGCGGGGGCGGGCGCGCCGCGCGAGGCGGTCGAGGCCGTGGGCCTCTTCGAGACGCCGCTCAGGCGCCAGACCCTCGAGGAGCTGGCGTACCAGCACATCCGCACCGCCCTCGTCCAGGGCAAGCTGGCGCCCGGGCAGAAGATCGTAGCCGCCGCCGTGGCCCGGGCGGCCGGGATCAGCCGGATTCCCGTGTTGCAAGCGCTCCGTCGCCTGGAGAGCGAAGGCTTCGTCCGGATCAATCCCCACCGTGACGTGGTCGTTTCCGGCCTGTCGCCCGAGGAGTTCCGGGAGCGCTTTCTCCTGATGGCCGCCCTGGAAGCGCTCTGCCTGCGCGAGGCCGACGGGAAGATCGCCCCCCTGACGCTGCGGCGCCTGCGCGAGGTCCAGGCCGAGATCGTCGCCGCGCGGCGCGCCGGGGACACGGCGCGCGCCGTCAACGCCGACGGCCGGTTCCACCGGATGCTGTGGGAGGTGTCCGGGCTGCGCCAGGTCGTGCAGGTGCTGCAGAACGTCTGGGATCGCGGCGAGTACTACCGCGTGATCATGCACGCCCGGCGGGGCGGCTTCGCGGCCGAGTCGCTCGCCGAGCACGAGGAGATCCTGCGCGCGCTCGAGGCCGGCGACACGGCCCGGGCGGCGCGCGCCGTCGAGCGCCACCGCCTCCGCGCGATGGAGCGGCTGGCCACGACGACCTGAGCAGCGCAACCCTGCAGGGTCACGGGAGGACACGGCAATGACGAGCGGCATCTCGCGACGCACACTGCTGGTCAACGGCGCGCTGGTGGGCGGGGCCACGTTCTTCGGCCCCTGGCGACGCCATCACGTCTACGCCCAGAAGACGGACAAGCCCATCCTCATCGGCCTCACCCACGACGCCAGCGGGCAGTTCGCCAACAGCGGCCAGGACGAGCAGCGCGGCACCATCATGGCCCTCGAGGAGGCCAACGCCCGGGGCGGCGTCCTCGGCCGCAAGCTGGCGTACATCGCGGCCGACACCGAGACGACCCCGGCCACCGGCTCCCGGGTGGCCGAGCGCATGATCACCCGCAACGAGGTGGCGTTCCTGGTCGGGGCGATCCAGTCGGGCGTGGCCAACGCCATCGGCCAGGTCGCGCAGAAGTACGGCTGCGTGTACTTCAACACCAACTCCAGCTCGCCCACCGAGTCGGGGAAGGACTGCAAGCGGGTGAAGTTCGTCTGGGACGGCAGCGGCGCCAACTTCGCGCTGGCCGCCGCCGACAACGCCGTGCGCACCTTCGGCAAGCGCTGGCAGCTGCTCACCAACGACTACGTCTGGGGCCACAACACCTCGAAGGCCACCCGCGAGATCGCCTCGCGCTTCGGCGCCCAGATCATCGACGAGATCCTGGTGCCCGTCGGCACCCGGGACTTCTCCCCGATCCTGCTCAAGGTCCAGCAGGCCAAGCCGGACGTCGTGGCCGCCGCCGTCGGCGGTGACGACTTCAAGGTCATGCGCCAGGAGGTGGTCAAGCTCGGCCTCGACCAGAAGCCGGCCTGGCTCAACAACCAGCAGGACTGGCCGGACATCTACGGGCTCGGCATCGAGTCGGTGTTCGGCGTGTTCGGGACGACCTGGTACCACAAGCTGCCGCTGCCCGGCGTGGCGGATCTGGGGCGCCGTTACCGGCAGCGCTGGCCCGAGACGCGCATCGACGTCCCCGGCAACGTCTTCTACAACGGCTACATGGCGATGTGGGAGCTGGTGCGGGCCATCGAGCGCGCCGGCAGCACGAACAACATCAAGGTCATCAAGGCGCTCGAGGGCCACAAGATGCCCGCGCGCGACCGCCTGCAGCACCACGAGGCGTGGATCGACCCCGAGACGCACCACGTGCAGCAGACCGTCTACCTGGCCGCCCGCAACGACAAGCCGGCCGACCCCACCGACTATTTCAAGATCCTCTCGTGGGCCGAGCCCACCAAGGTGCGCGACCCCGAGTCGGCCAAGACCTGCAAGCTGCAGTCGTACGAGAGCACGCCGACCTACGAGCAGTAAGATGTCCCCGGCCGGGCCCGGCATCCCGGGCCCGGCCATGGGCGGAACGCGACATGGACCTGCTCATCACGCTGGGACCGCACCTGCTGAACGGAGTGGCGCTGGGGCTGCTGTTCGCCCTGGTGGCGCTCGGCTTCATGCTCATCATCGGCGTGATGGAGGTCATCAACCTCGCTCACGGCTCGCTCTTCGCGCTGGGCGCCTACGTCGCCGTCGCCCTCGTCACGCCGGAGGGCGGGCTGCGGCTGGCCGCGCTCGCGACCTACTTCGCGTTCCCGCTGCCGGCGCGCTTCGTCGTGGCCCTGGTGGTCGCCCCCATCGTGGTCGGCGGCGTCGGCATGGTGCTGGAGGTCTGCCTGCGCCGGACCTACGGGCGCGACCCGCTGTACGGCCTGCTGCTGACCTTCGGCGCCGCGCTCGTCCTCGAGGAGCTGATCCGGCTGGTCTGGGGGCCCACCGAGCGCTTCCTGCCGGTGCCGGCGGCGATCACCGGCGGCATCACGCTCGGCGGGCTCGTCTACTCCGTCTACCGGTTCTTCGCGTCCGCCTTCGCGGTCGGAATGATCGTGCTCCTGTGGCTGTTCCTGCAGCGGACGCGGTACGGCGCGCTCATCAAGGCGGGCGCCCATGACAGCGAGATGGTGCGCGCGCTCGGCGTCAACCTCACCCGCCTCCGCCTCCTCGTGTTCGCGCTCGGCACCGCGCTGGCCGCGGTGGCCGGGATCGTCATGGCGCCGATCTGGGGTGTGCGGCCGCACGTGGGCGTCGACGCGGTGGTACCGGCCTTCGTGGTCATCGTGCTCGGCGGCGTCGGCAGCTTCTGGGGCGCGGTCATCGCCGGGCTGCTGGTCGGCATGGTGGTCGGGATCACCGGCGCCTTCGCCACCGCGTGGTCGCTCGTGTCGATGTACGTCCTGCTGATCCTCGTCGTCACCGTCCGCGGCCGCGGCCTGCTGGGCAAGAAGAGCGTGCTGGAGCGATGAGGATCGGGGCCCTCGCGCGTGGGATGATGGGATGGCTGTCGCCGGCCATGCTGGTGGCCTTCGCGCTGTTCGGCACGCTGCCGCTGTGGATCGAGGCGGTGGGGCTCTACCGCTACCTCGGCATCGAGATCCTGATCTGGTGCATCTTCGCGCTCGGCTTCAATCTGTTGCTCGGGTACACCGGCCTGCCCTCGTTCGGCCACGGCGCCTACTTCGGCATCGGGGCCTACGCGCTGGGGCTCACGCAGTTTCACCTCGCCGCCAGCCTGTGGGTCGGCCTGCTGGCGGCCACCCTGGCGGCGGCGGTGATGGGCGGCGGCGTCGCGCTCTTCATCTCGCACCGCCGGGGAATCTACTTCGCGCTCATGACCATCGCCTTCGGCCAGATGTTCTTCTTCATCGCCAGCAAGTGGACGTCGGTCACCGGCGGCGAGGATGGCCTGCTCGACATCCGCCGGCTGCCCGCCCACGTCGGATTCGCCGCCTTCGACCTCACCGGCAACCTGGCGATGTCGTACTTCACCTTCGCGACGTTCGCCGTCGTGACGGTGCTCCTCTGGCGGCTGGTCCATTCGCCGTTCGGCAAGGTGCTGCGGGCCATCAAGCAGAACGAGACCCGGATGGCGTACCTCGGCTACCGGGTGTTCGCCTACAAGTGGGCGAGCTTCACGCTGTCGTGCGCCGTCGCCGGGCTGGCGGGCGGGCTCTTTGCCATGGCGCAGCACGGCGCCTACGTGCAGGTCATGAATCTCCAGTGGTCGGGGGTGGTGGTCCTCATGACGCTCGTCGGCGGCGGCCTCGTGAGCTTCTGGGGGCCGGTGGTGGGAACGGTCCTCTACTTCGTCGCGCGCGACCTGCTGGGCATGTACACGGAGTCGTGGCTCCTGTGGTTCGGGCTCATGTTCATGCTGGTCGTCATGTTCAAGCCCGAGGGCGTGGCCGGCATCTGGCAGGCGGCCGCCGCGCGCGCGGGCGCGCGGCGGCGCGCCCGCGCCGTGGCGCTGCAGCCGGCCGGGGGGAAGTGAGGGTGGCGTTGCTCGAGGCTCACGGCCTGCACAAGCGCTTCGGCGACCACGTGGTCCTCGAGGACATCAGCCTGGCGTTCCCGGCCGGACGGCTGAGCGGCATCATGGGCCCCAACGGCGCCGGCAAGACCACCTGCTTCAACGTCCTCACCGGCGGCGTCCGTCCCGACCGTGGCCGGGTCGTCTTCGACGGCGAGGACATCACGGGGTTCCCCCCGCACGCCGTCGCGCGGCGGGGCCTCGCCCGGTCGTTCCAGCTCATGAACCTCTTCGACGAGTATTCCGCGCTCGAGAACGTGCTCCTGGCGGCGCCGGCGGTGCGCGCCCGCTCCTTCGACATGCTCCGCGACCTGCGGCGCGACGCGGATGCCCAGGACCGGGCGGCCACGGTGCTCGGGCGCGTCGGCCTCCGGGGCAAGGAGCGGGTGCCGGCGGGACGGCTGTCGTACGGCGACCGCCGGGCGCTGGAAATCGGCCTCGCCGTCGCGGCCGAGCCCCGCATGCTCTTCCTCGACGAGCCGACCTCGGGGCTCGGCGGCGAGGGGACGGCCCGCCTGGCCGAGCTGGTCCAGGAGCTGCGGCGCGTGCTGACGATCGTGGTGATCGAGCACGACATGGCGTTCCTGTTCCGGCTGGCCGACCGCATCTCGGTCATCCACTGGGGGCAGGTGATCGCCGAGGGCACGCCCGACGCGCTGCGCGCCGACCCGTGGCTGGCCCGCTCGGGGCTCGGAGCCGCGGTGTGATGCTCGACGTCGCCGGGATCGACGTCTCCTACGGCGAGACCCAGGTGCTGTTCGGCGTCTCGCTGACGGTGGGGCCCGGCGAGATCGTCTGCCTCCTGGGGCCCAACGGGGCGGGCAAGACGACGACGTTGCGCGCCATCCTCGGGCTCACGCCCGCCCGGGCCGGGCGCATTCGCTTCGCCGGCCGCGACATCACGCGCGCGGCGACCCATGCCATCGCGCGGGCGGGCGTGGCCTGGGTGCCCGACGACCGGCGGATCTTCCCGACGCTCACCGTGGAGCGGAACCTCGCCATCGCGATCAAGCGCACGCCGTTTCGGGCCTGGAGCCTCCAGGAGGTGCTCGGCTGCTTCACGGCCCTGGAGTACCTGCGCCATCGCGAGTGCGAGAACCTCTCCGGCGGCGAGATGCAGATGGTCGCGATCGCGCGGGCGCTCCTCGGCTCGCCCGGCCTGGTGCTCTTCGACGAGCCGTCGCAGGGCCTGGCCCCCAAGGTCGTCCGCGACGTGGTGGGCCTCATCGGCCGCCTCAAGGCCGAGGGCGTGGCCGCGCTGCTGGTCGAGCAGAATGCGCCGACGGCGCTGGCCGTCTCCGACCGCGTGTACGTGATGGACCGCGGCACGATCGTGCACGAGGGCCCGGCCCGCGAGCTGCGCGACGACGCCGGCCGGCGCCGACGGCTGCTCGGGGTGTGAGGGTGGCCGGACCCGTGCCCTTGCTGGTTCTCGACCGCGTCCGCAAGGAATACGCCCGCGGCTGGCTGCGCCGCCAGGTCACCTTCTCGATCGAGGCCGATCTGGTCTTCGCCGAGCCGGCGATCGTCGGCCTGATGGGCGCCAACGGCGCCGGCAAGACGACACTGTTCGAGCTGATGACCGGCACCCGGTCCCCGACCTCGGGGCGCGTGCTGTGCCTGGGCCAGGACGTCAACACCGTCAAGCGCCGTGAGCGCGATCGGCTGGCGGTCCACTATCACCAGTCCTACCAGGTGCGGCGCGTGGCACGGACGAAGCCCGACGCGCTGCTGGCCCCGGCGGTGTCGCGGACGCCGGTCGTGCACCTCTTCGACGAGCCGCAGTTCAGCACCCAGGACGGCTACATCGGCTTCATGATCGAGTTCTTCCGCCGGCTGCGGCGCGACGGCCGCCTGGTGCTCGTCTGCCTGCACCCCACCGAGAGCTACCACCTCGACATCCTCCGCCAGCTGTGCGAGCGCTTCGTGTTCGTCCACGAGGGGCGGGCGTGGGAGGTGCCCGACTTCGCGAGCCTGCTCGCCGACGCGCGCGTGCGCGCCTATCTCGGTGGGCTGGTCGGGGCCACGCCCACCGGCTGAACCAGCGCCACCTCGTCCACGGCCTTCGCTGGACTCCACGGTCGTGCTGCGGCAGGATACTCGACGCGGTGCCGTGCCCGCCCCGGGGCCGACGAGCCCGCGATGAAAGGACGTCTCATGGCACGCACGCTGCTCGACAAGGTGTGGGACGCGCACACGGTCCGGACGCTGCCGTCCGGCCAGACCCAGCTCCTGATCGGCCTGCATCTGATCCACGAGGTGACGACGCCCCAGGCGTTCCAGATGTTGAAGGATTCCAAGCTCAAGGTGCGCATGCCCGAGCGGACCTTCGGCACGCTCGACCACATCATCCCCACGACCGACCAGACCCGCCCCTACGCCGACCCCATGGCGGAGGACATGGCGGCGCACATGTACCGGAACATGAAGGAGTTCGGCCTGCCGCTGTTCGACATGGCGAGCGGCAAGCAGGGCATCGTCCACGTCATCGGCCCCGAGCTGGGCCTCACCCAGCCGGGCATGACGATCGCGTGCGGCGACAGCCACACCTCCACCCACGGCGCCGTCGGCGCCATCGCCTTCGGCATCGGCACCACCCAGGTGCGCGACGTGCTGGCCACGCAGTGCCTGGCCATGGCCAAGCCCAGGCTGCGGCAGGTGCGGGTGGAGGGCGCGCTGGCCAGCGGCGTCTACGCCAAGGACGTGATCCTCGCCATCATCAACCAGCTCGGCGTGAAGGGCGGCGTGGGCTACGCCTACGAGTACGCCGGCCCCGTCATCGAGCGCATGACGATGGAGGAGCGGCTGACCGTCTGCAACATGTCCATCGAGGGCGGCGCGCGCTTCGGCTACGTCAACCCCGACGCGACGACCATCGAGTATCTCCGCGGCCGGCAGTATACGCCCACGGGTGAGGCGTTCGACCGGGCGGCCGCCTGGTGGACGGCGATGGCGACCGAGCCGGCTGCCGCGTTCGACGACGTCGCGCGCCTGGACGGCGGGGCCATCGAGCCGGTGGTGACATGGGGCATCAACCCCGGCATGTCGGTGGGTGTGGGGCAGACGATCCCCAGGCCCGAGTCCCAGCCCGAGCCCGAGCGGCCGACCTTCCGCGAGGCGCTGGCCCACATGGGCTTCACGGCGGGCCAGCCGATCAAGGGCGCGAAGATCGACGTGGCCTTCGTCGGCTCGTGCACGAACGGCCGCCTGTCCGACCTTCGCGCCGCCGCCGAGGTGGCGAAGAAGGGCAAGGTGGCCGGGCACGTGCGCGCGCTCATCGTGCCGGGCTCGCAGCAGGTGGCCAGGGCCGCCGAGGCCGAGGGCCTGCACGAGATTTTCCAGGCGGCGGGCTTCCAGTGGCGCAAGGCCGGCTGCTCGATGTGCCTGGGCATGAACGACGACAAGCTGCAGGGCCGCGAGATGAGCGCGTCGTCCAGCAACCGCAACTTCATCGGCCGGCAGGGGAGCCCCACGGGCCGCACGCTCCTCATGAGCCCGGCCATGGTCGCCGCCGCCGCGATCACCGGCGCCGTCGCCGACGTGAGGGAGATCCTGAAATGACGCTGACGACCGACGTCGAGCGGCGACAGGTGTCGGGGCGCGGCATCCCGGTGCCCGGCAACGACATCGACACCGACCGCATCATCCCCGCCCGCTACCTCAAGGCCGTCACCTTCGAGGGCATGGGCGAGCACGCCTTCGAGGACGCGCGCAAGCAGAACCCCGAGCACCCCTTCAACTCGCCCGCCTACCGGGGCGCGTCGGTGCTGGTGGTCGGCCAGAACTTCGGCTGCGGCTCCTCGCGCGAGCACGCCCCCCAGGCCCTCATGCGCTGGGGCATCCGGGCCATCGTGGGCGGGTCGTTCGGCGAGATCTTCTTCGGCAACTGCGTGATGCTGGGGATCCCGTGCCTGGTCGTGACGCAGGCGGATCTCGAATGGCTGCAGAAGGCGATCGAGCGGGCGCCGCAGGCCCCCGTGAGGGTGGACGTGGAGAAGCAGGAAGTCCGCTTCGGCGACCGCGTGATCAAGGCGACGGTGCCGGACGGGCCGCGCAACCAGCTGGGGGCGGGGACGTGGGACTCCACGGCGGTGCTCCTGGAAGCCGGCGCGGCGATCGAGGCGACGGCGGGCAAGCTGCCGTACGTGAAGGGGTACTGAGCGCGGAATTGCAGCGGCGATGGGCGCGGTCACCCGCTGCTGGGCGTCGATGAGGATGCGCTTGCCGGCCGAGGGCGTGCCGTCCTTGAGCTTCACTGTCAGATTTTGCCAGGCAATGAGGTAGCCGACCGGATAGCCACTCAAAGTCGGTCGAGCAGGCTCCGCACCTTCGTGGCCTCCCACGGGAACGGTCGCCGGATCTCCGGGCTGGCGATCTCGACCACATCACTCAGGTCAGCACCGTCCCGATGAAATGGGTGTTACGGAATAACGCTGAGGCGCCATGGTCAAAGCTCCCCCTTGAAGGGTGGGGAGAGGCTGAGCCTGTGCAAAGCGGCACAATCTGGTCCTCCTGCACCAGCGGAGAGAGCAGCTGATAGAGGAGAAACGTGGTCAGAATGCTGGTTTTGTTCGGTCGGAGGATCATTACCCGCTGTCCCAAACTGAAGCGCTGCTTGCGACAGGTGTCGGCCTCGTTCATCTACGCTCGTCGCATCCGCTAACCCGTGAGCTCGAGCGCCAGCCCCTCGGCCCGAGCGGCGTCGTTCAGCCGCTCGTCGTAGGCCAGGAGACGTACTTCCTCGCTCGCCTGCCGGTGGAGGTACAGGCACGACGCGAGCTGAACGGAATCGCCCGCCCGCAGCCGATGTCGTGTCAGCAGCGCAACCGCCTCCCTGGTGACTTCCTCGTCGAGCTCGATCAGAGCGATCGATCTGATGTCCTCGCGAAGCGAGCTCAACGCCCGGCCGAGGTGACTCGGCGAGAGGCCGCCCTCCCGGGAACGGCGAGCTAGGCCTGACGCAATCTCGACCTCGGACAGTCGGCTGGTGGCCACGGCCTGGCGCTCGAGGACCGCACGGACGGTGACGCTTCCCGGCTCGTCGACGTAACGCTTCACCAGCGCGCTGGCGTCGACATAGAGAATCAGACGCGATCCTCCCGGTCCTCGACGATCGCCTCGGACACCGGGCGCCCGTTCAGTCTGATGGGGCGGAACGGCGCAAGTGGCCCCTTGGACGTCCGGGTCAAGCGGCCGAGGGCGACGAGCCGGTCGATCTCTCCCTGGCTCCCCGACCCCCCGAGGGAGACGGGCCGCAGCTCGGCCACCGGCTCACCCCGGTCGGTGATGACGATCGTCTGCCCCCTCCGGACCTCGCGGAGGTAGCGACCCAGCCGGGTCTTCAACTCCCGGACGCCGACCACGTTCTTCTTCGAGTTACGTGAACTCATCGAGTGTGGTCATTGTGACCACATCGGAGGGTGCCGTCAATGACATTCAGAATCCCGAGCATCCGGTCGGCTCGCCCGCGAACCTGAGCCGTCTACCTCACCAAGGGGTGCAAGACATCGATCGCCCACGGGTCGTCGGGCACCTCCCGAGGAGACGGGACCTCGGGCAGCCGGGGAACCGGCAGCCGCGGTCCCGATGGTGCAGCGCCCGCCGTGGCGCCGGCGGAATCGTGCGGGTCCGGGCGCCGATGGACCGCCGGGATCGATGCGTGCAAGGCCGTCCGCGAGCAGCCCGAGCACGTCCGCATGCTGGACCCATTGTCGGCGGATCGCCCTCCGCCCGCGGACAATGACGGCCACGCGGTCAGGGCCGGACTCCCCGCGGGCAAGCGGAGACCGGCCGTCGGCGACAGCTCCCCGACCGGTTCGAGCGGGCGGCGCGCCTGGACACCCCCGACCGGTCCTCGTCCTCAGGCGAGGTGCTTCCTGAAGAAGGCCATCGTCCGCTCCCAGGCCAGCCTGGCCGACGCCTCGTGGTAACGCGGCGTCGAGTTGTTGTGACAGCCATGCTGGGTGCCGGGATACATGTGCATCTCGTACTGGGCGCCGCTGGCCTTCAGGGCCGCCTCGAAGGCCGGCCACATCGCGTTGATGCGCTCGTCGCTCTCGGCGTACTGGATCAGCAGCGGCGCCTTGATGGCCGGCACTCGGGCCGTCTCGGCCGCCGCGCCGTAGAACGGGACGCCCGCGTTCAGCTCCGCGCCGAGCATGACCGCCAGGAAGTTCGTCGTGCTGCCGCCCCAGCAGAAACCCGTGACCCCGAGCTTGCCGGCGGACAGGGCGTGCCCCGCAGCTTGGCCTGGTCGAGGCCGGCCTGGAGGGCGCGGCCATCGTCGTCGTTGCCCGGGTGCCCGCCGACGGGCGACAACCCGTCGGGAGCGAGGGCCACGAACCCCTCGGTCGCGGCTCGGCGAGCCACGTCCTCGATGTACGGATTGAGCCCGCGGTTCTCGTGGATCACCCGCACGGCGGGGAACGGCCCCTGCACATTCGGCTGCACCAGGTAGCCGCGCATGGTGCCGGAGGTGCCGCCGGGCGAGGGGTAGGTCACGTACCGGGCCTTGATCCGCTGGTCGGTGAAGGAGATCGTCTGCGCCAGCGCATAGCGGGGCAACAGCGCCTGCGCCATGGCCAGCGCCGACGCGCCGCCGACCGTCAGCACGCCGGCCCGCTGCAAGAACTCGCGCCGGTCGATGCGCCCATGGCAGTACTCGTCGTAGAGATCGAACACGCGCCGGTCGATCTCGCTCTGGGTCAGCGCCGGCGCCACGTCCGGTGCCACTGATCCGCATTCCCCTGCTCAGCCATGGCTGGCCTCCTTCGCTCGGGTCGGGATTCTGATGAATCTCGTGAAACGTGGTGACGCCGGGGGCGGGGCACGGGGGCCCTGCGCGCGCCACGTCGATGGCGAGCCGTCGTCGCCGTGGCGCGCGCTGGGCTCGGCGAGCGCGCGATCGGCGATTCGACTCACTCCGGGCCAGCCCCCTTCAGGGGATGGGGGGCTCGCGCTCGCCGAGCCCGGCGCGAGCGTACGGCGACCGGCGAGCCATCCGTGGCGCGCGCAGGGCTCCCGTGCCCCGCCCCCGGCGTCACCGGATTCCACGAGAGTCATTAGCTCACGGCAGGCGCGACGGAGATGCCACGGGCGCCCGTCTTGTCGATCGCGCGGGCGACGAGCCCCGACGCCTTCGCGTCCTCGACGACGCGCCGGAGGTAGGCGAGGCCCGCGTCGCGGCCCTTGGGCACGGCGATGGACTGCTGGACGCCCATGAAGCGCCCCTCGACGATGCGCGATCCGGGCAGCGCCGGGGCCCGGTCCAGCAGGGCCTGCGTCAGGCCGGCGAGGGCCTCGACCTTGCCCGTCACCAGCAGGTCGAACGCCGAGTCGCCCCCCGGCGTCGACACGAGCTGCGCCCGCCTGAGATTGCGGCTCAGGAACAGCTCGTAGTTGGCACGGGCGGGCGCCGCGACGCGCACGCCCTCGCGGTCCACGTCCGCCGCCGTGCGCAGCGGTGAGTTGCCGGACACGAGATAGGTCGCCTCGATCTCGAGGTACGCCGCGGTGAAGCTCATCAGCGCCTCGCGCTGCGGATCGGAGCCGAGGAACGCGATGTCCCACATCCCGGCCGGGGCGGCGTCGCCCATGACGGCGACGCTGTCGAAGGCGACGATCTCGACGGGCACGCCGAGCCGCCGGCCCAGCTCCTGCGCCAGGTCGACCGCCACGCCGCGCGACTCCCCGGTGGCCCGGTCCTTGGTGGCGAGGATGAAATTCCCGTAGTTGATCCCGGCGCGCAGCTTCCCGGTCGGGGCGAGGTCGGCGCGAACGGCGGGCGTGATGTCCGTCATGGTTGCGCACGATGCCGGCAGGATCGCCGCGCAAAGTCCCCCGGCTGTCGATTCACGGGGTCAGCGCGGCTCCTTGGTCTTCAGCTGGGCGTCGTGCTTCGTGATGAAAGCCCGGATGTCGCCGGCCATGTCGAGCAGCTTTGCCCACTGTTCCTTGTACAGGGTGACGGGGAAGCGGCCGAGCCCGTAGACGGAGACTCCACCCTTCTCGCTGACCTTGATCGAAACGCCGCGCGTGGCGTGGGCCTTCAGCGCCGCGTTCTCCGCCCTGAGCCGATCGACCTCTGCTTGCAGCGCGTCCTCTGCCATCGTCGCTCTCCTCCCGGCGGCTCCTGGCTCATCCCGGCAGCCTCCGGTCGAGCCAGTTGCAGAGCTCCATGATGAGTGGCTGTCCTCGTCGTAGGATAGTGCCTCTTCAGCCGCGCGCAAGCGAGAGGAGCAGAGCGTGAAGATCACGGACGTGACGGTGAAGCGGTACAGTGCCTCGCGTGACCTCCGGGCCTACGGGGGTGACATCCAGATCGTCGAAGTCCACACGGATGCGGGCGTGAGCGGCAGGGGATTCGTGAGCGCGGCCGGCGCCACCAGCGACGTCGCGGCGACCCTGGTGCGGCGGAATCTGAAGGCCGTGGTCGTGGGGGAGAATCCGCTCTTGACGGACGACCTCTGGCGGCGGATGCACGAGGCCGTTCCGCGCCGGGGTGGCGAGGGCATCGTGCGGATGGGCATGGCGGGCATCGACTTTGCCCTCTGGGACCTCAAGGGCAAGCTCCTGAACAGCCCGGTCTGGGCCGTGCTCGGCGGCCGGCGCCCTCGGGTCGCGACCTACGCGAACTGCGCCCACCATCTGCCGCCCGAGACGCTGGCGGCGAAGGCGGCCGAGTACGTGAAGCGAGGTCACACCGCTGTGAAGATCCGCGGCTCCGCGACCTATGTCTCGCTGAATGAGGCGACCGAGCGAGTGAAGCACGTCCGCGAAGCCATCGGGCCCGACGTGAAGCTGATGGTGGACGTGAACGGGACCTGGGACGTCGATAGCGCGATCCAGCAGCTCAAGCGCTGGGAGCGCCATGACGTGTACTGGCTGGAAGAGCCGGTGCCGCCCGACGACATCCCCGGCTACGTTCGGATCCGGCAGCGGGCCGGGCGCACCTACATCGCCGGCGGCGAGCAGCACGTGGGCGTGCTGGAGTTCCGCCAGCTCGTCGAGCAGGGGGCCGTCGACGTCGTGCAGCCCAACGCGGCGATCACGGGCGGCATCACCGACTGGCTCCGCATCCACGCCCTCGCCACGCTTGCGAGCGTGCCGGTGTCGCCGTGGAACCTCCAGATGGTCCACATCCACCTGGCGGCCGGGCTGCCCAACGTCAAGTGGATCGAGTACTTCATGCCGGACAACCCGCTGCTGGAGTTCCAGAGCCGGCTCTTCAAGGGACCGGTTTTGCGCGAGGAGGCCACGCAGGAGGGGATCTTCCTCGTCCCGCCGGACGGACCGGGCCTGGGCCTGGAGCTGGACGAGGCCGTGGCCGCCGCCAGCCTGGTGCCGGAGTAAGGCCCCGAGACCTTCGCCTAGTGGCTGCCTCGTCGAGGCTGCGCGGCAAGCCACTCCGCGGCCGACGGCACGTCCGGATCGCGCGGGCGCAGGTTGTAGTACGGCACCAGCGGGAAATATGCGTCGGCCAGCCGGCGGAGCTCGGCGACGGGCTCGGGATGCAGGTCGACCCGCAGATCGACCATGGCGTAGGGTTCGCGGTCCACGACGAAGAGCCCGCTGGACACCTCGCCGTTCGGTTGGCCTCCGGCCGCCTTCCCCGCCTCGAGGGATCGGAGCAGTCGCTCCCAGAGCGCGAGGTCGGCGCCCTGCTGAAAGGCTTCGAACATCGCCGTGGCGACCTCCGCCCCCGCGACCGCGTTGGCCGCGACGACCACGTTGCGCTCGACGCGATGGCCGGCCCACGGCTTGTTCCCCGACCCGGTGCGGGCGGCGGCCAGCCCGCTCACGTCGAGGCACCCGAGCTGACGGCGCTCGACGAACTGGTCGCTCGCCGCGATCTCCGCCAGGACGCGCGGCGCCGAATAGCCGGCGCTCAGGAGGTTCAGGCCGAGATGGCCCAGGCGCGGATTGGTGCTGGCCTGAGTGACGACGGCACCCACCCCCGGCGCGACGTGAATGCACCGCGAGCCGACGGCCATCTCGCTGGTCGCGATGGCGATCCCGAACATCCCGGTGCGCTCGCACCGGCCGATGAGTGAGAACGTCGTGAACTCGATGCCGATCAACGCCAGATACCCGGCATGGCCGATCACCTCGGCGGGCATGATACCTGATGGGCTTCTCGCGGTCTGGCTGGACCGCTGATCCTCGGGAAGGCGGGCGCTCCGGCGTTACTTCTTGATGCCGTCCACCGTGTTGTCGATCTTCCGGCCGGCCTTTTCCGCGGGGCCGCTGCCGATCAGCTTGTCCTGCCCGGTGACCTCGTCGACCTTTCCCCCCGCCTTTTGCATCGCCCGCTCTCGGGGGACTCGCGAGCCGATGTAGCAAAAAAGTCCTGCCGCGATGGCCCGCGTGGGTCTCTGTCCGGCGGCGCTCCTACAGGACCATGTTCTCGGGCGAGTCGAGGACGACCGCGGGAATGCCGCCCGTGAAGCGCTCCTCGGCCCCCTCCCGTTCCAGCACGTCCCAGTCACGGAAGGATCCGAAGGTCAGATGGGTCTTCGATTCCAGATCTCTGACCCTCACCTGGACGGCCTTGTACTCGCCGACCTGGAATTCCTCCTCCAGATCCGCGATCAGATCCGCCTGAGACAGCACGAAGGCGGCGGCGGCCGGATCGCCGGTGTCGCTGGCGAATACGACCACCTTCCAGAACTCCCGAGGGATCTTCACGCCCCGGTGTGGCTCGTCCGACGCCCGGAACACCGGACCGTTGAAGACGCACAGCTTCCGCCGGTGCTTCTTCCCCTGCGCGGCGACGTGATCCTCGAGCCGGCCCCACAGCTTGAGGCCCGGCGGAGCCTGCTTCACCTGGCCCTGGTTGGTGATGGCGTGCTGCGGTGAGCAGTTGGTGAAGTGGAACGTGTCGTCGTTGGCCAGCTTGGCTTCCTGCCTGGTCGCACCCCAGCCAGCGTCGGCCCGGCGCACCAGGTGGCCGCGGTCGAGCGGATTGCCGGCGTAGAGCCTCTCCCCGGCCTGGAAGGCTCCATTGTCCGAGACCCGCGGGTCGAAGTACCACTTGTCGCCGTCCTTGTCGCGGGGGTGCTGCACGGGGGCCGTCGGATCGTAGTTCACCGCCGCCAGGAACGCGAGCTTGCGCTCCTTGTTCAGGATCACGCTGAAGTGGTGGTACTTGAGCTCGAACCGGGCGTCGCCGCGCCGCCCCGGGAGCGCGAACGCTTTCGACGTGACCGCGTTGGTCAGCCGCGGGAAGGGCACGTTGAACCCGAGGGAGTCCCGTTGATACCCCGGCCGGCGCTCGTAGTCGGGGTCACTCGTGTCCGGCTCCACTTTCTCGAGTTCGACTTCGCTTGAATCCGACGGTGCCCCGGCCAGGGAGACGGCCACGGCTCCGGCCCCTGGAGTGCCCAACGAGACGGTGATGTGCAGGGGTACGGTCACGGTCACCCTGGCGTCACCGGGCCTGGAAGGCCCGGGCCCGATCGCCTCCGGCGGCGCCGGCGGCTTCGAATCCAGGAACTCCCTGAGCAGCGGCGCCTCGGCATCCGTCACCTGCGCCCGGGAGATGAACTCGACGATCCTGGACACCCGGATGCCTTCGTTCGCGACCCAGTCGAGCAGCTCGGGCGGGTCCCCCGTGCGCCACACGGTCCCGTCCTTCCGCAGCGGCTCGCCGTCGGGGTTCCTCCGGGGCACTCCGCTGTGGTGCAGGGCCACCACCTCCCACTCGTTGTTGAACACCGGCGACCCGGACGACCCCGGCTCGGTGTCGGCCTCGTAGTGGGCGTGCAGCTCGAGCAGGTCGACCAGCCGGTTCTCCCGGATGATGACCTGCTTCATCTCGCCCTTCGGATGCTGCACGATGTTGATGGGCTCCCCGACCACGATCTTGCCTTCCTCCTGGATCATCGGGCACCAGCCGTAGTCGGCCAGCGGCCGGCCGGACCCGCCGGGGGCCACCGCCACCACGGCGAAGTCGTGCTCCGCGTCGGCGAGGAAGAACGTGCCCGGGGCGAGCTGGAACGCCCGGAGGGCGACCGGCCGGCCGAACCGGTCCCGCTGGTAGTCGAACTGGACGACGCTGCGGCCGGCGTCGTCGCGCGACCTCAGGACGTGGTGGTTGGTCATCAGCAGCTGCGGGGACACCATGAACCCGGTGCCGTAGCTGACGCGGCCGTCGCCCAGCTTCGTGACGATCCGGCCGATCGCCCGGCTCGCGTGCACCGCCTGCTCGAGGAACTCGACGAAGAGGAAGTCGCGCGTCTCGCCGATGACGCGCTCCAGCAGGTGGTCGTCGATGGTGGCGGGCGAGACGGCCGCCCGCGAGATCTGCCGGGCGGTCGACTCCGTGAACTCGCTGGCGATTTCCTCGGCCGCCTGGGGCGCGGCCTTCCGCAACCTGGCCAGAAGCCGGTTGGCTCGCTTGGCCCGCCGCTCCGGCGTGTCGAGATCGGAGTATTTCTTGCGCCGCGCCGCCCGCTCGAACCGCGCGTGCGTCTCCTCCCGGGTCCCCCACCGTCTGGCGGCCGCGATCGCGACGTCGAGGTCGAAGGCGTACTCGTTCCGAGGTGCTGGCATATCTACCTCACGGCGTGCTTGTTACCATGGTCTGGTCGCCATTCGCAGTCGGGGAAACCCCGACAGCCCGCCGCCGGCTGGTCGACCCACGTGCTCAGGCGAACCACAGGTCGGGCAACGTGTAGCCGCCCCCGAACGGATCGGACGGATCGAGGCCGTGCTGGAACACGCCGGTGATCCACGCCTGGCCGGCGATGGTGGGGACGATGGCGGGCCTTCCCCCCACCGTGGTCTCGCCGGCGATGCCGGCCTCGAACCGCGAGCCGATGATCGACTCGTGGACGAACCCCTGGCCCGGGGCCAGCTGCCCGCGCGCGTGCAGGACGGCCAGCCGCGCGCACGTGCCGGTGCCGCAGGGGCTGCGGTCGATGCGGCCGGGCGCGACGATCACCGCGTTGCGGCTCACCGTGCCCGGGCCCGCGAACGGCATGGCGAACTCGGTGAAGGTCACGCCCTGGATGTCCGGGTTCTCCGGATGGCGCACGGGGAGTTGGAGGGCGGCGGCGGCGGTGATCCGGTGGCCGAGGGCGACCAGGTCGCGCGCCTCCTTCGGCTCCACCGCGAAGCCGAGCGAGGGCGCATCGACGATCGCGAAGAAGGCGCCGCCGTAGGCCAGGTCGACCGCGACCGGCCCCAAGCCCTCGACGTCGACGATCGCCCCGAGATGCGTGGCGAAGCACGGGACGTTCGTGAACTGCACCCGCTCCACCTTGCCGCCGCGGCAGCTGGCCTCGACGGGCACGGGTCCCGCCGGCGTATCGAGCGTCAGCGCCGTCACCGGCTCGCGCATCGGGAGCATGCCGGTCTCCAGGAGGACGGTGACGGTGCAGATGGTGTTCGAGCCGGACATCGGCGGATAGTCGGCGGACTCCATGATGATCAGGCCCGCGTCGCAGTCGGGCCGGGTGGGCGGCGTCACGAGATTCACGCAGAGCGTGGGCTTCCCCCGCGGCTCGAACAGGAGCCAGCGCCGCAGCTCGTCGCCGTGCGACTCGAGGTAGCGCTTCTTGTCGAACATGGTCGCGCCCGGCGGCGGCAGCACGCCGCCGACGATCACGTGGTTGTCCTCTCCGCCGACGTGGCAGCCGATCACCGTCACCGTGCGGTCCCATCTCATCGCGGATCTCCCGTGTGCACGGGCGGATGGTACCATTCGGGCGCATCGCGATCATGGGGCCCGCACTCCCGGTGAACGTCGTCGGCGCGCCGATCAAGCGTCTCGAGGACCCGCGCCTGCTCGCCGGCGGCGGACGGTAAGTGGACGACCTCGCCCGGCCCGGGATGGCGCACGCGGTGATCGTGCGGAGCCCCCACGCCCATGCCCGCGTGCGTCGCGTGGACGCGCGCGGCGCTCTCGCGCAGCCGGGCGTGCTCGCCTGCCTGACGGCGGCCGACCTCGCCGGAGTGCCGCCCATCCCCATCCGCGTGGGCGAAAAGCCCGCCCACGCGGCCTACCTGCAACCGCCGCTGGCCGGTGACACGGTCCGCTACGCCGGCGAGCCGGTGGCGGTCGTCGTCGCGACCGATCGCGCCGGCGCCGTCGACGCGAGTGAGCGGGTGGAGATCGAGTACGAGGTCCTGCCCCCGCTCGTCGAGGCCGGGGACGCCGAACGGCCCGGGGGTCCGCTCCTCTTTCCCGAAGGCAACGTGGCCGACTCGTGGACCACGGCCCTCGGGGACGTCGACGCCGCGCTGCGGGAGGCGGCCTGCGTCGTGCGCGAGCGCTTCTCCGTCGGGCGCCAGACCGCCGCGCCGCTGGAGACCCGCGGGCTGCTGGCCGAGTGGGATGCCGCATCCGGGCGCCTCACGGTGTGGGGCACGACGAAGGTCCCGTACTTCAATCGCCGGACGCTGGGCGCCATGCTGGGTCTCGAGGAGACGCAGATCGACTTCGCGGAGTCGGACGTCGGCGGCGGCTTCGGCGCGCGCGGGGAGTTCTATCCCGAGGACTTCCTCGTGCCCTGCCTGGCCCGGCGCCTGGATCGCCCCGTCAAGTGGGTGGAGGATCGGCGCGAGCACTTCCTGGCCATCAACCACTCGCGGGAACAGCAGTGGTCGGTCGTGGCCGCCGCCGATGGGCAGGGGCGGCTGCTGGCGCTCGACGCCAGTCTGGTCAACGTGATGGGCGGCTACCTGCGCACGCACGGCATCTGGGTCGCCGCGCTCGCCGCGTCTTACCTCCCGGGACCGTACCGGTGGCCGAGCTACCGCTGCCGCGTCTCCTGCGTCATGACGAACAAGACCCCGACGGGGACGGTGCGCGCGCCCGGATTCTACGAGGGCACCTTCGTGCGCGAGCGGCTCCTCGACCTGCTCGCCGGGCGCCTCGGGCTGGACCCGGCCGAGATCCGCCGCCGCAACCTGCCCCGGCCGGAGGACGCGCCGTACACGGTCAACACGGTGGCCTCGGCGATCACCGGGCGCGACGCCGACTTCGCCGGCGAGGACTTCGGCGCGATGTTCGAGCAGGCGCTGAAGGCCGGCCAGTACGAGGCGCGGCTGGCCGCCTGTCGCGAGCGGAACGCCGCCGGCGGCGACGTGCGGTTCGGCGTCGGGCTGGCGGCGTTCGTGGAGACCTCCGGCACCGGTCCGTTCGAGAGCGCGCGGGTGACGCTGACCGCCGAGGGGACGCTCGTGCTGGCGGCGGGGGCCACGTCGGTGGGGCAGGGGATCGCGACCACGCTCGCGCAGGTCTGCGCCGAGGTGCTTCGAATCCCGCCGGCCGCCATCGCCGTGCACCTGGGCGACACCCGCTTCATGCCTCACGGCGTCGGCAGCTCCGCCAGCCGTTCGGCGGTGATGGCCGGCAGCGCCGTGCACCACGCGTCCACGCGCCTGCGGGAGCGGATCGTGGCGCTCGCCGCCGCGCACTTCGAGGCGAGCCCGGCCGACGTCACGCTCCAGGACGGCGCGGCCGTCGTCCGCGGCGTGCCCGATCGGCGCTGCACGCTGCGCGAGGTGGCGGCGCTCGCCGGGGCCCCGCTGGAGGCGGAATGGCGCCACGAGACGGCGCGCGCCATCGGCTCGTTCGGCGTGCATCTCTCCGTGGTCGGGGTCGACGTCACGACGGGCGAGGTCCATCCCGAGACGCATTTCGTCCTGTGCGACGTGGGGCGCGCGATCAACCCGACGATCGTGGAGGGCCAGCTGGTGGGCGCGGTGATCCAGGGGCTGGGTCACGCGACGATGGAGGAGCTGGTCTACGATCCGGGCGGCCAGCTCCTCACCGGCACCTTCATGGATTACGCGATGCCCACCGCGGGCCGCACGCCGTCCGTCGAGATCCAGCTGCACGAAGCGCCGGCTCCCTCGAATCCCCTCGGCGTGAAGGGCGCCGGGGAGGCCGGGACGACCGGCGTCGGCGCCGCCGTCGCCAACGCCGTGGCCGGCGCGGTCGGCGCCGCCGCCGCCAGCCATCTCCCGGTGACCGCCCCGCGCGTCATGGCAGCGCTCGAAACGTCCCGGCCTCGCGGGTGGTGACGGGCTGGTCCCTGGCCTTCCCCTCCCGTCGGTCGATGGCACCTGCCCGGTGCGGGATTATGACCCGGGCGGCGGTCCGAGCGGCACCAGGTAACCGAGCTGATCCGGCAGCAGGCGGCGGATGATCCCGAACCGCACGCGCTCGGCCGCGGGCAGGGCCCAGCGCTCCATGAGCTGCGCCACCGTCGCGCCCCGCCGGGCCAGGCCGAGGGTGACGGACAGCCCCGCCGGCAGCTCGACCTCGGTCTCCTCGCCGTAGAACGGCTCGTAGCGAAGCCGGAGGACGTCCCGTGCGCACCACGCGACGCGCGCGGGCCGCGCGCGCGTGATGCGGCCGTCGCGCACCTGGTAGCGCGTTCGCGCCGTGAGGCCGACCACCGCCAGACGCCGGATCTCCTCGTCACGCCAGGGCGGCGGCGAGGGGAGCGCCGGCTTCTCGACGACGAAGCGAAAGAGCGGACTGGCCCGGGCCCCGAGCCAGTACACGACGCGCCATTGATCGATGGGGGCCAGCCTCGCGAGCTGGCGGTGGACGCGCGGGCTGTCGAAGTAGCGCTGGGGGTGCCAGTCGGCCGGGCGCGCCCAGCTCCCGAACCGGAAGCCGCCCGCGCGAACGAAGGCCATGAGCTCGTCGATGTCGAAGTGACGTTCGTGAGGGTGGAGGAGCGTGTCGGCGAAGGTCGGGAGGTCACGCCGCCGCTCCCGGCCCACCCCCCGCAGTTCCTCGGCGAGAAGGGGCCGACACCGCGATCCGAGCACCGCCCGCAGCAATGTCATGGTGGTCCGCACATCGGGCGCTCGCCCGGACGCACCGCCCCGGAACGCGCGCGCGCCGTTTCTGAAGTGTTCGAACCCGAGCCGGTGCACGCGGCTGTACAGCATGAGGACGGCGGCGCCGTCCGGCGCGAGCGCGCGCTCCAGCGTCCGCAGGCCGGACAGGGGGTCCTCGAGGTGATGCAGCACACCGGTGCAGAAGATCAGATCGAAGGCGCCGGTCGCGCGACAATCGAGCAGATCGGCGCGCTCGAACCGCACGCTCGCGAGCCCGAGTTGCCGGGCCAGGCGCCGGGCGATCCGCACGCTTTCCCCGGAGACGTCGGTCCCGATCACGTCGGCCCCGCCGAACGCCAGCGCGATCTGCACCGCCTGCCGGGTCCCGCACCCCGCGACCCAGATTCGCAGTGGCCGGCCGGACAGCGCCCGGCGCCCGCGCCGGTGCAGGAGCCAGTCGAGCGCGCCGGCGATGCGGCCGGTCGGCTCCTCGCGCTGGAGCTCGACGACCCGCGGGTAGGGGAACGCCGTGTAGTGGCGCGCGACGCTCCCCGAGACCGCCTTACTCGGGCTGGCCGGCCTCAGGGACGTCCTCGACCAGCACCTCGAAATCCACCAGGCGCCGCACGACGGCGCGGTCGACCTCGAGCCCCGACTCGGCGGCGATCGCGGCCAGCGCCGACCGGGTGGGACGACCGTCGAAGTGGTGGAGGACGTCGCCGAGCGTCCGGGGAATCACGAGGGGATCGTAGGCCCGGTAGGCGGTCACGCGCAGCCGGTCGGGACCGAGGGGCGCGATCTGCACGGGGCCGACCCGCAGGCGGGCCGGCAACGCCTCGGAGCGCAGCGCCCGGCAGGTTTCTTTCACGAGCGCCGCGGCCAGCTCGATCTCGGCGCCCCCCACGCGGGTGACGTCGCTCCAGCTGAAGCGCTCGACGAGCCGGGCCGACGCCGCATAGAACTCGCGCTCCCGGCCCGCGTAGCGTCCCCAGGCCGCCCGGTGTCGACCGGCGTCCGGCACGCCGTCGAGGTCGGCGGCCGACAGCCGCGGACCGGTGTCGCGGTCGGGCGGGACGACGATCCGCTCGAGGGCGCCGACGCCCGGGTTCAACTGCAGGACACAATGCGCCACCAGCGACCGCTCGACGGCCTCCAGCAGGTGGCGGAGCGCGGTCCAGAAGCGATGGCCGACCGTTCCGCGCACGTACTTGCAGAACCACGTCGTGCACGCCGACTGGCGGTGGCGCCAGATGCCGCACGTCCCCGTGTCGGGCCGGTAGTGCGGGCAGCGCATCGCGACGCTCCGGCCGAAGGCGTCGGCGGCGTTCCGGTAGAGCAGGCCATAGGCCGGCGGCTGCGCGAGGCCGGCCGGGGTGACGCCCACCCCCGCCGCGATACGGGCCTCGACCGACGCGCGTCCGGCCGCGGACTCGGGCGCCCGGTCGAGCAGGATTCGGCCCACGAGAAAGTTGGGCAGGGCCGGCACGTACGTGCAGCACTTGATGCGGGGATCGAAGAAGAGCTCCCCGCCCGCGACCGGGTGGCGGTCCCTCCCCGCCGCCGGGGTCGGAGGCGGGGCAAGCATGGCGCAGCGGTCGCACGTCGCCTCGGACTCGGCGGGGATGGCGCCCCCGACGAGGGCCTCGATCCACGGCCGGTACAGCAGCGGGAGCGCGGCCCCCTCCGGGGGACCGCCGGGCCCCGGTGCCGGGCCGCGCCTGCGCGCGTCCCGATCACCGGTTCCCGTGGTCCCGCGACTCACGACACCATCTACTTGTTGAGCCTGGTCGCGGAGAGTCCGCCCTTGACCGAGCCGCCCTTGGTGACCTTCAGGTCCGAGAGCTTGACCTTCTTCTGGCCGCCCTTGCCTTTCGTCGACGCCATCGCACGCCCTCCACGGTAGGGTTTCGGTCGGGCGGCATTCTAGCAGAACCTCGATGCCTTCGTGTCGGCCAGGGCTCCGCGAGCGTCGGCTATTGTGCGTGGGTGGCCAGCGTCGACTGGAGGACCGCGTCCACCCGCAGCCCGGCGACGAAGGCGCCGAGCTCGACCGCCAGCGCCGCCGGGCGGCTCTTGACACAGCGACGCTAATGAATCTCGTGAAACGTGGTGACGCCGGGGGCGGGGCACGGGGGCCCTGCGCGCGCCACGTCGATGGCGAGCCGTCGTCGCCGTTGCGAGCGCAGGGCTCGGCGAGCGCGCGATCGGCGATCCGACTCACTCCGGGCCAGCCCCCTTCAGGGGGAGGGGGGGCTCGCGCTCGCCGAGCCCGGAGCGAGCGTACGGCGACCGGCGAGCCATCCGTGGCGCGCGCAGGGCCCCCGTGCCCCGCCCCCGGCGTCACCGGATTCCACGAGATTCATTAGCCGAGACGCCGGCGCAGGTAGTCGGCAATCTCCAGCGTGCAGGCCATGCCCTGCGGGATGGCCCTGGTCAGCATCACGAATGCGTGGATCTGGCCCGGGTACTCGCGGGAGACCACGTCCACGCCGGCCTTGCGCAGGCGATCGCCGTAGGCGCGGCCCTCGTCGCGCAGCGGATCGAAGCCGGCGGTGACGATCAAGGTCGGCGGCTGGCCGGCGAGGCTCGGCGCGCGCAGGGGAGAGGCACGCAGGTCGGCCTTGTCCATCTCGCCCCTGAGATATTGCTCCGTGTACCAGACGATGCGGTCGCGCGGGATCACGTGACCGTCCGCCAGGTCCCGGTGCGAGTCCGTGTCGAGCGAGAAGTCGACAGCGGGGTAGATGAGGGCCTGGCACGTGGGCACGGGCGTGCCGCCGGCGGCGGCGAGCTGCGAGACGACCGCCGCGAGGTTGCCCCCGGCCGAGTCGCCGGCCACGGCCACGCGGGCGGGGTCGGCGCCGAGCTCGCCTCCGCGGGCCCGGAGCCACCGATAGGCCGCCACGCAGTCCTCGACGGCGGCCGGGAACTTGTGCTCGGGCGCCAGCCGGTAGTCCACGGCGACGACGAGCGCGCCCGCGTGCCGGGCCAGCCGCGCACAGACCCCATGATGGGTCTCGAGGTCCCCCTGCACCCAGCCACCGCCGTGGAAATACAGCACGGCGGGCGGCGGCGGCCCCGCGGCGCCCGGGCCGTAGACCCGCGCCGGGATCTCGCCGGCGGGCCCCGGGATGCCGATGTCCTCGACGCGCGGCAATGGCGGCGCCGGCTCGTCCATCAGCGTCACCATGGTCCGGAGTTGCTGGCGCAGCTCCGGCAACGGCGGAAAGTAGCCCGGCACGCGGATCGACTTGACGAACTCACCGACGATCTGGGCCTTGGGGTCCATCGTGCGGCTGCCCAGGCGGATGCGGTGACCGTCGAGGAAGCGCAGCGCCTCCTCCTCGCTCATCGCCGTGTGCGACAGCTCCAGCGGCGGATGCGAGCGTGGCTGGCTCATGCCGACGTCAGCGCTTCCGCTCGAGCTGCATGTCGATCTGCTTGAGGCGCTCGATGTCGGCGCGCAGGCGCTCGGCCTCGGCCTGCCGCACGGCCAGCTCCTGACGCGTGCGCGCCAGGTCGCCCTCGCGGCGTGTCAGCTCCTCGCGCAGCCGCAGCCGCTCGTCGCGCAGCCGGATCAGCTCGTCGCGCAAGCGGATGACCTCGTCCCGCAGCACCGTCGCCTCGGCGCGCAGGCGGGTTCCGCTCCTGCGCAGCCACGTCCCCTCGTCGCCCAGGGTGGCCAGCTCGTCGCGCAGCCGGGACACCTCTTCGCGCCGTCGCGTCAGCTCGGTCCGGGCCGTCAGCATCGCCGCCAGCGTGTCGCGGCTCTCCAGCACGCGCGGCGCCGCGCTGTCGTCGGGATAGCGCGCCAGGTACTGGTCGTACGATGCCACCGCCTCCTGCCAGGCGCCCTCGCGGGCCTGGCGGTCGGCCCGGGCGAGCAGGAGGGCGGGGCCGAGGACGGGCAGCGACGCGCACCCGGCCGTGGCCGCGAGCAGCAGCAGGGCGGTGAGCCGACGCCTCATCGCTTGCCACCATCCTGGCCGCTGCCTGCCCCCCGCCGCGCGCCGGCGACGTCCACGGGCACACCTGTATCGCCACGCCCGCCGGGCTGTCAAGGCCGAAACCACCGAAGGCGACGCGAGGCGGGCATTGAGCGGCGGCCGCGGCTGCCGTATCGTGGCGGCAGCCATGACGGCGCCCCCGGATCCCCTGGCCGAGTTCCGCCTCGACGGCGACGTCGCGGTCGTCACCGGCGGCGCCAGCGGCATCGGCCGTGTCGCGGCCGCCGCGTTCGCGGCCGCCGGCGCCCGGGTCGCGATCTTCGACGTGGCCGCGGCCGGCGGGGATGCCCAGTAGTCATGGACGCATCGTTCCCGATCGTCAGGCGCCCCGCGCCCGGAAGGCGCACGCCGGTCCTGGTGAGCGTGCCCCACTACGGCACCGAACCGCTGCCCCACATCACCCGCGACGACTATTGCGAGCCCCGGTTCGCGACCTTCGCCTACGGCTTCGCCGACACCTTCGCAGGCGATCTCTACGCCGACCTGCACGAGCACGGCGCGACCGTCCTGGCGACGCCGTTTTCGCGCATGTTCGTCGACGTCAACCGCCGTCGCGACGACTTCGAGCACCACGACGGCGAGGTCCGCTCCCGGCGGGGGGTGGTGCGCACCCATACCATGCGCGACGTGCCGATCTTCGCGCGCCCGCTCCGGCTCGCCGAGCTGGAGGAACGATTGCAGGCGCTCTATGACCCGTACTACTCGACGCTGGAGCGCCTGCTGGCCGAGCTGCGGCAGACCTACGGGTACGCGATCCTCGTCGACGGCCACACCGGGAGCCCGCGCCGGATGCAGGACCACCAGGTGATCATCGGCACCTGCCACGAGGCGACGTGCGCCCCGCGGCTCGCGGCGGCCACGGCCGAGATCTTCACGCGCCATGGCTTCCTGGTGCACCAGAACGTCAGCGGCTACACCGGTGGCAACATCGTCGCGACCTATGGCCGACCCCGGACCCGGCGGGTCCACGCGATCCAGGTGGAGATCAACGCGTCGTTGCTGATGACGACCGCCCGCGAGGAGCTGATCGCCCTCATCACGCGAGGGGATGTCCCCGAGAAGGCGGCGGCCAACATCGCGCGCGTTCGCCGGTGCCTCCGGGAGGTGCTGGCCGCCCTGCCGGCGATCCTCGCGACCGACCACGAGGGGGGCTCATGAAAATCCGCATCGGGGTGGGGGCGGCCGCCGCATCGTCGGCGCCCGCCACGCTCGGGGAGCTGGTCACCGGCCTCGACGAGCTGGGATTCGACTCGCTGTGGCTGTCGGAGGTGTTGACGGGGCCGGTCATCGATCCCGTCGTGGGGCTCGCCTGGGCGGCGGCGAGCAATCCCCGGGTGAAGCTCGGGACCACGATGTTGCTCCCGGGATGCCACGTGGTCCGGCTCGCCAAGCAGCTCGCGAGCCTCGACGTGCTGTGCAACGGCCGGCTGCTGGTGACGCTGGTGCCCGGGCTGACCCATGCGCCGGAGCGGGACGCCATCGGCGTCGACCCCAAGCGCCGCGGCGCCTTCATCGACGAGGCACTGCCGCTGATGCGCCGCCTGTGGGCGGGGGACACGGTGAGCCACGACGGCGTGGCCGGCCGCTTCGACGGCGTCACGCTCTCGCCGCGCCCGCTGCAGCAGCCGCTCGAGGTCTGGCTGGGGGGCACGGCGCCCGCCGCCCTCGATCGCTGTGGCCGGCTCGCCGACGGGTGGCTGCCATCGCTGTGCACGCCCGACGAGGCGGCGGCCGGACGCCTGGTGATCGAGGAGGCGGCGGCACGGGCCGGGCGCTCGATCAGCCGCGAGCACTTCGGCGTGAGCATCGGCTACGCGCGGGCGCCCATCGACCCGGCCACCGCGCGCGTGATGACCGCCCGGCGTCCCCGGGCGGTCGAGCTGACGCCGGTGGGATTGCCGGCGCTGCGCCGGCTCCTCGAGCGCTTCATCGCCGTCGGTTTCTCCAAGTTCGTCGTGCGTCCGATCGCCGCGCCGGCCTCGTGGCGCGCCGAGCTCGAGGCGTTGTCCGCGGCGGTGGGCGACCTGCAGACCTGACGCCGGCGCGGTTGACTTCGCCGGGGGGAAGCCGATGAACAACGCCGAGCTGATCGTCGAGACGCTGCGGGCGGCCGGGGTGAGCCACGGCTTCGGGATCCCCAGCGGCAACGTGCTGCCCCTGCTCGACGCGATGCGAACCCGCCGGCTGCCGTACGTGCTCACGGCCCACGAGGGGTCGGCCGGGTTCGCGGCCGACGTCATGGGGCGCCTGACCGGCGCCCCCGGCCTCTGCATCGCGACCCTCGGGCCCGGCGCCACCAACCTGACGACCGGCGTGGGCAACGCCTACCTCGATCGCTCGCCGCTGCTGGCGATCACCTGCAACCTGCCCACGGCGCAGCTCGGGCGGCGCATCCAGATGGCGATCGACCATCACGCGCTCTTCCGGCCGATCACGAAGGCCACGCTCGCCCTCCGCGAGGGCGCGGTGGCCCCGGTGCTGGCCGAGGCGCTCGAGATCGCCCTGAGCGAGCCCCGCGGACCCGTTCATCTGGACTTGCCCGAGGACGTCGCCCTCGCTCCGGCCCGCGAGGACGTGCCTGCGGCGCCCCCGGGGCGGCGGCTCCGGCCCGCGCCGGCGGCCGCCCTGCAGCGCGCGGCCGAGGTCCTGGCCGCCGCGCGGCGGCCGGTGGCCGTCCTCGGCTCGTCGGCCATGCGGCTGGGGAATCCAGAGGTGCTGCAATCGGTGATCGAGCGCCACCGGCTTCCGTTCGCGTCGACCACGATGGCCAAGGGCTTGATCGCCGAGGATCATCCGCTCTCGCTCGGCTGCATCGAGCGGGCGCGGCGCCAGGTGCAGCGGGAGCTGCTGCGGAGCGCCGATCTCGTGGTGGGGCTCGGCTACGACGTCGTGGAGGTGGAGTACGAGGCCTGGATCGGCCAGGTCCCCCTGCTGTCGATCGACGTGGACGCGGTCGACGCGGACGGCAGCGTGACGATCGCCCACGAGGTGATCGGCGACCTCGACGCCTCGCTCGAGTGGCTGGCCCAGCTCGCGCCGGCGCGCCCCGAGTGGCCGGCCGACATGGCCGCCCGGCACCGCGACCGGTTTCAGCGTGCGCTCCGGCCGCCGCAGGCCGGATTCGCGCCCCATCACGCGATCGACGTGGTCCGGGACGTGCTGCCCCGCGACGGCATCCTGGCCTTCGACGTGGGGGCGCACACCCATCAGATCGCCTCCCAGTGGATGGCGCCCGCGCCCCGCACGTTCCTGATCACGAACGGCTGGTCCTCGATGGGGTTCGGGCTGCCGGCGGCCATCGCCGCGAAGCTCGCCTGCCCGGAGCGCCCCGTGGTCGCGCTCGTGGGAGACGGGTGCTTCCAGATGACGTGTGGCGAGGTGGCGGTGGCCCGGCGGCTGGGACTCTGCCTGCCCATCGTCGTGCTCGACGACGGCTGGCTCTCCCTGATCCAGGTCAAGCAGGTCCGCCGCCGGTACGGCGTCTACGGGACCGACCTGGGCGAGCATGCGCGGGTGGATCCGCCCGCTCACTATTTCGGGGTGCCCGCGGTCGGCGCCCTCTCCGCCGCCGCGCTCACGCGGGCCTTGAAGGACGCGCTCGCCGCCGACCATCCGACGGTGATCGAGGCCAGGGTCGATCCCCGCCACTACCTCGACACCGTCTACGATTAGTGGCCCGAATCAGAAGTTCGCCGACCGCCGGAGCGACGTGGGCGAGGGGCCCATGGGGTGGGTCCGCGGCACCACGAGGCTGAAGTCCGCCTCGCACCCGCCACGGCTGGGCTCCATCAGGCTGGGGGGCGCACGG
>DASWJN010000070.1:0-12116 GCA_036397135.1 Candidatus Methylomirabilota bacterium
CGATGACGCCCTCGCCATCCTCCGTGAAGGTGACCACTGGTCGCCACACCCCCCGTCCAACGGCGATGTCACTCCGCACTAGTGTCCCGAATCAGAAGTTCGCCGGCCGCCTCGCACCCGCCACGGCTGGGCTCCATCAGGCTGCGGGGCGCACGGTGACGGGCGGCGGGAACGGGTCCGCGCACCCCACCCCATGCGCACCTCGCCCACGTCGGCAATGCCCGCGGCTTCTGACTCGGGACACTAGCCCGGACCATGCACGAACGGGCGCCGACCGTGGGTGGGCGCTGGCGGCGGGGTGCGTGGGCGCCGGCGGCGCCATCAGGGCGAGCCGTCGTCGCGTGCGCGAGCGCAGGACGGGGGCGAGCGCGCGATCGGCGAGCCGACTCACCAGCGAGCCAGCCCCCGCTGGGGGATGGGGGGCTCGCGCGCGCCCCCGTCCGGAGCGAGCCAGCCCCGACCGGCAAGCCTGCCGGCGCCGCCGGCGCCCACGCACCCCGCCGCCAGCGCCCGTCCGCGCGCGGTGGACATTCACGAATAATCCGCGCTAGGCGAGCGCTAGGCGTCTCGCTGCGCGAAGTCGGCAACCGGTTGCAGCCCGGTCCCGCCTCCGGCTGATTTTCCCGCTGACAGCCCCCTGGCACGTCGCGTGCCTCTAGCTCCGGAGCGATGGGCGCGGCGCTTCTCAGGCTTCACGCAGTCGTCCTGACGGTCCTCCCGCTCGTCGCGTGCGCGCCCAGGCACGACCGAACGCCCCCGCAGTCGATGGCGGCCGCCGGGTCCGCCGAGCCACGCGCGCTCGCGGTCGGCGCGCTGGGACGTCTGCCGCTCGCCTTCGAGCCCAACACGGGCCAGGCGCCGGCGGACGTGCGATACCTCAGCCGGGGGGCGCGGCTCCACGTCGCGCTCACCCCGACCGAGGCGCGGTTCAGCTCGCCACCGGCGCCGGGACGCGAGCCGGTCACGATGCGTCTCCGACTCGCCGGTGACGTCCGGATGTCCGCGCCTGTCGCCGAGGACGTGTTGCCGGGCCGTGTGCACTACTTCGCCGGGCGGGATCCCTCGGCGTGGCGGCGCAACGTCCCCACCTACCGGCGCGTCGTCTACCGCGGCGTGTACCCGGGCACCGATCTCGTCTTTCACGGCAGCCAGCGCGAGGCCGAGTTCGACTTCGTGCTCGCGCCGGACGCCGATCCGGGGGCGATCCGCCTCGAGCTGGACGGCGCCGACCGGGTGGCGCTCGACGGCGACGACGTCGTCGCCCGGGGGGGCGAGCACGAGCTGCGGCTGCGCAAGCCCGTGGTCTATCAGGAGGCCGACACCGGGCGGATCCCGGTGGACGGCCGGTTCACGGTGGCCGGGCGAGGGATCGCGTTCGAGGTCGGCGACTACGACCGCGGCCGCCCCCTCGTCATCGACCCGGTCGTGACGTACTCGACGTACGTCGGCGACGCCGGCGACCAGCACGGCCGGGCGATCGGCGTGGACGCCGCCGGCAACGTGTACGTCTCGGTCGACGGCATGGGCATCGTCAAGCTGAGCGCGGATGGCGCGACGCTGCTCTACACGACGGTGCTCGGCGACGCCACGATGCGCGCGATCGCGGTCGACGGCCCCGGCCACGCCTATCTGGCGGGCACCTGGCCTCATCCGCGCTCGGGCGCCGCGTTCCAGTACCCGACCACGGCGAACGCGCTGCGGCCGTCACCCGGGACCCCCTGCTTCCAGGGCTCGAGTGACGGCGTGATGGCCAAGCTCGGCCCCGACGGATCACTCCTGTACTCGAGCTTCGTTGGCGGCAACTGCCTGCACGAAGCCACCGGAATCGCGATCGATCCCGCCGGCAACTTCTACGTGACCGGCTTCGGCAGCACGACGGGAGGCTTTCCGGCCACCCGGCCGCCGTTCGCCCCCGCGTCGGGGACGGCGAGCACGTTTCCCGGCTGGGTCCAGGCGGTGGCGGCGGACTTCTCGCGCTACCTCTACTCGGTGCAGATCCTCGCGGGTGAGGGCACGCTGACGGAGCCAATCGACATCGCCGCGGATGCGAGCGGCAACGCGTATGTCGTGGGGCGAACGGGCGCCGGGTTCCCGACCACGCCGGGCGCCTTCCAGACCGGCACCGGAGGCGGCTTTGAATCCCCGTTCGTGGCCAAGATCGCCCCCGACGGCTCGCGGCTCGTCTACGCCTCGCACTTCGGCGGAGCCTCGACGCGGATCCTCGCCGTCACCGTCGACGCCGCCGGCAACGCCTACCTCGCCGGCCACAGCGGCACCGGCTTGCCGACCCTCAACGCGCTCCAGCCCGCGCTCGCCGGCGGCGCGGACGCATTCGTGGCGAAGCTGAACGTGTCCGGCACGGGGCTCGCCTTCTCGAGCTATCTGGGCGGCGGCGCCGACGACGCCGCCGTCGCGGTCGGCCTCGACAGCGCCGGCAACGTCTACGTCGCCGGCCCGACCGACTCGATCGACTTCCCGCAGCGCGACCCGCTGCCTCCGCAGTTCGCCGGCGCGGGATCGAACTTCGTGACCGCCCTGGCGCCGTCGGGGACGGCGCTCGTCTACTCCACCTACTTCGCCGACACCCGGACGTTCCTGAGCGGCATGGCGGCGGCGCCGAACGGAACCGTCCACGTCACCGGCGGCACGCGGTCCACGTCGTTCCCGACCGTGCGTCCCTACCAGCCGGCGTTCGGCGGGGGCTCCGAGTTCGGGGGCGACGCCTTCATCGCCCGGATCGAGCCGGGGTCGGGCGGCGGGACGATCCGCGTCTTCATCACGGCCCCCGCCGAGAACGCCACCGTCAGCGGCACCGCCTGGCTCACCGTCTGGATCGAGCACGCCGCGGCCGGCTCCAAGACCTACACGCTGAGCGAGGGCACCACCACGGTCGGCCGCACCACCACGACCAGCAACGGCCCGGTGTCGCTCGCCTGGCCGACGACCGGCGGGCCCAACGGCGCTCGCACGGTCACGGTCTCCGTCCGCGACACCGGCGGCAACACCGGCGCCGGCTCCCGCGCCTTCAACGTTCAGAACGCCGGGGGCGGTGGTCTGCCGGCCCTCGCCGCCTCGCTCACCTCACCCGCCGCCGGGGCGACCGTTACCGGGACCGTCGCGGTCGGCATGGCGGCCGTGAACCCGAGCGGTACGCCGATCAGCTTCACGCTGGCTGTCGACGGCGGTCAGGTGTTCACCGTTTCGGGGACGGCGACGACCGCCTCCTACCAGTGGAACACCGGCCCGCTGTCGAACGGCGCGCACACGCTGGCCCTGACCGTCCGCGACGGCGCCGGCCGCACCGCCACCACCACCCGCACCGTGACGGTCGCCAACGCAGGCGGCGGGGGCGCCACGATTCGCGTCTTCATCACGGCGCCGGCCAAGGGCGCGACCGTGAGCGGCACCGCCTGGCTCACCGTCTGGATCGAGAACGCCGCGGCCGGCGCCAAGACCTACACGCTGAGCGAGGGCACCACCACGGTCGGCAGCACCAGTACCAGCAGCAACGGACCCGTGTCGCTCGCGTGGCCGACAACCGGTGGGCCCAACGGCTCCCGCACGGTGACCGCCTCGCTCCGCGACGCCAGCGGCAACACCGGCGCCGCCTCCCGCGCCTTCAACGTCCAGAATGCCGGCGGCGGCGGTGGGCCCGCTCCCCTCGGCGCCTCCTTCACCAGCCCCGCCGAGGGCGCCACCGTCAGCGGCACGGTCACCGTCGGCATGGCGGCGTCGAACGCCAGCGGCACGCCGATCAGCTTCACGCTGGCCGTCGACGGCGCCCAGGTCTTCACCACCTCCGGCACCGCCACCACCGCCTCCTTCGCCTGGAACACCGCTGCGCTGTCGGCCGGCGCTCACACCCTGACGCTCACCGTGCGCGACGGCGCCGGCCGCACCGCCACCGCCACCCGCACCGCCACCGTCGGCGGGGGTGGCACCCCGATCCGGGTCTTCATCACGGCGCCGAGCAACGGCGCGACCGTCCGCGGCACCGTCTGGTTCACGGTCTGGATCGAGGGCGCGGCGGCCGGCTCCAGGACCTACACGCTGGCGGTCGGTGGCACGAACGTCGCCACCACGACGACCACCAGCTCGGGTCCGGTGTCGATGGCCTGGACGACGACGGCCGCCGACAACGGCTCCCGCGCCGCCACCGTGACCGTCCGCGACGGCGCCGGCAACTCGGGCTCGGCCACCATCACGCTCGCCGTGGCGAACTGACCGCTCGGTCCGCGCCCGCATCGGCCGGAAAAAAGCTCCCGGCAGAGCGCCCACGGCTGCGCTACGTTTCCAGGCGGCGGCGAATTCCGGCGGTGGAGAGACGGCGTGCGAACAGTCTGGGAGGCCTTCAGCGCGACGGCCGAGGCGGCGCCCGATCAGCCCTTCCTGGTGGCGCCCCCGGCGCCAGGGCGCGCGTACCATCCGGCCGGGATCGAGCTGACGTACAGCCAGGTCGAGGCCGAGGCGCTACGGCTGGAGGAGCGGTACGCCGCGGCCGGCTACGGCCACGGCCACCGGGTGGCGCTGCTGCTCGAGAACCGCCCGGAGTTCTTTTCCCACTGGCTCGCGCTCAACGCGCTCGGCTGCGGCATCGTGCCCATCAACCCCGACCACCGGCACGACGAGATGCTCTACCAGATGGACCACTCGGAGGCGGACCTGGCCGTGGGCATCGCGAGCCGCGTCGGCGATCTCGAGGCGGTCGGCCGCGAGCGGGCGACGCCGCTGCCGGTGGTGAATGCGGAGGCGCCGCCCGCCCGGTTGCCGCCGCCGGGTCGGCCACCCCGGCCCGGCCCGCCGGGGCCCGACACCGAATGCGGCCTGCTCTACACCTCGGGCACGACCGGCCGGCCGAAGGGGTGCATCCTCACCAACTTCTACTACCTGAACTGCGGGCGCTGGTACCGTGACCTCGGCGGGCTCGTGCGCTTCGAGCGCGGGCGCGACCGCGTCTACAATCCGCTGCCGCTCTTTCACATGAACTGCCAGGCGATCACGGCCATGGCCGTGGTCCTCACCGGCAATTGCCTGATCGTGCCCGAGCGCTTCTCGCCCACCCGCTGGTGGCGCGACCTCGTCGCGACCGGGGCGACGGTCGTGCACTACCTCGGCGTGGTGCCGCCGATGCTGCTCAACCAGCCGCCGTCGCCGGACGAGCGCGCGCACCGGGTGAAGTTCGGCCTCGGGGCCGGCGTCGAGCCCCAACTGCACGAGGCGTTCGAGAAGCGCTTCGGGTTTCCGCTCGTCGAGGCCTGGGGCATGACCGAGACCGGCCGCGTCTACGTCGACGCCCGCGAGCCGCGGCAGCTCACGACCCGCGCGTTCGGGCGTCCCGCCGGCGGCTTCGAGGCGCGCGTCGTGGACGACCGCGACCAGGAGGTGGCCCGGGAGACGGAGGGCGAGCTGGCGGTGCGCTGGGGCGGACGCGAGGGGCCGCGCCACGGCTTCTTCGCCGGCTATCTCAAGAACCCGGAGGCGACGGCCGAGGCCTGGCGGGGCGGCTGGTTCCACACCGGCGACGTGGTCAGGCAGGCCGCCGACGGCATGCTCTACTTCGTGGACCGCAAGAAGAACATCATCCGCCGCTCGGGCGAGAACATCGCCGCCGCCGAGGTGGAGGCGACGCTGCAGGCCCACGCCGCCGTGGCCCAGGTGGCGGTGCTCGCGGTGCCGGACGAGGTCCGTGAGGAGGAGGTCATGGCGTGCGTCGTCCCGACGGCCGGCGTGGCAGCCGACCTCGCGCTCGCCCACGGGCTCGTCGACTGGTGCCTGGACCGCCTGGCCTACTTCAAGGCCCCCGGCTGGGTCCTCTTCGTCCCCTCACTGCCGACCACCGGCACCCAGAAAGTCCAGAAGGCCCAGATCTTCCCGCGCGACGAGGACCCCCGCGCCCGCCCAAACACCTTCGACCTCCGTGACCGCAAGAAACGCCGCTGACACCACCGCCACCGGTTGCGCGGACGTTCCGAGCGGCGGCTTCGCCGCCGCAATCCTGGTTCGACGAGGGGGAGGCAGGAAGGAGCGCGCCGTCAGGCGCGCGACGACCGTCGGAGGGGGCCGTCGAGGCCCCCTCCGAGAGCGCTATCGCGGCCGCACGAGGAAGTGGGCGCGGCGGTTCTTGGCCCAGCAGTCGGCGCCGCGCTGCGAGCAGGTCGGCCGCTCCTCGCCGTAGCTGATCACGGTGATCCGGGAGGCCGGCACGCCGCGAGAGACCAGATAGTTCATGGTCGCCTTGGCCCGCCGATCGCCCAGCGCGGTGTTGTACTCGTTGGTCCCACGCTCGTCGCAGTGCCCTTCGATGAGGACGAGATGGTCGGCGTTGGCCTTGAGCCACCCGGCGTTGGTATCGAGGACCTTGGCGTCGGTCTCACGGATGTCGGCCCGGTCGTAGTCGAAATAGATGTCCGCGAGATGGGCGACGGTGCGGAAGTCCTTGACCTCCGGCCGCATGCCGGTCCCGCCGCTGCCGCCGGTTGTCGCGCTCGACGAGGCCGCGCCCCGGCCGGCGTCGGCCGCCGTCCCGGATGTCGACCCGGCGCCGCCCGATCCCGCCAGTCCGGTGCCGGTCGCGCCACCCGGGGCCGGCGCCGAGGCCTGCGTGGTGGATGGCTGCTTGGCGCACCCGGCCAAGACGAGCGTCAGGATCACGGCGGGAATCGCCACGGCTTTCATCATCGCGAGCCTCCCTTGTGTGTGGGTGCCGGCGGCGCTCGCGCCCGCGTGTCGCGGCGGCACCACCTCCAGCAGTTATAGCGTCCGTCGCTCCGCCGGCCAGCAAGAATTCTCGTCAGTCCCGGGGCCTGACCGGCAGGACGCCAGCCCCGGCAGGACCTTAGGAGGCCCGGTCGGGGGGGAGGCGGCGCTGGAGGCGCTCGACGAACTCCCGGGGCCGATCGGGCGACAGCCCCACCCACCCACCGTCGGTGGCCAGCCAGACGACGTCGCGGCGATTGGCGAGGTAGAGCCGGAAGCTGCCCAGCCGCGGGCTCCAGAAGCGGCCGAAATGGCCGAAGAGGCCACGGGAGCCGAACGTGGTGAGCGCGGCCAGCGAGCGGGGCTCGGTGTCGACCGCCCGGATGGTGCGGTACGGGATGACGAGGACGCCGGCACGGCGGTGGACCTGCACCCCGTCGCCGCCGAGCGCGTAGGCGGTGGGCGCGAAGCGTCCGAAGATCCACAGGATCAGCGTGAACGGCAGGCTCACCAGCAGCCAGCGCGGGTCGCCGTTCTTGACGGCGAGGACCACGCCGACCACGGAAAGCACGACGACACACAGCCCGACCGCGACGGCCGTGGACCAGCGCTCGCGGGCTCCCAGCGTGGCCGGGAAGGAGTCGGGGCCTAGCGCGGACAGATCTCGAGGCTGTTGAAGAAGTAGGCGATCTCCGACGCCGCCGTCCCGGCGGCGTCGGAGCCGTGCACGGCGTTGGCCTCGATGGACGCGGCGAAGTCCTTGCGGATCGTGCCCGCCCCCGCCTTGGCCGGGTCGGTGGCGCCCATGAGGTCGCGCCAGCGCTGGATCGCGCCCTCGCGCTCGAGGACCATCAGGATGCACGGCCCCTGCGTCATGAACGTGCACAGGCTCTTGAAGAAGGGACGCTCGCGATGCACGGCGTAGAAGCCGGCGGCGTCGTCGTAGGACAGCCGGATCATCTTGAGGGCCAGGATCGTGAAGCCGTCCTGCTCGACGCGGCCGAGGATCTGGCCGGCAACGCGGCTGGCGACCGCGTCCGGCTTGATGATCGCCAGCGTGCGCTCGGTCGTCATGTGCCGATCACCTTCGCCACCGTCGCCCCCATGTCGGCCGGGCTCCTCACCAGCGTCGCCCCCGCCGCCTGCAAGGCCTTCATTTTCTCGGCCGCCGTCCCCTTGCCGCCCGCGATGATGGCGCCGGCGTGGCCCATGCGGCGGCCCGGCGGCGCCGTCTGGCCGCAGATGAACGCGACGACTGGCTTGTCGACGTGGTCGCGGATGTACGCCGCCGCCTCCTCCTCGGCGGTGCCCCCGATCTCGCCGATCATCATGATCGCGCGCGTGGCGGGGTCGGCGTTGAAGAGCTTCAGGACGTCCACGAACGAGGTGCCGTGGACGGGGTCCCCGCCGATGCCCACGCACGTGGTCTGGCCGATGTTGCGCGCGCTGAGTTGGCCGACCACCTCGTACGTCAAGGTGCCGCTGCGGGAGACGACGCCCACCGGCCCGACCGTGTGGATGTGGCCGGGCATGATGCCGACCTTGGCCTGGCCCGGCGTGATCACGCCCGGGCAGTTCGGGCCGATGAGCCGGCTTGCGGTGCCGGCCAGGAAGTGCTTGGCCCGCACCATGTCCGCGACCGGGATGCCCTCGGTGATGCAGACGACCAGCGGCACGCCGGCGGCGGCCGCCTCCATGATCGCGTCGGCGGCGGCCGGCGGCGGCACGAAGATGAGCGCGCAGTCGGCGCCTTCCTTCCGGACCGCGTCCTCCACCGTGTTCCACACCGGGAAGCCCTCGTGGGTGGTGCCGCCCTTGCCCGGCGTCACGCCGCCCACGACCTGGGTGCCGTACTCCTGGCAGCGGGCCGCGTGGAACGCCCCCTCCTTGCCGGTGATCCCCTGGACGACCACGCGCGTGGACCTGTCGACGAGGATGCTCACGAGGCCTTCCTCGCCAGCTCGACGGCCTTGCGCGCCCCGTCGCCCATGTCGTCGGCCATGATCAGCGGCAGGCCGGACTCGGCCAGCATCCGCTTGCCCTGCTCGACGTTGGTGCCCTCGGCCCGCAGGACGACCGGCAGCGTCAGGCCGAGCTTGCGGACCGCGCCGATGACGCCCTCCGCCAGGCGATCGACCCTCAGGATCCCGCCGAAGACGTTGATGAAGATGGCCTTCACGCTCGGGTCGGAGGACAGGATCCGGAACGCGTTCTCGATCTGCTCGGGCGAGGCGCCGCCGCCCACGTCGAGGAAGTTGGCGGGCTCGCCGCCGGCGAGCTTCACGATGTCCATCGTGGCCATGGCGAGGCCGGCGCCGTTGACCATGCAGGCCACGTTGCCGTCGAGCTTGATGTAGTTGAGGTTGTGCTTCGAGGCCTCGACGTCGAGGGGGTCCTCCTCGTGGACGTCCCGCAGCGCGACCAGCGCGGGGTGGCGGTAGAGCGCGTTGTCGTCGAAGTTCAGCTTGGCGTCCAGCGCCAGCACGCGCCCGTCCTTCGTGACCACCAGCGGGTTGATCTCGGCCAGCGAGCAGTCCCTGGCGAGATAGAGCCGGAAGAGGTTGCGGATCAGGCCCACGCCCTGCTTGAAGGCGTCGCCGGCGAGACCGAGGCCGAACGCGAGCCGGCGAGCCTGGAAGTCGGCGAGGCCCAGCGCCGGGTGCGTCCACTCGCGGATGATCTTCTCCGGGGTGCGCTCGGCGACCTCCGCGATGTCCATCCCGCCCGCCTCCGACGCCATGACCACGTGCGTGGCGCGGGCCCGGTCGAGCGTCATCGACAAATAGAGCTCGCGCTCGATCGCCGAGGCCCGCTCCACCCACACCGAGCGGACCAGGATGCCCTCCGGCGGCGTCTGCGGGGTCTTGAGCCGCATGCCGAGGATCTGCCGGGCCGCCGCCTCGGCGCCGGCCGCGTCGTCGGCCAGCTTGATGCCGCCGGCCTTGCCCCGCCCGCCGGCGTGCACCTGCGCCTTGACCACCACCCGGCCGCCCAGCCGCTGGGCGATCTCGCGGGCCCGGGCCGGCGTGTCCGCCACGTCACCCTCGGGCACCGGCACCCCGAACTCGCGCAGCAACACCTTGGCCTGGTGCTCGTGGACTTTCATGCGAGGAGGCCCCGGTCCGCGGTCACGCGGGCTCTTGGCGGCCGCCGCGGAACCTGCGGAGGAGCCAGACGACGGGGTCGAAGTTGTCGACCATCCGCTCCTTCATGGGGATGATGCCGTTGTCGGTGATATGGATGTGCTCGGGGCACACCTCCGTGCAGCATTTCGTGATGTTGCACAGCCCGATGCCCGCCTGGGCACGGACGAACTCGGTGCGGTCGAGCGTGTCGAGCGGATGCATGTCCAGCCCGGCCGCCTTGATGAAGAAGCGCGGGCCCGAGAACCGCGGCTTGTGGTCCTCGTGGTCGCGGATGACGTGGCAGACGTCCTGGCACAGGAAGCACTCGATGCACTTGTGGAACTCCTGGGCGCGGTCGATGTCCTCCTGCATCATCCGGTACTTGCCGTCGGCGTCGGGCGGCTTCAGCCGCAACGGCGGGACCTGCCGGGCCTTGACGTAGTTGTAGGACACGTCGGTGACCAGGTCCCGGATGAGCGGGAACGTCCGCATCGGCGCCACCGTGATCGTCTCGCCCGGCTTGAAGAGGTCCATGCGCGTCATGCACATGAGCCGGGGCTTGCCGTCGATCTCGGCGCTGCACGAGCCGCACTTGCCGGCCTTGCAGTTCCACCGGCAGGCGAGGTCGGGCGCCTGGGTCGCCTGGATGCGGTGGACGAGGTCGAGGATCACCATGCCATCGTCCGCGTCCACGCGGTAGTCGCGGAAGTCGCCCCCGGTCGGGCTGCCGCGGAACACCTTCAGCGTGAAGGTCGGCATTATTTCCTCTCCTGGAGCAGCGCCTTGAGCTCGGGGGGCATCTCGGGGAGCGGCTCGCGGCTCACCTGGACACGGCCCTCCCGCAGCCGCAGTACCACGTTGAGCTTGCCCCAGGCATCGTCGGTGAAGGGGTAGTCCTCGCGGGTGTGGCCGCCGCGGCTCTCCTTGCGCTCGAGCGCGGCCAGGGTCGTGCACTCGGCCACCGTGAGCAGCGAGCCGAGATCGAGCGCGGTGTGCCAGCCCGGGTTGTAGACGCGTCCACCGTCCACCCGCACCTTCTTGGCCCGCTCCTTGAGGCCCTCGATCTTGTCCAGCGCCTGCCGCATCTCGGCCTCGGTCCGGATGATCCCGACCAGGTTCTGCATGACCTCCTGCAGGTCCGCCTGGATCGCGTAGGGGTTCTCGCCGCCGCTGCGGTCGAACGGCTCCAGCATGGCGCGCGCGGCCGACTCGACCTCGGCTTGGTCCACCCGCAGGGCGCCGGCGAAGTTCTTGGCATAGAGCCCGGCGTGCAGGCCGGCCCGCCGGCCGAACACCACCAGGTCGGAGAGCGAGTTGCCGCCCAGGCGGTTGGAGCCGTGCAGCCCGGCCGCCACCTCGCCGGCGGCGAAGAGCCCGGGCACGGTGGCCTGGGTCGTGTCGGCGTCGACGCGCACGCCGCCCATCACGTAGTGGCAGGTCGGACCGACTTCCATCGGTTCCTTGGTGATGTCCACGCCGGCCAGCTCCTTGAACTGGTGGTACATGGACGGCAGGCGCTTGCGGATGTAGTCGGCGGGCCGCCGGGTGCAGATGTCCAGGAGCACGCCGCCGTGGGGGCTCCCGCGCCCGGCCTTGACCTCGCTGTTGATCGCGCGGGCGACCTCGTCGCGCGGGAGGAGGTCGGGCGTGCGCCGGTTGTTCTTGTCGGCGTACCAGGCGTCGGCCTCCTGCTCGTTGTCGGCCGTCTCGCCCTTGAAGAACTCCGGGATGTAGTTGAACATGAACCGCTCGCCCTTGTTGTTCTTCAGCGTCCCGCCGTCGCCGCGGACGCCCTCGGTGACGAGGATCCCGCGCACCGAGGGCGGCCACACCATCCCGGTCGGGTGGAACTGCACGAACTCCATGTCGATGAGGTCGGCGCCCGCCCACAGGGCGGTCGCCTGGCCGTCGCCGGTGTACTCCCACGAATTCGAGGTGATCTTCCAGGCCTTGCCGATGCCGCCGGTGGCCAGCACGACCGCCTTGGCCTTGAAGAGCACGACCTGCCCGGTGTTGCGCCAGTACCCGACGGCGCCGGCGACGCGGTCGCCGTCCTTGAGCAGGCGCTCGACCTTGCACTCCATGTAGACGTCGATGCCCTGGTGGATCGCGTGGTACTGCAGCGTGCGGATCATCTCCAGCCCGGTGCGGTCGCCGACGTGGGCCAGCCGGGCGTAGCGGTGGCCGCCGAAGTCCCGCTGGAGGATCAGGCCCTCCCGGGTGCGGTCGAACAGCGCGCCCCAGCGCTCCAGCTCGAGCACGCGGTCGGGCGCCTCCTGAGCGTGCAGCTGGGCC
>DASWJN010000071.1:0-22976 GCA_036397135.1 Candidatus Methylomirabilota bacterium
ACCCGTTTCCCGCACAGGTGAGCGGGCCGCGAGCATCGATGGTAAATCACAGCGCACCAACGCCCCACGCTCGTGGTCTCAGAGGGCTCCACCCCGTCCCCGCGCGGCCGGCGCCCCGCCGCCGCGCAGAGCCGGACGCGTGGAGCGCTAGTGCCCCCCGGTATGCGGCAGGTTGAGCACGGGCTTGTAGCGCGCCATGAACCAGCGGCGGCTGAGGGCGAACAGCGACAGGAACCCGAGCGTGATGGCCAGGTCGCGCAGCCCCAGCGGCAGCGGGTTGCGGGCGGAGACCGACGGGAAGATGACCAGCACGCGCTCGAGGAAGATCGCCACCAGCCCGAGCACGGCGACGACGAACAGCGGCGCGTGGCGCTGGGGCGGGCGGCCGGTCAGCCGCTTGAGCAGGTAGACGAACGGGATCAGCCAGCCGGCGATCAGCACGACCCACGCCACCGCCTGCCAGGGCTGCACGAAGAAGCGCTGGACGAAGAAGCGCGTCTCGACGGGGACGTTGCCGTACCAGATCACCAGGTACTGCGACCAGAAGAAGTACATCCACATGATCGACATCGCGAACTGCAGCTTGGCCACGTCCTGCACGGCCGCCGGCGGGATCGACGCCACCCCCCGCGCGTTGGCCCGGATGGTCAGGATCGCCAGCAGGCAGAAGGCCGTGTAGAGCGTGCTCACGGCGAAATAGCCGCCGAACAGCCCGCTGTACCAGATGGGGTCCAGCGCCATCACGAGGTCGAAGCCCCACAGCGACACCGTGATCAGCCAGAGCATCAGCACGATCACCGCCAGCCGGTTGCGGTGCGCGCGGTTGCGCTCGTCGCCGGGCGGCACCGAGTCGCGCAGGAGCGCTCCGGCGAACGCGTAACAGGTGGCGAAGAGCACGAGCGCCAGGACCAGGTTGCGTCCGAAGAAGAACGGCACGTTGAGCCAGACGGCCTTCACCGCCACTGGCTCCGTCACCCAGGGATAGAGCACCGCCCGGCCGGCGAACAGCACGACCAGCAACACGAAGGCGATCGGCAGGAAGCCGATCGTCGTCAGGGACAACCGCCGCACGCCCGGCGACCAGCGGGCCTCGGTCAGCTGCATCATGCCGGCGATGGCCGGCCCGGTGACCGCCAGCCCCGACCAGAACACCAGGTTGACGAGGTAGATCGACCACGCCCGCGGCCAGTCGGAGGCCGTGACGAACGCCAGGGCGCCGAGCGCCGCCAGCACGCCCCAGAACGCCGTCATTTCTGGGCCAGCGAGCGGAGGAAGTTCACGACGTGCCAGGCCTCCTGGGAGGACATCGCCTCGCCGTATGCCGGCATGACGGCCCCGCCGGCCACGATGTAGCTGTGCCAGTAGCCGTCGGTGCGCTGCCGCTGCAACTCGGCGTTGGTCAGGTCGGGGGGCGGGATGAACTTCGTCGCCACCGGTCCGGTGACGCCGCCCTTGGCCTCGGGCCCGTGGCACGGCGCGCAGAACGTCTGGTAGTGCTGGCGGCCGAGGGACACCGAGGACTCCGTCGCCTTGACGGGATTCGGGGTCCTGGTGGCGATCTCGCGCTGCTCCCGGGGAACGATCAGCGATGCCCCGCGCGGCAGCACGCCGCGCGGCATCGCGAACGTCCGCTCGCCGGGCATCACGCGCGCCGTCTGGGTCATGTTGTCGGTCCAGCGGAAGGCCACGGCGGCGCCCATGAGCGAGACGACGCCGCCGAAGACGAGCAGGACGAGGATGAAGACGTACTTCACCCGCGCACCTCCTCGGCGCCCGCGGTGCGGAGGATCTCCCGCACGGAGGCGTCGCGCTCGGGCGCGCAGTGGACGGCCACCCCGAAGCGGTCGTTGGAGAAGCGGGGGTCATAGCTCGGCGACGCGGAGAAGCGCGGCAACCGGCCCAGCGTCACCAGGCCGATCAGGGTCGCGATGCCGCCGAAGAGGATCATCATCTCGAACATGATCACGATGTAGGGAGGGCTGACCGGCAGCCCGATGGGCGGCTTGCCCCCCACGATCAGCCCCCACTTCAACGACGTCCACGCCGTCAGGATCCAGCCCGAGGCCAGCCCGGTCAGGCCCCCCAGCAGCGTGAAGAGCCGCACCTTGCTCACCGGGCGGTCGCGCTCGATCACGTCCTCGATCTCGTGGATCGGCACCGGCGTGTAGACGGTGAGGTCGTGATACCCCTTGGCCTTGAGCTCCTCCAGGGCCCGCACGGTCGTGTCGACGTGGGCGAAGACGCCCAGGATCGTCTCAGTGGTGGCCGGCATGCCGGGCGTCCTTCATCGGGGCGGCGATGGTCTCCTTCACCTCGACGATCGAGAGCGAGGGCATCAGCTTGATGAAACCGAGGAAGAGCAGGAAGAACCAGGCAAAGCTGCCGACGATGATGGTGGAGTCGGTGATGGTGGGCACGTAGATGCCCCAGGTGGCCGGGTAGAAGCCGTGGGCCAGGGACGGCACGATGATGTTGAAGCGCTCGAACCACATGCCGATCAGCACCAGGATCGACACGACGTAGAGGATGACCGTGTTCGTCCGCGCCTTCTTCCAGAAGAAGACGAGCGGCGCGATGCAGTTGCAGAAGTACATCGTGGCGAGCGCCCACGAGTACGTCCCGGTGAGCCGCCAGAACAGCGAGGCCTTCTCGAAGTGATCGCCGCTGTACCAGGCGATGAACAGCTCGCAGATGTAGAAGTACGTCAGCACCAGCCCGGTGACCAGGATGAGCTTGGCCATCGCGTCCAGGTGACGGTCCCGGATGTAGGCGTGCAGGCGGAAGAAGTGCCGCATGGGCAGCACCAGCACCAGCACCATGGCGAAACCCGAGAAGATCGCCCCGTTGACGAAGAAGGGCGCGAACAGCGTGGAGTGCCAGCCGGGGACGAGCGCCATCGCGAAGTCCCAGGACACGACGCTGTGCACCGAGAGCACCAGCGGGGTGGCCAGCGCGGCGAACAGGCCGTACGCCCGCCGGTAGTGCCGCCACTGGCGGTCCGAGCCCTCCCAGCCGAGCGCCAGCATCGCGTAGATGCGCCGCTTCCAGCCGGTCGAGGCGTCGCGGAGGGCGGCGATGTCGGGCACCAGCCCCACGATGAAGAACACCGTGCTGATCGACAGGTAGGTCGAGATCGCGAACACGTCCCACACCAGCGGCGACTTGAAGTTGGGCCACAGCTCGCGCTGGTTCGGGTACGGCAGCAGGAAGTAGGCGAACCACATGCGGCCGGCGTGGATCAGCGGAAAGAGGCCGGCGGTGAGCACCGCGAAGATCGTCATCGCCTCGGCGGCGCGGTAGATCGAGGTGCGCCAGCGGGCCCGGAACAGGTAGAGCACCGCCGAGATCAGCGTGCCGGCGTGGCCGATGCCGATCCAGAACACGAACGTGGTGATGTACATCGCCCACATCTGGGGCGTGCGCTTGCCGGCCGCGCCCATGCCGTAGAAGATCTGATAGGTCCAGGCCAGGAAGCCGCAGGACAGGAGCAGCCCCACCAGGCTCATCCAGGCGAAGTACAGGTTGCCGGGCGCCCGCAGCGTGCCGAGGACGTCGCGGTTGACGTCGGCGAACGTCGGCTCGGCGGCGGCGCCGGCGGCCGGCGCGCCGCCGGCGATCGGCGATGGTCCGGAGCCGGGCGCGCTCACGCGTGCCCCTTGCCGGCCGCCGGCGCCGGTCCGTGGCCCCGCACGACCTTGCCGAGGTAGGTCACGCCCGGCCGCGTTCCCAGCTCGTCGAGGACGTGGTAGGCGCGCGGGGAGTGCGAGAGCGTGCTCACCGTGCTGGCCTCGTCCTTGAGGTTGCCGAAGCTGATGGCGTTGGTCGGGCACGTCTGCTGGCAGGCGGTCTGGATGTCGCCGTCGCGCACGGCCCGCTTGTCGTCGCGGGCGCGGTCCTTGCCGGTCACGATGCGCTGCACGCACATCGTGCACTTCTCCATCACGCCGAGCTGGCGCACCGTGACGTCCGGGTTGAGCTGGATCTCGAGCGGCGCCGGGACCTCGTAGTTCCACCAGTTGAACCGGCGCACGTGGTAGGGGCAGTTGTTGCCGCAGTAGCGGGTGCCGACGCACCGGTTGTAGACCTGCCCGTTCAGCCCCTCGTCGGTTCGATACGCGGCGAACACGGGGCAGACCGGCTCGCACGGCGCGATCTCGCAATGCTGGCAGAACATCGGCAGGAACAGGTTCTGCGGGTGGGCGGCGTCGCCCTCGGCCCAGCGCTCCACGCGCAGCCAGTGCAGCTGGCGGCCGTAGGAGGCCTCCGCCTTGCCGACGACGGGGACGTTGTTCTCCGCCTGGCACGCCACCGCGCAGGCCTGGCAGCCGATGCACGCGTCGACGTCCACCGTCATGCCCCAGCGGTACCCGGGGTACCGCTGCCCCGGGTACATGCTGATGTGCCCGTGCTCGGCCTTCTTGCCCCGCAGCGCGTCCTCGCGGGCGCGGGCGAGGTCGACGTGGCGGGCGATCTCGCGGTGGTCCTGGTCGTGGGTGGCCTGCAGGACCGCCAGCGGCCGGCGCGCCCCCGTCCGGGCCAGCGTCACCTTCACCGACAGGAACGCCGGCGCGCCGGACGCCGCGTCGGCCGCCGCCGGCAGCAGCGCCATTGGATTGCCGCCGGGGGCCGGCGGCACGTACTTGAGGCGGACGTGGTAGGGCGCGTAGTGATGGCCGATGGGGACGGCGACTGCGCCGGGATGGATCGACGGCGACAGGTACGCGGGCAGCTCGATGGCGCCATGCGGCGAGGTCACCCGGACGACGTCGCCCTGCCGGATGCCCAGCCGGGCTGCCGTCTGGGTGTTGATCTCGACCCACGGGTCCCAGGCCACCTGGGTCATCGGATCGGGCACTTCCTGCAGCCAGGCCCGGGTCGCGCCGCGGCCGTCGTAGAAGCGCAGCGAGGGATAGGCCAGCAGCGCGAAGCCGTCGGCCGGCCCGTCGAGGGTCGCCGGCGCGGCGTCGACGCGCTCGAGCTTCGCCACCACGCTCACCGCCGCCGGCGCCACGTCGCGCCAGATGCCGCCCTGGTGGAGCGCCGCTTCCCACTGTCCCTTGACCACCGGCTCCCACGCCGCCCTGAGATACTGCTCGAAAGTCGGCCACGGCAACGGGCCCTTGCCTTCTTCGCTGCCCAGCACCGCCCGCCCCACCGTCAGCAGGACGTCGCCCATCGGCCTGGCCTCGCGGACCGGCTGCATCGTCGGTTGCATGAGCCCCAGCACGCCCTCGTGCGGGGCGTAGTCGCCCCACGACTCGAGCCAGTGCGTGTCGGGCAGCACCAGGTGGGCCAGCGCGGTGGTCTCGTCGGGGAGGTTCGAGAAGGTGACGACGAACGGCACCTTGCGGATCGCGTCGGCGGCCTTGAGTCCGCCCGGCAGCGTGAACGCCGGGTTGACGCCGGCGCCGAGGACCAGCACCGCAACCTCGCCCGCGGCCATCGCCTGCATCAGCCTGGCGACCTCGGCGTACGGCGTGACGCGCGCGTAGGCGTGGTCGGGGCCGAAGCGGACGGTCTTGCCCACGTTGCCGGCGGCGGCATTCAACAGATTCACCGCCACCTGCAGCTGGGTGGCGTGAGTGCCGGTGACCGCGACGCCGCCTCCCACCGCCAGGCCGGGCTTCGCCCCCGCGAACGCCCTGGCGACGTGCCGGAGCGTCTCCAGCGGGACGCCGCTCTCCTCCGCCACCCGCTTGGGGTCGACCGCGGCGACGGCGTCGGCGAAGCGCTTGTCGGCCACGAGCCCGCCCTCGAGCATCAGCTTGAGGATGGCCAGCGCCACCGCCGCCTCGGTCCCCGGCGTGTTGCGGACCCACTCGTCGGCGTTGGAGGCGGTGAGCGACTGCCGCGGCTCGACGTGGATGAACGTCCCCGCCTTGCCGTCACGGAACGTGTGCATCCGGGCGAAGCCGCGGGCGGACTGCACGTTGGAGACCCACGTCTCCAGGAAGTCGGCGCCGAACGACAGGACGACCTCGGCGTCCTCGAAGGCGTGGTAGGGCACCGCGTCGCGGCCGAACGTGAGCCGGTTGCCGCTTCGGATGGCCTCGTAGCCGAACGGCTCCAGCGTCACCCGCGGCCGGCCGCCGAGCGCCTGGGTCCAGCGGTCGAGCAGCACGCCCAGGCTGCCGCTCTCGAGCTGGCTGACCACGGCCAGCGCCCCCGGCGTGCCCTTCAGTCCCCCCAGCGCGTCGCCGAAGGCCTTGAGCGCGTCGTCCCAGCCGACCGCCTGCAGGGCGTCGCCCTGGCGCCGCTGCGGCCCGGCGAAGCGATCGGGGTGGTAGAGCCCGTGCAGCGCCGCCTGGCCCCGGGCACAGAGCGCGCCCCGGTTCACCGGATGCTCGGGGTTGCCCTCGAGCTTGACCACCCGCCCCTCGCGGTTGCGCGCGAGGACGCCGCACCCCGCCGGGCACTCGCGGCACACCGTCGCGAACCAGGCCGCCACGCCGGGCACGAGGTTCTCGTTCGGCACGACGAGGGGCAGGATCTGCTCGGTGGCCTGCTGGCAGCCGGCCGCCGCCGCCGTCGCGCCCGTCGTCGCCACGATCTTGAAGAAGTCCCGTCGGTTCATGCAGTCCGTCTCGATCTCAGTGGTGGCACGCCACGCAGTCCAGCGGGGCCTGGGTGCCGCGGGTGGCATTCTGCGTGCGGTGGCAGTCGATGCACCAGCCCATCGTCAGCGCCGGGGGGGAGGGCCGGAACCCCGCCAGGTTGAGCAGGTCGTTGACGAGCGTGCGGCCGGTCGCCGCGCTCACGGTCGTCATCGTCTCCACGGGCCCGTGACACGCCTGGCAGGCGACCTCGGCGCGGACGTGCGCCTTGTGCGGGAAGTAGGTGAACTCCGGCAGCTTGTAGACGCGCGTCCACGGGATCGCCCGCTGCGTGGCCGCGTATTCGGCCAGCTTCTTGATCTCGGGCCGGTCGGCGGCCGTGATCTTGTGGCATCCCATGCACCGCTCGACCGACGGGATGCCGGCATACTCCGAGCGGCGCGCGTCGCTGTGGCAGTACTGGCAGTCGACCCTGTACGTCTCCACGTGGACGTTGTGCGGGAACTGGATCGGCTGCGCCGAGGGCCTGGCGACGGCGGGCTGACGGCTCCAGGAGGACACCGCGAAGAACAGCAACACCGCGAGGAGCCCGACGGCGGCGGCTCCCACGCCCGCCTTCCTCATGGACAGTCGAGTGCCCTCCTGAGTTCTGAAAATTGCTCGTGAACCATATCACTTGCCCCTTCCGAACGTCAACAGAACTGCGCGGCCGAAGCCGGCGACTCGCGCTAGCGGGACGACGAGGAGTGCCCCGGCTTCGCCGGGGCACGACGAACGTTGGGGGGGTATGGGGGGCCATCTCGGGGCCCCCCATGTCATCAGGCGGTCAGCGCGTCGGCCGCCGCCTTGGCGACGGTGTCGAGGTCGGCCTCGGAGTGGGCGAGCGAGACGAAGGCGGCCTCGAACTGCGAGGGGGCCAGGTAGACGCCGCGGGCGAGCATCGCCTGGAAGAAGCGCGCGTAGCGGGCGGTGTCGGCCCGGCGCGCCGAAGCGTAGTCGCGCACGGGGCCGCCGCAGAAGAACGCGGTCAGCATCGAGCCCACGCGGTTGACGGTGAGCGGCACGCCGGCCTTGCGTGCGCCCTCCTCGAGCCCCTGCTCCAGGCGCGCGCCGAGCGCCTCCAGCCGCGCATAGGCCCGCCGGTCGGCCAGCGCCCGGATGGCGGCCAGCCCGGCCGCCACTGCCAGCGGATTGCCGGACAGCGTCCCGGCCTGATACACGCCGCCGAGGGGCGCGACCTCACCCATGACGGCCCGGCTGCCCCCGTAGGCGCCGACGGGCAAGCCGCCGCCGATGATCTTGCCCAGGCAGGTGAGGTCGGGCCGCACCCCGTACAGCGCCTGGGCGCCGCCATAGGCCACCCGGAAGCCGGTGATGACCTCGTCGAAGATGAGCAGGGCGCCGTGCTCGCGCGTGACCTCCCGCAGGCCGGGCAGGAAGCCGGGCGCCGGCGGCACCACGCCCATGTTGCCGGCCACCGGCTCGACGATGACGGCGGCGATGTGGTCGCCGCGATGCCGGAAGAGGTCGCGGACGGCGTCGAGATCGTTGAACGCCACCGTGAGTGTGAGCTCGGCCAGCGCGGCCGGCACGCCCTTGCTGTCGGGAATGCCGAAGGTCGCGCCGCCCGAGCCGGCCTTCACCAGCAGGCTGTCGGCGTGGCCGTGATAGCAGCCGTCGAACTTCACCAGCAGGTCGCGGCCGGTGGCGCCGCGGGCCACGCGGATCGCGCTCATCGCCGCCTCGGTGCCGGAGCTGACCAGCCGCACCAGCTCCATCGAGGGATACGCCGCGCTCAGCGCCTCGGCCATCTCGACCTCGAGGGCGGTGGGCGCGCCGTAGCTGGTGCCCCGCCGGACCGCCTCGGTCACCGCCTCCACCACCGCCGGCGCGGCGTGGCCGAGGATGAGCGGACCCCACGAGCCGACGCAGTCGATGTAGGACCGCCCGTCGACGTCCCACAGGCGCGCGCCCTCGCCGCGGGCGATGAAGATCGGGGCCCCGCCGACCGCGCGGAAGGCGCGCACGGGACTGTTGACGCCGCCCGGGATCACCCGGCTGGCGGCGTCGAGCAAACGTCTGGACTCACTCATGCTGGCAGCTCCATGGCGACGAAGTCGCGGCGAGCGCCGTCCCAGCGGAAGGCGGCGACCGCGTCCACGGCGCCGCCGATGACCGAGGTGACGACGTACACCGCGCCGGGATAGGCCGGCTCGCCGCCGACCAGGGCCTGGCGGCGGTCCGTCTCCGAGAAGTAGGCGCCCGTGTCGACGTGGGAGTGATAGATCACCGCCACCGCGAATCCCTGCCGCTCGAGGTCACCGATGCGCAGCAGGTCCTTGGGATCGATGTAGTACGCCGTGCGGGCGTCGCGGGGATGACGCTGGGGGTCGCGCGCGTGCAGCTCGTTCTGGGCGTTCCGGCAGCGCAGCAGCCGGCGCTCGCCGCCGCGGCTGAGGACGACGCCGCACGATTCGAAGGGGTACTCCTCGGCGGCCTGGGCGCGGATCGACTCGAGCTCCGCGGGGGCGACGATCATCGGTGCCCGGTCTCAGCGCCGGCCGCCGGCCAGGGCCGGGATGATGGCCACCTCGTCGCCGTCCTTGAGCGGCGTGGCGAGGCCCTCGATCGGCTCGCTGTTGACGTAGATGGCCACGTGCTGGTGCACCTCGCCGGCCTCGTTGCGCACGAGGCCCTTGAGGCCGCCGTGGGCGCGCTCGAGCTCGTCCAGGAGCGCGCCGACGTCGGGCGCGCTCACCTCGACCCGGTCACGGCTGCCCGTCGCCCGCCGGAAGGGCGTGGGGATGTACACGGTCACCGCCATGTGGACTGTCTCCTCGTGTCGGGTGCGCCCGGGCGGCGGCCTCAGCCGACGCTCAGATACCGCTCGCCGGTGTCGGGCAGGATCGTCACCACGGTCTGGTCGGCGCCCATCTCGGCGGCGATTCGGCAGGCGGCCCAGGCGGCGGCGCCGGCCGAGATGCCGGCCAGCAGACCTTCCTCACGGCTCAGCCGACGCGACCACGCCACCGCGTCCTCGTCGCTGACCGTGACGATGCGGTCGAGCACCGCGCGGTTCAAGACGCCGGGAACGAACGAGGCGCCGATGCCGTGAATGCCGTGGGGCCGGAAGCGGCCGCCCGAGAGCACCGGCGACTTGGCCGGCTCCACCGCCACCACCACCACGCCGGGCACCTTCGCCTTCAGCACCTCGCCCACGCCCGTGATGGTGCCGCCGGTGCCCACGCCGGCCACGAACGCGTCGAGACGCCCGCCGACGGCGTCGAGGATCTCGAGCGCGGTGGTCCGGCGGTGGGCCTCGGGGTTGGCCGGGTTCTGGAACTGCTGGGGCATGACGTACTCGGGGTGCTGGCGGCACAGCTCCTCGGCCGCGAACACCGCGCCGCTCATGCCCTCGATGGCGGGCGTGAGATGGATCTCGGCTCCGAACCGGGCGAACAGGCGCTGGCGCTCGACGCTCATGTCCTCGGGCATGGTGAGGATCAGCCGGTAGCCCTTCACCGCCGCCACCATCGCCAGGCCGATGCCGGTGTTGCCGCTGGTCGGCTCCACCAGCGTGGCGCCGGGCGCCAGCACGCCGCGCCGCTCGGCGTCCTCGACCATCGCCGCCGCGATCCGGTCCTTGACGCTGCCGCCGGGATTGCGCGACTCGACCTTGGCCAGCACGCGGGCGCCCGCCGGGTCGGGCAGCCGCCGCAGCCGCACGAGCGGCGTGCCACCGATGAGCTCGAGCACCGACTCCGCTATCTTGTTCACAGTCTCGCCTCGCTCGCCTCCGCTCTCAGCGTCTCCCGGGTCCTCGAGGAGCGCCACGGCTTTGCCGGGGCGCTCCGAACGCCGGGGGGCAGCTCGGGGCTATCGTGCTCCCCGTCTCGCCTCGGGCTCTCAGAATCTCGCGGGTCATCGAGGAGCGCCACGGCTTTGCCGGGGCGCTCCGAGCGCCGGGGGCAGCTCGGGGCTATCGTGCTCCCCGTCTCGCCTCGGGCTCTCAGAATCTCGCGGGTCCTCGAGGAGCGCCACGGCTTTGCCGGGGCGCTCCGAGCGCCGGGGGGTTTGGGGGCCATATCGGGGCCCCCATGTCCATCAGATGTGATACATCGGGCGCGCGGAGCGGCGCCGCTCGTCGGCGCGGGCCATCAGATCGCCCAGCGTCCAGCGATCCACCACGCCGCCCACCGCGTCGGCGATCTCTCCCCACAGCTCGTCGAGATCGTGGTCCCCGCTCCCGTTGCGACGCCCGTGGAGCCCCCCCTCGAACGGCGCGCTGCCTTCCACCGCTCTCAGGATCGCGCCCACCGTGATCTCGTCGGGCGCCTCGGTGAGATGGTACCCGCCGGTCGAGCCCCGCTTGGAGGTCAAGAGCCCCGCCCGCTTGAGCGAGAGCAGGACCTGCTCGAGATAGCGCTGCGGGATGGCCTGCCGCGCGGCGATCTCCTGGATGGGCACCAGCGGCCGGCCGCGATGCATGGCGAGGTCGAGCATCGCCTTGACCGCGTACTCGCCCTTGGCCGAGATGCGCATGTCCCCTCACCCGCCTCAGCGCCGGTGGGTGCCGCGCTCGAGCAGGCGCGCGGCGTCCTTGGCGAAGTAGGTGATGACGATGTCGGCGCCGGCCCGCCGGATGCCGGTGAGCGCCTCCACGATCGCCCGCTCCTCGTCGAGCCAGCCGAGCTGGCCGGCGGCCCGGATCATCGCGTACTCTCCCGACACCGAGTAGGCGGCCAGCGGCACTCCGAACTCGGCCTTGGCCCGCGAGATCACGTCGAGGTACGGCAGCGCCGGCTTCACCATCACGATGTCGGCGCCCTCGTCCAGGTCCAGCGCGATCTCCCGCATCGCCTCCTGGACGTTGGCCGGGTCCATCTGGTAGGCGCGGCGGTCGCCGAACTGGGGCGTGGAGTTCGCCGCCTCCCGGAAGGGCCCGTAGAACACCGAGGCGTACTTCGCCGAGTAGGCCATGATCGGCGTCTCCGCGAGCGCCGCCTCGTCGAGGGCCTCCCGGATGGCGCCCACCCGGCCGTCCATCATGTCCGAGGGGGCCACCACGTCGGCGCCGGCCTCCGCGTGGGAGACCGCGGTGCGGGCCAGCAGCTCCAGCGTCGGGTCGTTCTTGACGGTGCCCTCCTCCACGACGCCGCAGTGGCCGTGGCTCGTGTACTCGCACAGGCACACGTCGGTGATGACGAGCAGGTCCGGCACGGTGTCCTTCACCGCCCGCACCGCCTGCTGCACGATGCCGTCCTCCGCGTACGCCTCCGAGCCGCGCGGGTCCTTCTCCTCGGGCAGGCCGAAGAGCAACACGGCGGGGATCCCCATGCCGGCGGCGTCCTTGCACTCTCGGACCAGCTCGTCCACCGAGAGGCGGAACTGGCCCGGCATGGGCGCGATCGCCTCCCGCACGCCACGGCCGTGGACCACGAACAGCGGATAGACGAGGTCGTCGACGGCCAGGGCCGTCTCGCGCACCAGCGTGCGGAGCAGGCGTTTTTCGCGCAGGCGGCGGGGGCGGAAGATCGGGTGCGGCATCAGACGTTCCTCCTGGCGCGGCGGCCGGGACCGCGCGGCACGCGGGCGAAGTGGTCGGCGAGGGCGCGGGCCAGCGCCGGGATGGTGTACTCGTGCGGCATGACCTCGGTCGTCATGCCGTACTCGGCGGCGGTGGCCGCGGTGATCGGGCCGATGGAGGCCACCGTGACCCGCGAGAGCCAGGCGCGCCGCTCGTCCTCGGTGAACAGCTCGGCGAAGTTGCGAGCCGTCGACGACGAGGTGAACGTCACCGCGTCGATGGCGCCGGCCGCCAGGGCCTCGCGCAGCCGGGCGGCGCCGGCGTCGGCGCGCCGGGTGGCGTAGGCCGGCACCTCGGTCACGCGGGCGCCCAGCCGTTGCAGCTCGGTCACGAGCACGTCCCGCGTCTGCGCCGCGCGCGGCAGGAGCACGCGGTCGGCCGGCGTGATCACGCCACGCAGGCGCTCCACCAGACCCTCGGCCCGATACTCGCGCGGCACGAGGTCGGGCCGCACGCCGTGCTCGGCCAGCGCGTCGGCGGTGGCGGGGCCGATGGCCGCCACCCGCCGGCCGGCCAGCGCGGACCACCCCCGCCCCCGGGCGGGCAGGCGGCGGTCCACCATCGCCACGCCGTTGACCGACGTGAAGATCACCCAGGTGAACGTGTCGAGCGCTTCGAGCGCGGCGTCGAGGGGCTCCCACGACGGAGGCGGCGCGATCACGATGGCCGGCGCCTCCAGCACGCGGGCGCCAGCCGCCTCCAGCAGCTGGGTGAACCGCTGCGCCTGGGCGGCCGCGCGCGTCACGACGATCGTGCGGCGGTCGAGGGGGCGCTCCTCGCGCATGGGCATGCGGGCCATGTCACGCCACCGGCTTGAGCGCGGTGACGCTGGCGGCGCCCCGGGCGAGCAGCGTCTCGGCCAGGTCACGACCCAGGCGCTCGGCGTCGGCCGCCGGCGCGGTGGCAGTCGCGCGAAGCACCTGGCGGCCATCCTCGCTGGCCACGACCGCGCTCATGCGCAGCCGGCCGCCGTCGAGACGGGCGTGGGCGGCCATCGGTGTGTTGCAGGAGGCGCCGAGGCGCGCCAGATACGCGCGCTCGGCCAGCGCGCACGCGCGCGTGGACGCGTCGTCGGCCCGCGCCAGCAGCGCCAGTGTCGCCCGGTCGCCGGCGCGCGCCTCCACCGCGACGATCCCCTGCCCCACGGCCGGGACGAACACGTCGGGATCGAACGGGGAGGCGTGATCGGGAGCCAGCCCGAGCCGCCGCAACCCGGCGGCGGCGAGCACGACGGCGTCCCAGCCGCCGGTCGCGAGCTTGCGCAGGCGCGTGTCCACGTTGCCGCGGATCGGCTCCACCGCGAGGTCGGCGCGCATCGACAGCAGGAGGGCGCGGCGTCGCGGGCTCGAGGTGCCGATGCGCGCGCCGTGCGGCAAGGTCTGCAGCGTGGCCGGCGACGTCGCGACCAGCACGTCGCGCGCGTCGTCGCGGCCGGGGAACGCAGCGAGCACGAGGCCGGCCGGCGGCTCGGCCGGCAGATCCTTGAGACTGTGCACGGCCACGTCGATGTCCCCCCGCAGCAGCGCCTCCTCGATCTCGCGCACGAACAGGCCCTTGCCGCCGACGACGGCCAGCCGCGCCTCGGCCAGGCGGTCGCCCTCGGTGCGCATCGGCACCACCTCGACCTCCGTCGCGCCGGCCAGCGCCGCCGCCACGCTGCGGGCCTGGGCCAGCGCCAGCGTGCTCGCCCGCGTCCCGAGCCGGATCATGCCCGGCGCCCCAGCCCGAACAACTCGTGCACGAGGTCCCCCCACGAGCGGCCGCCGCCGGCCCGCGAGGACGCGCGCAGCTTGGTGATCGGCGCGTGCAGGATCTTGTTCACGATGGCGCTCGACAGCGCCTCGATCGCCGCCCGCGTCTCCGGCGAGGCCTCCGGCAGCCGCGCCAGCGTCCGCTTCACCTCGCCCACCCGGATCTCCTCCAGGCGCCCCCGCAGCGACACGATGGTCGGGATGATCTCCACGTCGCCCTGCCGCGCCAGGAACTTGCCGACCTCGCGCTCCACCAGCGCCTCGGCCCGCTGGGCCTCCCGCGCGCGCTCGCGCAGGTTGGCGTCCACCACCTGCTTGAGGTCGTCGATGTCGTACCGGTAGACGTCGTCGAGGGCGTCGACCCCGGGCTCGACGTCGCGGGGGACGGCGATGTCGATGAAGAACAGCGAGCGCCCGCGGCGGCCGTGCATCACGCGCGTCACCATGTCGCGCGTGACCACCGGCTCGGGGGCCCCGGTCGAGGTGACGACGATGTCGACCGCGGCCAGGGCGGTCGCCAGCTCGTCCCACGGCACCGCGGTGCCGGCCAGCGCCCGGGCCAGGTCTTGCGCGCGGGCCCAGGTCCGGTTGGCGACGTAGATGGGGAACGCGCCCTGCTCGACCAGGTGCCGGGCGGCCAGTTCGCTCATCTTGCCGGCGCCGAGCAGCAGCACGGCGCGGCCGGCCAGCCCGGCGAAGATCTTCTTGGCCAGCTCGACGGCCGCGAAGGAAACCGAGACGGCGTGGCGGGCGATCTCGGTCTCCGTCCGCACCCGCTTGGCGACGTTGAACGCGTGGCTGAAGAGCGGGTGCAGATGGGGGCCGATGGTCTGGCAGGCCTGGGCCAGCGCGAAGGCCTCCTTCACCTGGCCGAGGATCTGGGGCTCGCCGAGCATCATGGAGTCCAGGCTGGCGGCCACCCGGAACGCGTGGCGCACGGCCTCGGCGTCCAGGTGCGTGTAGAGCAGCGGTTCCACCGCCGCCAGCTCCACCCCCCGGTGCCGGCACAGATGCCGGAACGCGGCCGCCCGCGCCTCGCCCGGCGCCTCTGCGAGGCCATAGACCTCCACGCGGTTGCAGGTCGACAGCACGACCACCTCGCGCAGGACGTCGCCGGCTTGCAGGTCGAGAAGCAGCTCGCGCAGCTTGTCCTCCTCGACCGCAAGCTGCTCGCGCAGCGCCACCGGCGCGTTCTTGTGGTTGAGGCCGGCGACGAAGAGCGGCATCAGGAGCCGTGCCGGCCCGGCAGGAACAGCCCGGCGCCGAGGGTGAGGACGAGCGCAGCGAAGCCGGCGATCGCGAAGTACGCGGCCCGCCGGCCGTGCCAGCCGCCCGCCGCCCGCCCGGCCAGCGTCCCCGCGTAGATCACCCAGGCCACGAGCGAGAAGAACGCGAGCGGATCGAAGGTGAACGCGCTGCCCCAGGCCGTGCGCGCCCACAGGGCGCCCAGCATGAGCCCCACCGTCAGGAACGGAAAGCCGAGCGCCAGCGTGCGGAACGTCAGCCGATCGAGCGTGGCCAGGGCCGGCAGGCGGTAGTAGAAGGCGCCCGGCCGCTTGGTCTTGAGCTGCCGCTCCTGCAGCAGGTACATGATCCCGCCCACGAAATTGAAGACGAAGGCGGCGATGCCGATGACCGCCAGCGCGATGTGGATCCAGATCCACGCGCTCGCCAGCGCCGGCGCCAGCATCCCGGGCCGCCCGGTCGTCGTGGCCTTGAGGCTGAGCAGGACCACGATCGGCAGGACGAAGGCCCCGAGCACGCGCACGCCGGTGCGGTGCTCGAGCAGCAGCTGGAGCAGCACGATCACCCAGACGCCCACCCAGATCGCGTCGGGCAGGCTGCCCAGGGGGGGCGCCGCGCGCTCCACGGCGTGGACGATGAGGGAGACGGTGTGCGCTGCCCAGCCGGCCAGCGTGGCCAGCACCGCCAGGCGATGGACGAGATCCTGCCGCTGCACGAGGTACGCGAGCGCGAGCCCCATCGCGCAGATGTAGGCGACCACCGCGAGACTGATCAGACTCGGGTACATGCCGACAGAAATGTCAATGGCTACGGGATATTACCATAATGCCCCCATGAAGGTCGGGAATCAGGTCCGGGCAGTCAGCTGGACGATGGAGGGCACGGGTCGCCAGTAGCCCTGCCGGTGGGCCACGAGGTCGAAGTGGGGTGAGCCCCAGTCCTCCACCAGCGGCGGGCCCGCGTTCCACCGCGCCCGGCGATCGACCTCCTTGAGGTAAGCGCGGCATTCGCGGCAGGCCGACACCAGATAGCCTTCCTCCTTGGCCTCCTCGGGGGTGAGCCGCACGAGGTGCTGGGCGCCGTCCACGCCGCAGAATGGACACCGCAGCTTGGCGAACGGCCAGGCCCCGCCGCAGAGGTGGCAGGCCAGCCGGCGCCGGCCGTCCTCGATCACGTCCGTGAAGCCTGGTGGGCCCCCGCAAAAGGGGCAGACGCCGAGGGCCCAGGCATCCCCGACGAGGTGCTGGCGGACGGGAGCGAACAGCGCCTCGAGTGCAGGCCGCAAGCCGGCGACCGCCAGGAAGGCGACGACCTCGGCGCCGAGCCCGCTGGCCCGCTCGGCCGCGCCAGAGCCGATGCGCCCTCGTTCCGGCAACAGCATGCCCGGCGAGACCCTCTCCGCGTCCCAGGCCTCGGCGAACCGTTGCAGTCCCGGCCCGAGCCCCGGCTGCACCCGCCCCAGCGTCTCCATCGCACCGCCGACGAGGTCCTCGACGTCGGCGGCCCGCAAGCCGCGCGAGGCCTCCGCGGTGAGCGGCATCCCCTGCTCCCACCGCGTGCGACAATCCTCTGCGCTCAGCGCCAGCCCCAGCGCCCGCGCCGGCGTCCACGCCGCCCATCCCTCGATGATCTCGCCGTACATCTCGAGCGTCTCCCGAAACGCGGGCCGCCGCTCCAGCAAGTCGGCCCATGACGCTCGCAGGTCGAGTCGGACCTCGAGGGGAACGTCGGCGCTCATGGTGGATGCACGTCGTTGGGAGCGACGAACGGACCGCGCGCCCTGTTCGGCACCGGGGGATCGGGGGGAGCGTGGCTCCCCCCGATCACGATCCCATCACACCTGCCCGGCCGCCATGATCACGTACTTGACCAGGAATCCGCCGACCAGCACCAGCGCGGACGCCAGCGCGGTCAGCCCGAACGAGTGCCGCTTCACGCTCACCAGGCCGAGGACGAGCGGCAGGACGGAGCCCACGAGGATGGCCCCGACCCAGAAGGTGAGGCTGAACGGACCGCTGGTGAGCAGCGCCAGCGCCCGGGCGGCGGCGGCGGAGCCGGACATCTGCACGGACGCCACGAAGACGACGACCGAGAGCAGCTGGATCAGCAGGGCGAGCACGAGCATGGTGCGGATCACCCTCACGCCGTCGGCGACCCGAGGGCCCGCCAGCATGAGGATGAGCGCGATCGCCGCCGCGCCGGTCGAGGCGCCGACGGCCAGGAACAGCGCGCCGAGGGCATGGCCCTCGATCCACAGCGGCCGCGCGGTCGCGCCGAGCAGCACCCCGGGATAGGCCGCGAGGAAGAATCCGAAGAACCCTCCGATGACGCCCACGACGATCTTCGCGCCGGAGAGGCTCCCGGCACGGCCCGTATCCTCCAGCAGCGTGATCAGGGCGGCCAGGAAGGCGCAGGCCGAGAACCCGAGCAGCGCCCACGCGCCCATGGACATCGGCGACAGCGGGTTGAAGGCCAGCAGCATGTTCAGGAACCGCGCCGGCACCCCGAGGTCGACGATGAGGATGATCGGACACGGAATCAGCGCGGCGAGCGCCAGGTAGTACCCCACCCGGACCACGTCGCGGAACCGCCGGTGGTCGACCAGGTTGGCCACGGTGGCGATGACGAAGGCGCCGCCGGCGAGGCCGCCCAGAAAGAAGTAGAGGTCGATCAGGAAGGGCCAGTGTGGGGACTGGAGCAGGGCCATCGCCTACTCCTTTCCGCCGCTGCGCTGCCGGAAGGCCACGAGCGCGCCGACACCGACGAGCAGCGCCGAGCCGATCGACAGGAGCGAATCGACGAAGAGGTTCTTTTGCGGCAGCTTCGGGTTGTCCGGCAGCCCGTAGACGCCCGGCTTGCCCAGCAGCAGGAAGAAGGCGTTGAGCCCGCCCAGGAAGCCGCCGGAGTCGGCGCCGTACAGCTGCGCTTCCTTGAAGCCCATGGCCTTGAGCGTCTCCACGCGCTTCTGCGCCTTGGGCACCAGCTCGTCGCGGAACCCGAACTGGATGGACTCGGTCGGGCAGGCCTTGGCGCAGGCCGGTCCCAGCCCGTTGTGGATGCGGTCGTTGCAGAAGGTGCACTTCGACGCCGTGCCGGTCTGCTCGTTGAACGAGACGACGCCGAACGGGCAGGCCGACACGCAGTACCGGCACCCGTTGCAGACGTCCTGGTTGATGTTGACGGTGCCGTGCGCGGTGCGGTAGATGGCGCCGGTGGGACAGGCATTGAGACACCCGGCGTCGGCGCAGTGCTTGCACACATCCGACATGAGCAGCCAGGCGAGGTCGCCGTTCGGCTTGCCGCCCGGCTCCTCGATGAAGCGCACGAGACGGAAGGTCTTGTCGGTGAAGTGGGTGTGGTTCTGGTAGGTGCCCGTCCAGTCCGGCACCTCCATGCCCAGCTCGTTCCACTGCTTGCACGCCACCTGGCAGGCGCGGCAGCCGATGCACAGCGACGTGTCCGTGAACATCGCCAGTGTGCGGGCCATGGCTACACCACCCCCTTCTTCACGTTGCAGACGAAGGCCTTGGTCTCCTGGATGTAGACGTTGGGGTCGCCGACCGTCGCCGACAGGTCGTTGGTGATGTCGCCCTTGCTGCCGGGCAGCTCGGGCACGCCGTTGTAGCCCCAGTGCCAGGGCACGCCGATCTGGTGGATCGTCTTGCCGTCGATGACGAAAGGCTTCAGGCGGTGGGTGACCATGGCGGTCACGTGCACCTTGCCGCGCGGGCTCGACACGGTGACCTTCTCGCCGTTCTCGATGCCCAGCTCCTTGGCCAGCTCGTGACTGATCTCCGCGAAGTGCGAGTGGTGCAGCTCGGCCAGCATCGGCAGGTAGCGCGACATGACGCCCGAGAGATGGTGCTCGGTCAGGCGGTACGTGGTGATGACGTAGGGGTAGTCGGGCGAGCCGACCGGGGCCAGCTCGTTCCGGTTGTCCGCGACCTTCCAGATCTTCGCCACCGGGTTGTTCTGCTGCGTGGACATCAGGTTCTTCACCGGCGACTCGATCGGCTCGTAGTGCTCGGGGAACGGGCCGTCGTTGAGCGGGCCGAAGAACGCGCCGACCAGGTCCGCCCTCATGATGAACGGCTTGTCGCCGTTCTTGGCGTCGGGCGCCAGGAACGGGTTGAAGTCCGGCACGTCGAGCCCGACCCACTTGCCCGGCTTGTCCCCCGGCTTGGCGCCGGGCGCCTTCGGGTCCCACCAGATGAGCTTCTTCTTCTCGCTCCACGGCCGGCCCTTGAGGTCGGCGGCGGCGCGGTTGTAGATGATCCGCCGGTTGGCCGGCCAGGCGAAGCCCCAGCCGTGGCCGAGGTAGTCCTTCTCGTCGGCGGGCTTGCGGGCGTCCGCCTTGTTGGTGAGCGTGCCGTCCGCGGTCTCGGTGAGGACGCCGGTGTAGATCCAGCACCCGCCGGCCGTCTTGCCGTCGTCCGTCATGTGGGCGAAGGTCGCGAGCGCCTGGCCCTTGCGGTAGACCAGCTTGCCGTCCTTGTCGGTGATGTCCTCGGTGGCGAAGCCGTTGACCTCCTTCAGCACCTGGACCATGTCCGGGTGGTCGGGCTTGTCGCCGTACTTGAAGTTGGCGGCGAGGAAGCCCTTGTCCCGCTCCTTCTTGGATCCCGTGTACATCTTCTGCAGCCGGTTGGCCAGCGTGCAGAAGAACTGCGCGTCGGTCTGCACCATGCCGGGCGGGTCGACCGCCTTCTGGTGCCACTGGATGAGCCGCATCGTGTTGGTCAGGCTGCCGTCCTTCTCGGCGGCAGGCGCGGCGGGGATGAAGAACACCTCGGTCTTCACGTCCGTGGGATCCGTCCCCGGCGCCTTCCAGACCTCGGCCGTCTCGGTGAGGAAGATGTCGACCACCACCATCCAGTCCAGCTTCTGCATCGCCGCCCGGGCGAGCTTGGCGTTGGGCCCGCCGACGGCCGGGTTCTGCCCGTCGGCCAGGAAGCCCTTGATCGTGCCCGCGTACATGTCGGCGAACAGGTGCTGGTGGCTGTAGGCGTCGGCCGAGGCCCGCTTGGGCAGCCACTGGTAGCCGTACTCGTTGTCCTTGGTCGCGGAATCGCCGTAGAAGGCCTTGAGCAGGCTGACGAAGAACTTCGGCTTGTTAACCCAGAACCCGCCCTTGGGCGTTTCCTTCTCCAGCCAGGTCTTGAGGTCGGGGTGGGCGTCGCGCAGCGGCATCGCCATGTAGCCCGGCAGCTCGTGGTAGAGCAGCTCGAGGTCGGTCGCCCCCTGCACATTGGCGTGGCCGCGCAGCGCGGTGACGCCCCCGCCCGGCCGGCCGATGTTGCCGAGCAGGAGCTGGAGCATGCAGAGCGAGCGGATGTTCTCGACGCCGTTGGTGTGCTGGGTGAGGTTCAGCGCGTAGGTGATGGTCCCGGTCTTGTCGGGGCCCGAGTTGCTGCAGAACAGCCTGGCGGCCTCCTCGAACTTCGCCTTCGGGATGCCGCACACCTTCTCGACCATCTCCACGGTGTAGCGGCCGTAGTGGCGTCGCAGCAGCTGGAAGACGCTGTTCGGGTCCTTGAGCGTCAGGTCACGCCTGGGGTTGCCCTCGCCGTCGAGCTGGTACTTCCACGACGCCCGGTCGTAGGCCTTCCGGGCCGGGTCGTAGCCGGTGAACAGGCCGTCGAGGTCGGTCGGGGTCTTGAACGCCGGGTCGATCAGGAACGAGGCGTTCGTGTAGTGGACGACGTAGTCCTTGAAGTACAGGTTGTTCTCGATGGCGTAGCGGATGAGCCCGCCGAAGAAGACGATGTTGGTGCCCGAGCGCAGCGGCACGTGCAGGTCGGCCGCCGCGCTGGTGCGCGTGTAGCGCGGGTCGACGTGGATGAGCTTGGCCCCGCGCTCCTTGGCCTTCATCACCCACTGGAAGCCGACCGGGTGATTCTCGGCCATGTTGGAGGTCGCCATGATGACGTCCGCGTGCTGGACGTCGATCAGGTTCGTCGTCATCGCGCCCCGCCCGAACGTGGTCCCCAAAGCTGGGACCGTGGCGGAGTGTCAGACTCGGGCCTGGTGCTCGTGGTAGACGATCCCCAGCGTCCGGTTCAGCTTGCTGAGGAGGTAGCACTCCTCGTTGTCGATGCAGGCCGAGCCGAGCGAGGCGATCGCCTCCAGGCGATTGACGACGACCGGCTTGCCGTCCTTGCCCTTCTCCCGCTCGATGAAGTGCTTTTCCCGCGTGTCGTAGTAGCGCTTGGCGATCTGCTCGTACATCCAGTCGAGCGGCTTCTCCTCCCACCGGTCCGAGCCCGGCGCGCGGTAGAGCGCCTTGGTCGGTCGCAGCGGGTTGTTGGAGAGCTGGATGGTCGCCGCGCCCTTGGGGCAGAGCCGGCCCAGCGTGTGCGGGGTGTCCGGGTTGCCCTCGATGTCGATGATCTTGCCGTCCTTGGCATAGATCAGCTGGCCGCAGCCGACCGCGCAGTACGGACAGACGCCGGCGAAGGCCTTGGCCTCCTTGATCTTCAGTGACGTGGCCGCCGCTTCGACAGGCGCCAGATCGACGCCGGTGCCGACCGCCACCCCCGCCGCGGTGGCGCCCGAGAACTTGATGAAGTCACGCCGGGACAGGCTCATCAGCAACCCTCCTTGCCGCGATCGGCAGTGATCGGCCGGCTCGGGCGGTGGATCACCACTCGGGACTGGTCAGCTCTTCCCACACGCGCCGCACGACGACGATGCGCTCGGGCCGCCCGGCCGTGTCCTCGATCTTCACGATGTCGCCGGGGTTGAGGGCGGCGAGGTCCGGCCCGGTGCCCTCGTCGGTGACCACGAGCGTCTGCTCGGAGCACGAGAGGTCGGTGCAGGCGTCGGCCTCGCTCTTGACGCGTACGCTGCGGCGCTCGAGATCGACGCCCACGACGACGAGGCGGCTTTGCTGCAGCCAGTCGGTGAGGCTTTGACTCATGGCCCCTACCTCCTTCAGGCCACAGGGGTGGCGTGATTGGCCCGCATGCTATGTGGTCTTACCACCGGTGTCAAGGTGCGTGTGACGCAAAGCGTGGGGAATTGTGAAGCTTTGGACGAGCGGGCGCGGCCGGCCGCTCCTGCTGGTTGGACCTCGACGCGCCGCGTCGTCTCAGGGCGAACGATGGCCACGATACCGGCAGCCATGGTCGGCGCGGCGTGGAGGAGCGATCGATGATGGGCAGCCCGGAGCGTCCGACGCAGTGCGTTGGTGCGTAACCACAATGTCCGCCGGACCGGCAAAAGCCGGCTCATGGTGGATCAACACTATCGCCCCTTCGTGATCGTTCTCAACGGCCGCGTTGGTGGCGGTGCGAAGCACACCCGCCGCCTTAAGCGTGCCCCCTATCTTCAGCCGGAGCGTAGTTTCCTCGGGGTTGTCGTTGGAGCGTAGAAAGTATTGTGCGCGTGCCATGATCATCAAGTTTCCCGATCCGCCGCTTTGCGCTGTGTAGTTGCTCACGGTGATCAAGTCAGTCTCGATGCTGGGTGTGGTGCTATCGCTCGTAGGGCCAAGTTCTACGTTGATCCTCGTCGTGGGAGTGGGCCGTTGGTTGATCAAACCGCGTAGATCCCTATACAGGTAGGAAACAGTGCCGCCCGTGTCGGTCTCGTTGAAGGAGGTGGAAGTGGCGCGCACATAGACAAACGCAAGCGGCAAAACGGCAATAGGAATGACGGGCGCGGTCGGGCTGCCCGAAGGCGTGCCATCCAACTTCGACAGCGTAACACCGCTCAGGTAGAGGAGGTCGATCCTGTCGAGCGTGGCGTGCGCAGCCGTCAGGTCGAAGTCAGCCTGGCCGGCGAACTCGCGCACCACGCTTTGGCGGTCCACATAGAGCCCACGCCGCACATCGACGC
>DASWJN010000072.1:0-45361 GCA_036397135.1 Candidatus Methylomirabilota bacterium
ATCGAGACCGCCAACGGATCCGGCGCCTTCGGATTCACGCTGGCGCCGGGCACGCGCACGATCCAGGTGGGTCGTGGCGAGGTGAACACGCGGCTGGACGCGGTCTATCTCACGAACAGCCCGACCGACGTTCCGGCGTTCGCTCCCCAGACCGCCTCGAGCCAGACGAGGTAGACAGAAAGCGTGGCGCCGCCCGCATCCCGGGCGGCGCCCCCCTCGCCCAGCCGGCCTGATCGAGCAGGCGGAGATACTCGAGGTACAACGCCTGCCAGACCGCCTCGGGACGGAAGTGAGTCAGCACGCGGCGGCGGCCGGCCGCGCCGTGGCGGCGGCGCAGCGCCGGATCCGAGAGGTAGGTCTGGATGGCGCTCGCCAGCGGATGCGCCTGCCCGGCCGGCACCAGGATCCCGGTCCAGCCGTCCTCGACGGCATCCACGCAGCCCGTCACGCGGGTGGCGACGACGGGGAGCCTCATGGCGCCGGCCTCGAGGACGACATTCGGAAAGCCTTCCCGATGGGTGGGAAGCACGACCACGTCCGTCGCCGCGTACCACCGGGGCATCTCCCAGGTGGTACCGACCAGGTGCACTCGCGGATCGGCGCGGATCGCCCGCGCGGTCTCCGCCGGAATGGGGTCCTTCGGCTCGAATGGCCCGATCACCAGCAGGTGCGCGCGCTCGTTCGCCTCGCGGATCGACCGCCATGCCTCGACCAGCTCGGGAACTCCCTTGTCGCGGACGATGCGTCCGACGAAGGCCACGACCAGCGCGTCCTCCCGGATGCCGAGGCTGGCCCGCGTCTCGCGTCGGGCCTCCGGCCCGAAGGCGTCGGGGTTGAATTGCCCGGCCGCGTCCACGCCATTGCCGCTGCCGCGGCCCAGCACCGTGATCCTCGCGGGGTCGCACAGCCTGTCCGCGACGGCGACCGCGCGCACGGATTCGCTGACGCACAGCACCTGGGTGGCGAGGCGACACGAGAGCCGCTCGGTCTGCCGCAGCAGCGCCCGCCTCCACCCCCGGGCGGTGGTGAAGGGCAGACCGCGCATGTGATAGATCCGTACGGGGATCGCCGCCGAGCGGGCGGCGATGAGCCCGAGCAGGCCGCCCTTGGGCGTGTGCGCATGGACGATCGCCGGACGATGCTGGTGGAGGAGGCGGCGCATGGCCCTGACCGCCACGACGTCGGTGAGCGGCGTGATCCGCCGTGGCATCTCGACGGCGGTGATCCCGATGTGGAGCTCCGCCGCGAATCGCCTCAGGTCCGGGCCGGGCGAGGTGATGGCGCGCACGGTGAACCCCCGCTCCTGCATGTAGTCGACCTGGCCCCGGAAGAAGCCGAGCGAATCGGGGACGGTGGTGACGTGGGTGAGCCCGGGATCCGGCATGGCCGCTCACGCCTCGCGATTCGGGGCCTGCCGGCTCCGCTCGACGTCCAGATCGTGCTGCAGCCTCGTGCTCGGCCCCAGCTGCACGTCCTTTTCCTGGAGGACGCGGAGGGCGGTGAGGGCGAGGATCCGGAGGTCGAGGACCACCGACCGGTTGTCGACGTACCACGCGTCCATCTCCAGCCGCTCGGCCCACCTGAGGTTCGCCCGCCCGTTCACCTGGGCCCACCCGGTGATCCCCGGCCGGACCGTGAGCCGCGTGCGCTCGCGCTCGGTGAACCACGCCGAGTACTCCTGCAGGAGCGGCCGCGGGCCGACCAGCGACATGTCGCCCCGGAGGACGTTCCAGAGCTGGGGCAGCTCGTCCAGGCTCAGCGCCCGGAGTCGGCGCCCGAGGGGCGTGATGCTGCGCTCCCAGGCGTCCGGCTGCGCCCGGGGCTCCGGCCGGGGCACCTCGGCCATGGTCCGGAACTTGTACATCACGAAGGGCCTGCCGTCCTTGCCCGGTCGCATCTGCCTGAACAGCACCGGGCGGCCCATGCCCGCGACGATCGCCACGGCGATCCCGCCCAGGAGGGGCGCCAGCGCCGCCAGGAGCACGGCAGCGGTCGCGGCGTCCAGCGTCCGCTTCACGAGCCCGTAGAGCATGGATTCCCCGGGCCGGGCGCCAGGACGATCGAGGTCAGGCCGGCCAGGGGCCGGCCGTGGGGCGCGCGGCCGCGCCCGACGCCCTCGTAGTGGAAGCCGAAGGCCTCGGCGACCTCCGGCTCGTACACGTTCCTCAGGTCGAGCAGCACCGGCCGCCGCATGAGCGTCTTGAGCCGGGCCAGATCGAGATTGCGGAACTGGTTCCACTCGGTCAGCAGGACGAGGGCGTCCGCGCCTTCCGCCGCGCTGTAGGCGTCGCTCCGGTAACTCACCTCCGGCAGGACGCGCCTCGCCTGCTCCATCGCCGCGGGATCGTAGGCCTGGACCGAGGCCCCCCGCCGCCGCAGCTCGCGCACGATCAGCAGCGCCGGCGCCTCCCGGATGTCGTCGGTGTTCGGCTTGAAGGCGAGGCCCAGCACGCCGAGGGTGAGACCCGCGAGCGAGCCGGAGCCGGCGACACCGAGTGCGGCGCCGATCTTGTCGAGCATGCGCTGCTGCTGGCGCTCGTTGACCTCCACCGTCGCCTCCGTCAGCAGGGTGGGGCACCCCTGACCACGCGCCAGGCGCGCCAGCGCCCGCGTGTCCTTGGGGAAGCACGAGCCCCCGAACCCGGGGCCGGGATGCAGGAACTTGGGGCCGATCCGCTTGTCGAGGCCGAGGGCCCTGGCCAGGACGTGCACGTCGGCGCCGAGCGCCTCGCAGAGGTTGGCCATCTCGTTCATGAAGCTGACTTTCATGGCCAGGAAGGCGTTGGCGGCGTACTTGATGAGCTCGGCCGTCTCGATGCTGGTGATCACGAACGGCGTCTCGATCAGGTACAGGGGCCGGTACAGGTCGCGCAGAATGGCGATGGCTTGAGGGCTGTCGGCGCCGATGACGACGCGGTTCGGCCGGAGGAAGTCCTCGATGGCCGAGCCTTCGCGGAGGAACTCGGGATTGGAGGCGACGTCGAACACGGCGCCGGCGGAGTGGCCGTTGTGATCGCGGAGGATCTGCCGGATCCGACGGCCGGTCCCGACCGGCACCGTGCTCTTGGTCACGACGACCCGGTAGCCGTCGAGGTGCCCGGCGATGGTCCGGGCGGCGTCCTCGACGTCTTGGACGTCGGGGCCGCCGTCGGCGCGCGACGGCGTCCCCACGGCGATGAAGACGACGAGCGAGTGCGTGACGGCCGCGGCGGCGTCGGTCGTGAAGTCGAGCCGCCCTTCCGCCAGGTTCTTGCGCAGCATCTCGGCCAGCCGCGGCTCGTGGATCGGCACCTCGCCCTGGGCGAGGGCCCGGATCCGCGCCTCGTCCTTGTCGACACACGTGACGTGAAGGCCGAAGTCGGCCAGGCAGACGCCCGTGACGAGCCCGACGTAGCCGGTGCCGATGACTGCGATGTTCACTCCGTCACTCCTCCCGGTGTTCGACGGTCCCCCGCCGGTTCAGCGCCGGGCGGAGACGGCGCGGCGCTCCTGCGGCGTCCACGCGCTGACCGGCGGCGGGGGCGCCCCCAGCACCTCCCGGACGACGTAGACGGGCTTGCCCTGGCTCTCGTGGTAGAGGCGGGCCAGCATCTCGCCGAGGAGCCCGAGCGCGATGAACTGCACGCCGACGAGGCAGAGCAGGATCGCCAGTAGGAGGATCGGCCGGTCGGCGAGCGCGACACCGCGCACGAGGCGCTCGATGCCGAGGTAGATCGTGAGCAGGGTCCCCACCGTGGCGGCCACGATGCCCGGAAAGCCGAACACGTGGATCGGCCGCGTGAGATAGCTGGTCATGAACTTCACGGTGACGAGGTCGAGCAGGACGCGCGGCGTGCGGCTCAGCCCGTACTTCGACGCGCCGCGCACGCGCGGCCGGTGGTTGACCGGGATCTCGACGACCGAGGCGCCGAGGTCTCCGGCCAGCGCGGGGATGAACCGGTGCATCTCGCCGTACAGGCGGAGCGAGCGGGCCAGGCTGCCGCGGAAGGCCTTCACGGGGCAGCCGTAGTCGTGGAGCTTGAGCCGGGTCGCGAACGAGATCAGGCGGTTGGCCAGCGTCGAGGGCAGCCGGCGAGTCACGAACGTGTCCTGTCGATCGATCCGCCAGCCGTTCACGAGGTCGTGGCCCTCGTCCAGCTTCGCGATCAGGCGCGGAATGTCGGCCGGATCGCTCTGGAGATCACCGTCCAGCGTCACGATGACCTCGCCCCGCGCGTGGGCGAGGCCGGCGGCGAGGGCCGCGGTCTGCCCGAAGTTCCGGCTGAGCCGGACGACGGTGAGCGACGGGTCCTGATCGCACAGACGCTCGAGCACGGTCGCCGTCGCGTCGGTGGAGCCGTCGTCGACGACGATGACCTCCGCGCTGCCGCCGATGCGACGCAGGACCGCTCGCAGCTCCTCGTGGAGCGCGACCAGGTTGTCGGCCTCGTTGTAGACGGGAATGACGACTGAAATGTCCATGGCATGACTCGCCAGGGCGCCGTCGGCGGCGCCGTCGGAACGACTTCGTCGATCGGGCCGGATGCGCTCTAAGGACTCCCGTGGAATCCGGTGACGCCGGGGGGCGGGCGCGGGGGCCGCGGGCGCGCCGGCATGGCTCGCCTGTCGCCGTAACTCGCTCCGGGCCCGGCTCGCTCGTGCCCCCCATCCCCCCAAGGGGGCTGGGGCGCGGACCAGTCGATTCGTTGACGCCTCGCTCGCCGGGCCCTGCGCTCGAACGGCGACGACGGCTCGCCATGATGGCGCGCCCGCGGCCCCCGCGCCCGCCCCCCGGCGTCACCACGTTTCACGAGATCCGCTAGCGCGTGGGCAGTGACGCCACCGAGACCGCCGTGGCGGCCGCGAAGCAGCTCGCGTAGATCCAGGTCGCGGCGGCCGCCCACGCGCCGCGGCAGCCGCGGACCGCGCGCACGAGACCGATCAGCGGCAGGAAGACGACGGCCTCCCGGACCATGAGCAGGGCGTTGTGCGCACTCACGACCGGCTCCCTGGTGTGCTGCACGTTGGGCAGGAGCAGCCAGGGCGACTCGTAGGTCGTGTCGCGCCACGGCCACAGGAGTGGCACCCCGCGGGGGTCGGACAGGTCCAGCGTCAGCGCATCGAGCACGCTGTGCGACGCATAGAGCACCGCCACCAGGACGACGAGCCGCGCGGTCGCGCGGCGGCCGGCCCAGGTCCCGAGCGCGGCGAACGCGCCGGCGAAGAGGACCGCGGCCGTGAGGCTGTGGGTCACGCCGTGGTGGAACCGGCTGGGGTCGCCGACGACGAGGCCCGGGATCACGTCGAGATCGGGAACGCACGCGACGGCCGCCAGCCAGGGGCCGTGCGCGCGCTCCCGGCCGTCGCGGGCCAGGCCGGCGGCCAGCGCGAGACCGAACAGGTAGTGTCCGAGCGGCGTTGCCATGAACGTGTTCAGGAGCGGCTCGCCCACCAGAGCTGGAGGGCTCCGGTCCCGGCCAGGAGGCCGGCGGTGAGCAGCTGAAGACCGTGGATCTGGAGGCTCGCCGCCGCCGCCACGCCGCGATCGATCCCGCTCGCGACGAAGCAGATCACGAGGAACGCCTCGGTGACGCCGATGCCCGCCACGACGTTCACGGGCAGGAGCGGGAGCAGCGTATAGAGCGTCGTGATCAGCAGCACCGTCGCCAGCGACAGCGGGATCCCGACCGACCGGAAGAGGTACGACACGGCCACGATGGCGATGAGCCGGACGAGGAAGCCGAGCGCGAGCGTCGCCAGCCAGACCCGCGGGTGAAGGCCGCGGACGTCCGACCAGATCCGCCCCACCGCCGGCGCCACCCGGCGGACGAGCGGCGTTCGCGCCAGCCGGCCGCCGAGCAGGACGGCGGCCACCGCCGCCGCCGCCAGACCGAGGAGCGTCAGCGGCAGCCGGGGTTCCGCCGCCTCGAGCAGCCGGGGCCCATGCCCCAGCCAGATCAGCGCGACCGGCACGAGGGCGCCGGTGATGAAGACGTCCTGGAGCCGGACGACCAGGAGGCTCGGGATGCCGTCGACCAGGTCGCGGGAGATGCGGAACCGCTTCAGGAGCACCGGATAGGAGAGGTCCCCCGCGCTGAAGGGCAGGAGGTTGACGAGGAGCGTGTGGAGCGACACGATGCCGTAGAGCTTCGGCAGGCTCGCCGCGCGACTGATGAGCGCGCGGAATCGCCACGCCCGGAGCAGGTACGTGCACGCGGTCAGTCCCAGGTAGACGACGACGTCGGCCAGCTCGACCCGGCGGGCGCTCGCCAGCACGTCCTCGGGGCCGAGCCAGGCGATGAGCGCCGCGGCCGCGAGCACGCCCAGCACCGTTCCGACCAGCGGCGAGCGCAGGACGTCCGCCATCACTCCGCCGCGGCCTCGGCCTTGCGGCCGGCCAGCGAGAAGATCGAGAACCGGAAGCCGAGCACCGTCCACGCGAGCTGCACCACGCCGCGCGAGAGCCGCGACGGGCGACGAAACGCGCGGGCCGGACGGCCATCCGGCGGGCGCCCCGGCTGGGCCAGGCGCGGCAGGGTGCGGACCGCCCAGGCGGCGAGGGGGAAGCCCGCGAAGTAGCCCTCGAACCCGTCGAATTCCCGGTGCCGCAGCAGGCTCAGCGCCAGGAGGTTGTCCCGGAGGGTGACGGGCCCGAAGGCTCCCAGGTAGCGGATGTCGTTGGCGTCGAACCAGCGCAGCAACGCGCCGATGGAGTGCCGGCTCTCATGGGGGATGGCGAAGGCGTCGTAGAGGATGGCGCCGGCATCGTCGCCGCGGTTGCGCCGGAGCGAGCGGCACGTGCGCGGAAACAGCCGCGTGGCCCAGGCGACCCGGCGGTCGGGATCGTGCCCCGCCACGAGGCGGACCAGCGCCTGGCGCGCGCTGTGCGGCAGCCGGCTGAACCGGTTGTAGAGGCTCACGATCAGGACCCCGCCCGGCCGCAGCACGCGACAGAGCTCGCGGAATCCGCCGTACGGATCGGGCGTGTGATGCAGCACGCCCATGGAGTACACGTAGTCGAAGCTGCCGCTCGGGAAGTCCAGCGCGAGCACCGACTGCTTCAGGAACCGCACGTTCGGCAACCCCTGGTCGGCGGCGTACTGCGAGGCCTGCCGCAGGGACGGCTCCGAGAGGTCGACGGCCGTCACGTGGCCGCCCTGGCGCGCGTGCCAGCAGGCGTACTCGCCGGTGCCACAGCCGGCGTCGAGGACGCGCCGGCCGGCGTAGTCCCCCGGCTCGATGCCGAGGAGGCGCAGGCGGATCGGCATCTCGGCGCCGACCTTCGCCTGCTTGTCCGCGATGGAGGGAAACGGATGGTCCTCGTACAGGCGGACCACCCGCGCCTGGATCTGGCTCGCGGTCGCCATGGTCAGGTTCCCGCCACCGGGCGCCGCTCGCGGACCGGCGCGCTCGGATTCCTCACCAGGAAATCGCCGATCGCCAGGTAGTCGAGGTGACCGATCCGGAAGGCCCGGATGGCATCCTCGGGCGAGCAGACGATCGGCTCCTCGTGGATGTTGAAGCTCGTGTTGATGATCGTCGGCAGGCCCGTGCGCTTCCGGAACTCGTCGATGATCGTGTAGTAGCTGCGGTTGCCGGCCCGGCTCACGAGCTGCGGCCGGGCGCTGCCGTCGAGGTGCACGACGCCGGGACAGCGCTCTCGCATCCAGGGTGTGCACTGGAAGGTGATGGTCATGAAGCGGGCGGGACCGGTGGCCCCGGAGAGATGCTCGTAGCACGCGCCGGCGTGCTCTTCGAGCGTCGACGGGGCGAAGGGCATGAACTCCGTGCGGCGCAGGGCGGTGTTGAGCCAGTCGTTCACCGAGGCGTCGGTCGGGGTGTAGAGAATCGACCGGTTGCCGAGGGCGCGGGGGCCGTACTCCATGGGACCGTTGAAGCGCGCGACCACGTGACCCTCGGCGAGCAGCCGGGCGACTTCAACCTCGATATCGAGGCAGTACCGATGGGGCAGGTCGGTCGCCTTGAGCGCGGTCTCGATCTCGCGGGCGCCGTACGCCGGCCCCACGTAGACGTGGGGCAGCGTCCCCGGCGCGCCGGGCTCGCTCCCGTGCGCAACGAGCAGGGCGGCGCCGACGGCGAGGCCGCTGTCGTCCATGGCGGGGTGGATGAAGAGCCGCCGGACGCTCTCCAGCTCGTGGACGCGCTGGTTGATGCGGACGTTGGCGAAGACGCCGCCGGCGAGCGCGACGTCACGCGGCGTGATCCGATCGAGCCAGTAGCGGACGTAGCTGGTGACGAGGTGCTCGGCGTGGACCTGGATGCTCGCCGCCAGGTCGTCCCGCCGGTAGTCCGGAGGCAGGCGGTCGCGGATCCCCGGCAGCGCGCCGCGGAACAGCAGTCGGCCGTCGTTGACGATCTGGCCGTCGCGGTAGGTGATCAGCCCGTCGAGGACGTCCACGTATTTCGGGACCCCGTGGGCGGCGAGGCCGGTGATCTTGCCCTCGTGCTTCTGCGCCTTGAAGCCGCACACGGCCGTCACGTACGCATAGTAGTTCCCGAGCGAGTCGTAGCTGGATACCTCGTTGAGGCGCCGGAACTTGCCGCCGATGACCTCGTACACCTGCGAGGACGCGCCGTCGCCCCCGCCGTCGAGCGTCACCACCAGGGCGTCCTCGAAGCCGCTGGTGTAGTAGGCGGAGGCGGCGTGCGCGTAGTGGTGGTTCAGGAACGCGACCCGGGCGGTGACGTCGAACTCCTCGCGGAGGATCGCCTGGATGCGTCGACGGCGGCTGAGAAAGATCGGCTGCCGGACGTGATGGTAGAGGCGGCCGAGGCCTTTCACGCTTCCCGCCGAGGGCCCGAGCAGCGAGGCGGCGGCGAAGATGCGGCTGCGAAGCGAGCCGTCGGTCTTGCTCTCGAACCAGCCGTCCCAGGGCTGGCACTCGTAAGCGAAGTAGTTGTCGCGGGTCGCCACGGCGACGCGGTCCACGTCGGCGGGGCTCCAGCGGGCCAGCCGCAGCACCTCACGGATGGCCCGGGACGGGAACCCGAACGCCATCTTCTTGCGCGCCAGCCGTTCCTCGTTGACGGCCGCCACGATGTGGCCGTCCCGGACGGCCGCCGCCCCGCACGTGATCCCGTCGGTGATGCCGAGGACGTTCATGACGTCTCCCCCGGCGTCGAGGCTCGCGGGTGACGCGGCGCCTCGGCGCGGATGACCGAGCTGGCCCAGGCGACCTTGCCGTGCCGGAAGTGGCCGTGCTCCGAGGCGAGGAGCTCGATGGCCGTGAAGCCCGCGGTGTGCAGCAGGCGCCGGATCTCGGGTGCCGTGTAGTAGCGGACGTGGCTGCTCTCGGCGAGCCGCAGGATCCGGTCCCATGCCCGGACCCACAGGCAGCCGGCGCGGTCGGGGTCCACCAGGACGAGCCGTCCGCCCGGTCGCAGCACCCGGCGGATCTCCAGCAGGGCGTGCACCGGGTCCGAGTAGTGGTGGAACGAGTTCGTGCACACCACGATCGTGAACTCCGCGTCCGGATACGGGATGGCCTCGGCGTCACCGGCCCGGAATTCCACGTTGCCGAGGTCGCCGCTGTTGGCCCGCGCCCGCGCGATCATCCCCGGGGAGACGTCGACGCCGCAGGCCTTGGCGATCGGCCGTCGGGCCGCCGCCAGCACGGCGCCGCCGGTGCCGCAGCCGACGTCGAGGAGCCGGTCCTCCCGCCCCGCGGCCGCGGCGTCGAGGGCGGCCGCCTGGGCCCGCGTGAACCAGGACTTCCGTAGTCCGCGGTCGTAGGTCTTCGACCACCGGTCGAACCGGGCGACGGCGGAGCGGTTCGCGGCAAGGCTCATGCCGCCCTCACAGGTATCGCTGGGCCCGGTACCACGCTGCCGTGGCCCTCAGCCCCTCGCGCAGCGTCACCTTGGGCTCGTAGCCCAGCTCCACACGCGCCTTGCGGATGTCGAACGCCCGGTTCTGCCGGAACCAGTCCACGCGGCGGCGGAAGAGCGGGGGCTCCAGCGGTAGGATCTTGTAGACCGTCTCGCACGCCAGCGCCGCCAGCCAGAGCGGTCGGAACGGGTAGTGGCGGATCTCGACCGCGATCCCGAGCGCATCGCCGATCGCGCGCACGAGGTCGTCGAGCGTGTAGTACTGCTCGTCGGCGATCAGGTACGCGTCCCCGCGGCGCCGGTCGCTCTGCGCGGCGAGGACGAAGGCGTCGATGAGGTTGTCGACGTAGAGGGGGTGGTAGTGGGCCCGCCCGTCGCCGAACATCGGGAACCGCCCGCTCCGCACCCGCCTGAACAGCATCAGGAACCGCTCGGGATCGCCGGGGCCGTAGATCGCGGCCGGCCGGAGGATCACGGCGCCCTGCCCCCGCGCCACGAACTCCTGCACGACGCGCTCCCCCCCGTACTTCGTGGACTGGTAGTAGTCCTCGGGGGCGATCGGCGCGGTCTCGTCCGCCGGCCACGACTTGACGTCGCCGTGCACGCCGCACGTGCTGCAGTAGACGACGTTCGCGACGCCGTGACGGAGCGCCGCCTCCAGCACCGCCCGCGTCCCCTCCACGTTGGTCCGCGGGTACTCCGCCCGGGGGAGATTCACCTTCCGGAACGCCGCCGCCAGGTGGAACACGACGTCGCAGCCCTCCATGGCACGCGCGACCAGGTCCCGGTCGGCCACGGAGCCCAGGAGCAGCGTCGCGCCCAGGCGACCGAGGTCGGCGGCGAACAGACCGGGTTGGGTGTCGATCGTCACCACCTCGTGGCCGTCGCGCAGCAGGCGGCGCGTGAGGTGGGTGCCCGTGAACCCTGTTCCACCGGTCACCAGCACCCTCATCGGGGTTGCTCCTCTCGAGGCGCCGGGGGCCGGCCGGCCGGGGCCGGCGCCTGTTTCAGTGATCTCGCCTTGACGATCAGCATGCAGCCCTGTGCGCGGAAGAAGAGCGCGTCCAGCGCGGCGAAGGCGCGCGCCAGCGGTTCGCTCACGGCGTACAGCGTGACCAGGGCGCGATGACGCCGGAAGTCCTCCGCGACGAGCACCACGCCCTTGGAGCCATCGGGCCGGCGGGCCTTGAGCCGCTCGGTGGCGGCGCGCGTCACGATGTCGAGGAGCTCCGAGGCGGCCTTGCTGTACGTCCGCTCGGCCACCACCTCGAACCGCCCGTCGAGCAGGGCGCGCAGCGTGCCCGGCGTGTAGCCCGGCCGCACGTGGCCGTGCGTGGCGTCCGTCTGTCCCACCAAGAGCCGCAGCCGCCGCAGGAAGCCCTCCCGCCAGTGGGGCACGTTGACGATGAGCTCGCCGCCCGGCCGGAGGACGCGGAACAGCTCGGCCACGAAGGCCCGGTCGTCGTGGACGTGCTCGAGGAGGTCGACGATGACGACCCGGTCGAACGCGTCGGTGGCGAAGGGTGTGGGCCCGGGGTGCAGGCGGTACACCCGCTCGCCGACGAGGCGGCGGATCGAGGCCACCGCCTCCTCGTCCAGGTCGGCGCTCGTCCACTGGCCGCCGCGCTGTCTGAGCCGGTGACTCACCACCCCGTTGTCCGCGCCGAGGTCGAGACAGCGCAGCCCCGCCGTCTCGCCGAGCAGCCGCGTGATCTCCGCGAGCTTCCGCCGCTTCAGCACCGACAGCCGGAGCGGCGGCCGAGCGGCGTCGTGGCCCCGTCCGGCCGCGTCAGCGCGGCACGCCGAAGCGTCCATGGACCTCTCCGAGCTCGTCACGCCGGCGCTCCGCACTCCATCCAAGCTCGGCGGCGACCTCGCTGGCGGCGGCGCCGAGAAGCTCCGGGCCCGGGTTGCCGCCGGCGCCCAGCTCCGTACGCCGGAACACCACGTCGGCGAGCGACCGGGCCATTTCCTCGCGCACGGCGTGACGGACCTCGGCACGAAGGACGGCGCCGGGGTCCCCCAGCTCGTCGCCGGGCGCCAGGTGCGCCAGCACCTCGCCGTACGCCGACCCGTAGGTCCGCGTCAGTCGCGCGAGCGGCGCTTCCCCGGCGGCGGACCCCTGCCGGGCCATCGCGTCTCCGGTGGCGCCGGCGATCGTGGTGGTCTCGCTGCCGTGCAGCGGGACCAGCGCGGTGATCGAGGGCGGACCGCGCCGGCCCAGCCGCGCCAGCACGAGATCCACGGCCCGTTCCGCCGTGAGGCGCGCCGTCGTGTACTTCACGCCGATGACCGAGAAGACCCCGGCGAGTCCGTCGGGCGCGTGGTCCACGATGCGGCCGTGCCTCGCGAGCCGGAGGGCGCCGGTGCCGGCCTCAGTGCCTGCGCTCGGCACCAGCCCGGCGTGCACCAGCCGGACGTCGTCGAGCGAGAGCGCCAGCGCGGGGCACGCGCGGTTGACGGCCTGCAGGAGGCGGGCGACGTCCGTCACGGTGATCCGCAGGGCGCCCGGCCCTCCCTCGTGTGGCTCGTACCAGGTGCCGACGAGCGATTGCTCCCGCCACGGGACGACGAACAGGAAACGTTCCCGCGATGCATGCCGGGTCGGCAGCGCGACCGCGCAGGCGGGGAAGAGCCGGCGCGTCACGACGTTGAACGCCTTCGCGAACGCGGTCCCGAGCCTCGCCGGCCGGGGGCCCAGGCCCAGCACGTGCTCGGCCCACGGGCCGCTGGCGTTGACGACGGCGCGCGCGCGAAGCACGTGGCGCTCCTCGGTGAGACGGTCGGTCAGCCCGACGCGCAGGCGCCCCCCCGGCTCGGGCTGGAATCCCGTGACCTCGGCGTAGTTCGCGAGCTCCGCGCCGGCCTTGGCGGCCGACCGGAGAAAGGCCAGGAGGAGGCGTTCGGAGTTGTCGACCTGCGCGTCGTAGAAGAGGGCGCCGCCCGTCACGCCGGCTGGGTCGAGCCCGGGCACGAGCCCGAGACACTCCCGCCGCGACAGCGTCCGGCCGCGGGGCAGGCGTTGCGCGGGCGCCAGCCCGACGTTGCGGTCGCGGCCGACGAGATCGCCGAGGACGAGCGCCGCGCGCAGGACCTGGCGGCCGTGCCACCCGTGCCCGGACGTCGGGAGGACGACGGGCAGGGGACGGACCAGGTGCGGCGCGATGCGGAGCAGCGTCCGCCGCTCGCCGATCGATTCCCGCATCCGGCGGTAGTCGGCGTGCTGGAGGTAGCGGAGACCGCCGTGGACGATCTTCATGGTGTTGGCGGACGTGGCCGAGCCGAAGTCCGCCTTCTCCACGAGGCACACCGTGAGTCCGCGCAGGACGGCGTCCCAGGCGACACAGGCGCCGTGGATGCCGCCGCCGACGACGAGGACGTCCCACACCCGCTCGGCGAGGGCGCGTGGATCCCGCTTCATGCCGGGAGACGCCCCGTCTGGCTCTCGAGCCAGTCGAGCAGCCCGTTCAGCCGCTGGCGGAACGCCCGATAGGTGAAGTGCTCCTCGGCGAGCCGGCGGCCGGCGGCGCCCAGCCGGGCCCGGAGCGCCGCGTCCACGATGACGCGCACCAGCGCATCCGAGAACGCCTCCGGCGCGGGCGCCGCCAGGAGGGCCACGGTGCCGTCCACGAGCTGCGTGTGGGTCGGCAGGTCGGTCGCGACCAGCGCCTTGCCACTGTGCAGGTAGGAGTAGAGCTTCATCGGCGTGTTGTTGCCGCGCAGCCGCGGTGACACGACCACGTCGGCACCCGCGAGGAGCGCGCCCAGCTCACGGACCGGCCGGGGCCCGAGCAGATGGACGCGCGGCGCGATCCCGAGGCGCCGGGACTCGGCGCGATAAACCCCGATGTCGCGCGGCGCGCCCCCCACGACGACGAGATCGGCCTGGTCCGTCCGGGCGAGCACCCGCGCGAAGCTCTGCAGTAGCAGATCGATCCCCTGGTATGGCTCGAGGTTGCCGACGTACATGACCACGAGCCCCTCGATGCCGAGCTCGGCGGCGAGCGGCCGTGACGGCGCGAGCGCCTCAGCCGGCATGCGGCACCCCGACGGCGGACCCGAGGGGGTCCGCCGCGCCGTCCAGGAGCGAGACGTCGGGGAGCAGGACGACCTTGCTCGCCTTCCCGCGCCGGGCCAACGCGGCCAGCGCCTCGCAGACGGGCACGACGGCGGTGGCGTGACGCAGGGCCAGCCGCTCGCAGGCGTCGAGGATGCGCGTGGCGGGCGCGAGGAGGGGAAATCGCTCCCGGAGCTGCTGGACCAGCGACGAGTCCATGTCATAGACGTACGGGATGCGGAACAGCCACTTGAGCAGCACCGCGATGAACACCGCCTCCTCGACGGCGTGGACGAGGTCATACCGCCCACGCGCGGCCAGCCGCACGGCCGCCAGGAGGACGAACGCATCGCACACGACCTTCTTCCACGAGAACCCCGGACGGATCCCCCGCACGAAGGGCAGACGCGGGATCCGGTGCAGGGTGACGTGCTCGAGATCGAGGCCACGCCCCTCGTGATACGTGACGACGTCGACCCGGGCCCCGCGCTCCGAGAGCACTCTCAGGACGAGCGCCACCGCGATCGGCGTGCCCCGATCCTCGTAGAAGGGTTGCGGCGCCAGGAGCAGGATCCGCATGGTCAGGGGTGCCGGCGGACGAACTTCAGGATCACGGGGGAGCCGAAGCGCGCGGTGGCGCCGACGGCGCGGAAAGCGCGCTCGCTCGTGGACGACAGCGCCGGCGCCCGCAGCGCCCGGTGCAGCGCCATGGGCAGGAGGAACTGCGCGTACCGGTCGTCGGCGGCCAGGCCGGCGGACTCGAGGACCTCGACGACTTCCTGCTCGTCGAACACCCGGAACGACCGCGTGTTGCCCTCGACGCGCTTCTTCAAGGCGAACAGCCAGGGGGCCAGGCGGTTGACGCTGGCCCGGGTCGGGACGTCGATCAGCACCGCGTGGCGCGCCACGCGCGCGAGCTCGGCCAGGAGCTGCCGCCAGCCGGCCACGTGCGGCAGGAGCCGGTAGCTGAGGACCACGTCATAGCTGCGGGCCGGGAAGGGGAGCCGGAGGAGGTCGCCGGACTCGAACCGGCACGTCCCGGCCGCGACGAACGGCTCGACGCGTCGTCGGCAACACTCCGCGCTCCCGAAGACGGTGACGCGATAGCCGCCGGCGACCAGCGCCGCCGTGACCTGACCGTGCCCCCCGCCGACGTCCAGGAGCGTCGCCGCGCGGTAGGGGGCGAGCATGTGCAGCGTTGCCGACTGCTGCGTCTCCAGGAACCAGGCGCCGACCGCCCCCGTGAAGCGCCGGGCATACGCCTCGCTCGCCGTCTCGACGTCGGCGTGCTCCGGCGTGCTCGAGCACACGGCCGGCTCCGGAGGGCGGCGGGGGGACGATGGGGCGATCGACATCAGCGGTGCCTGGCGAGGACCACGATCTCGGGACTGAGCCCGGCGAAGAGCCGGGGCGAGACCAGGGGCTCCCTCCGAAACGTCTGGACCGGCCAGTAGCCGAAGTCGCCACCAAGGAGCCGGGCCAGCAGCTCGCCCGCTTCGGTTCCCTCCCGGAAGCGCAGGGAGAAGGCGCTCGACAGGACGATGAGGTCGGGCGCGCGTTCGTCGAGGCCGGCCAGCTCGGTCGCGGTCATCGCCGACTGGCGGACGGTCAGGTGGCGCGGAAAGCGGGGCAGGTAGGTCGGGCCACTGAAGGCCTCGACGGTCACGCCGGGGGCCGCGCGGGCCTCGAGCCAGGTTTCCGCCGCGTACCGGGCGTCGCCGATGAGCAGGTAGTTCACGTCCACGCCGTAGACGAACGAGTAGCCCCAGATCAGGACGACGGCCGCCGCGAGCGCCCGGCTCCGTTTCACGCCGAGCGTCCACAGGTAGGCCAGGACGGGACCGGCGAAGAAGGCCAGGACGAGGACGGCCTGCATGACGAAGCGCGCACGGAAGAAGGGGAAGAGCGCCACGGCAAACGCCGTGTAGGAGAGGAGCGGGAGCGCGAAATGGCGCGCCCAGGGTCGGCGGAGCGTCAGCACCAGGAGGCCGGCGACGCCGGCCACGAAGAGCACGGGGTTCATGGCCTCGAGGGTGTGCACCGCCATCTCGGCGAACGCGTCGACGGCGCCATCCACTTCCGGCCGGCCGCCCGGGTACTCGGTGCCGTAGATGGGATGGATGCCGTAAAGGCGCCAGCGGAGTCGCAGCACGTTGCCATGCCAGTTGAAGACGAGGTGGGTCGCCAGGACGAAGACCCCGCCCGCCGCGCCGAGCGCGGCCAGCGGCCCGCGCTCCCCGGCCGCCCGGATGACGGACCACGGGGTCAGGCGGGCCGCGCCGGCGTGCCGCGCGTGGAGGACCAGGACCGACAGTGGCAGCAGCAGGAACAGGCCGAGCGTTTGCTCCTTCGTGGCGGCGGCCATCCCCACCGCGGCCCCGCACAGCAGGTAGTGACGCAACCGGCACTGGCCGGCGACCAGCCGGCCGAGGGCGAGGAGGGCGAGCGCACTCCAGAAGAGGCTCGGGGTATCGATGTTCCCCGTGTGCGCGTAGAAGATGAAGGGCGGCGAGAGCGCGATCGTCAGCGCCGAAAAGAGGGCCGCCCGCCGGTCGCCGAATCGCCGCGCCGTCAGGTAGACACAGAGCACGATGCCCACGCCCATGAGGACGTTCACGCTGCGCGCGATCAGCGTCAGGACGGTCAACGCGGTCTCGGGATCCTCGAGGCCGAACGGGTACACCTCGGACGGGCTCTGCAGCCTGCCGGTGAGCCACAGATACCCGACATAGGGCGTGTAGGTTCCCATGAGGATGAAGAAGTGCCCCATCGGGTACTTGTTGTAGTAGGCGGAATTCCACCACTCGTCGACGAGCATTCGTTTCGCCGCGATCAGCGGTCCCAGGGGGGCGACGGCGTCGACGTCCCAGGCGTGATAGCCGCGCAGGGGGAGCCCCCACCCCAGCCCGAGCACGTTCAGGACGAGGGCCAGGGCGACCACGAGGATCAGGCCCGTCTCTAGGGTCGTGCGGGCGCGCTCGCTCATCGGGCCGCCTCGGGCCGGATCATGGTCCGCGAGGTCACCGTCCGATAGAGGTCGTTGTAGCGCTCGGCCACGGCGGCGATGGAAAAGCAGCCGGCGCGCCGGCGAGCGGCCTCGCCGACGCGCCGGCGGAGCGCCCCGTCGTCCAGCAGGCTTGCCACGAGCCGGGCGGGGGCGCTCGTGTCCGCCCAGTCCGCCAGGAAGCCGCTCACCCCGTGCTCGACGACGTCGCGGTTGCCGGCGACGTCGGAGGCCACCACCGGCAGGCCGGCTGCCATGGCTTCGAGCAGCGCATTCGACAGGCCCTCGCTCGTGGAGGGCAGGACGAAGACGTCCGCGATCCGGTAGAAGGCGTGCACCTCGCGGTGGCTGCCGAGGAACCGCACCGATCGAGCCAGGCCGCGCGCGGCCGCGTCCCGCTCGAGGTCCGCCCGCAGCGGCCCGTCGCCGACGAGCACCAGCACGGCGCCGTGGCGGCGTGGCAGCGCGGCCCACATCGCAAGCAGCCGCCTCACGCCCTTCACCTCCTCGAGCCGGCCGACGTACAGCACGACCTGCCCGGCCGCGTCCCCCAGCCAGTCCCGCTTCATGGCCGACCGGGCCCCGGCGGCGAGCGGCACCGGGCCGACACCGTTGGGAATGAGCACGCGGCGGTCGCCGGCGATGCCGACATCCGACAGCGCCTGCATCATCTCGGTCGAGACCGCCACCAGTACCTCCGCCGTCCTGTCGAGCACCCAGCGACGCAGGCGCCAGGCGGGCGCCCGATCGGCGAGCGCCGCCACGCCCTGCATGCCGCTGACCTTGACGATCACGGACCTGCCGAGCAGGCGCCCGACGAGCCCGGCGGTCAGCCCGGCCGCCGGGCTGTGGGCGTGGATGACGTCGAAGCGCCGGCGGTTGACGGTCGCCCACACGAGGAACGCCAGGAAGAAGGAGGACCGGGAGGCCCAGCCGAGGGTCGGAAGGGCCACCCGGGCCACGCCGTCGTCAGGGCTGGCGCGCCGGCGGTCCAGGAGCCGCGGTGACTGGTTGACGACCACGACCGCTGACCCGCGCCGCACGAGCTCACGCGCGAGGAGCGCCGCCTGCCGTTGGGCGCCGCCGACCGAACCGTCGAGATTCGCCAGGAGCATGAGGATTCGCGGCGGACGCCGGTCCATCCGGGCGCGGGTCAGGCGGCCCGGAGCGTCGGCCGCTGGCCGGCGCTCGCGAGCCGAGCCAGGACGATCGTCAGACCGACGAGGAGCCAGAACACCTCGGCCGTCCACACGGTGGCGAAGGCGGAGAAGACCAGGAAGAGGATCAGGTTGAACCGCAGTGCCGTCACCAGCCAGACGAACGCCGCGGGGCCACCCCGCTCGAGTGCCCGCAGCGTCCCGTAGGTCCGGTGGAAGAGCACGAGGTACAGGATGAGCAGAAGCGGCCCGCCGCTGACGATCGCCCAGATGTAGGCGTTGTGCGGGCTCATGAGGGATCCGGTGAGGACGTGGTACCGCCACGAGAAGTTCCCCGGGCCCACCCCGAACACCGGGTTCTCGGCCATCATGACGACCGCCGCCTCGATGGCGTGGAGGCGCCCGATCGTCGTGGTGCGTCCCACGTTGAAGTCGGAGGCGCGCTGCACCATGGCGGCGGGCGCCGCCAGCAGGATCACCAGGGCCACGACCAGCGCCAGCGCGCAGGCCCGCGCCCGCTGGGCGGGGGCCCATTGCCGCTGCTCGAGGAGGATCAGGCCCCCGAGGAGCATGAGCTGGAGCAGGCCGCTGCGCGAGCCCGTCATGAGCGTGACGAGCGGGAGTCCCAGCAGCGGCGCGACGGCCAGGCTCCGCCACCAGCCGTCCGGTCCCTTGTACCTGAGCGACCAGAAGAGCGAGGTGCCCCACAGGCAGAAGTGGGCGAGCCGGTTCTCGTTCCCGGTGAAGCCTCCGAAGTAGTCCGTCCCGGCCCGTCGACCGGCCGGCCCGTCCTCGACGAGGTCCACGGCGTCGGCCGCGGCGACGAGGATCATCAGCAGGACCACCACGACGACGTAGACGACATGGCGCGGCGTCTTGATGAAGTACACGAAGTAGACGAGGAACAGCAGGGACTGGACGAACCAGAACACCTCGTCCCACGGTCTCTCCAGTGCCTCCAGCGGCGGCGCCGGATGCAGCACCAGGCTCCAGACCGTCGCGGCGGCGAGCACGCCGGCGATACCGAACAGGAGGCGGACGTGCGGAACGTGCCACAGCCAGATCCGCCGGTCGCGGAACATCTCGAGCGCGAGCGGGAAGACGAGCGCCGCCGCCAGGAGCTCCGCGGTGCTGAGCGGGCCGATCCGCACCGGGCTGAGACGGAACGTGGACACGACGAAGATCACCAGCACCGTCCAGTGGGGCTTCGCGACGAGGAAGACCGCGGTGAGCGCCATCACCATCAGGGGCAGGCTCGTGTCGGGATCCGCCACGACCACGGCGGCGACGGCGCCGAGCAGGAGCCCGGCGGCGACGGCGACGATGCGCCGCCGGCGCTCCGGCCGGAGCCGGGTGAGGACCGCCCGGGCATCCGCGCGGTGCATCACGCGTGGGATGTCCGGCCTCCGTTGGCGCGGGACAGCGTCCGCCGCAGCAGGCGCGGCGTGTAGTCCCGCTGCCGGTTGAGGACGACCCCGGTCCCCTCGACTCCCGACCGGTCGAGCTCCCGCATGGCCCGTCGCGCGTCGTCGACGAGCGTCCTGTCCGCCTCGACGACGAGCAGCACCGCGTCGACGTGCGGCGCGAGGGCATACGCGTCGGGGAATTCGAGGAGCGGCGCGGCATCGAACAGGATGAAGTCGAACCGCGACTTGAGCTGCGCCACCAGACGGCCGAGGTCCGACGGGGCGAAGGCTTCGAGCGGGGACCCGGAGATGCGGCCCGTCGTCATCACGAACAGGTTGGGTTGCGCCGTGGCCTGCACGTAGTCGCCGGAGCCGTCCCCCTTGTCGAGCAGCTCCCGGAAGCCTTGCCGGCCACGGGCGCCGAACAGCTGATGCAGGCCGGGCGTGCGGAGGTTGGCGTCCACGATCAGCACCCGGGCCGCGGGCCGCTGGGCGAGCGTGACCGCGAGGCCCGCCGCCGTCGTGGTGGCGCCGTTCCCCCGCTGGCAGGAGACCACCATGATGGCCTGGCGGGGCGGCGAGTGGGGGGCCGGGTTCGTGATCCAGACCTGGAGCCGCTCGTACTCGAGCCGGGCCTCGTCGTCGACGTCCCACGCCGCGACCGGCGCCGGCGGTCCGTCGACGGACGCGCTGACGACCGGCACCGGCCTCGTCTGGCCCTCGGCTCGCTTCAGGGCGTCGTAGATGCGACTCACGAAACCTCCACCCGCCTCGCTAGGCGCCGTCGGGGTCCGGTGTCCGCTCGCCGGAGGCCGGCAAGGCGCGCGGCCGTCGCGTCGCGCCCGCGATGGCGGGCACGGTCGCCAGCGCCGGGACGCCGAGGTAGAACTCGACGTCCTCGGCGGTCCGGAGGGACCAGTTGAAGAACTCCAGCGCCAGCGCCGCCGCCACGCCGAGCCCCAATCCGACGAGGGCGCCCAGCAGCGAGACGAGGGCGACACGCTTGAGACTGAGGCGCTCCGCCGTCGCGCGCGGTGGCTCGATCACGGCGACGTTGGTGAGCTGGTGCTTACGCAGCCCGGCGGTGAGGCGCACGTCGTCGAGGCGCTTGGTGTTCTGCAGATAGAGTGCCTTGGCGAGCTCGACCTCCCGGGCGATCCGCTCGGCTTCGACGCGCTTGGCCTGCAGGCGCGCGAGGCCGGCTCTCGCCTCGTGGAGCTGGCCGCGGAGCCCGTCCCGGTTCGACAGCAGCGTCGTGAGCCGCGCCCGGGCGGCGAGGAGGTCGCGGTTGAGGCTCTCGCGGAGCGGATTGAGCGCGACGGTGGCGCGGGCGAAGACGTCACCGTCGTGCTCGGCGGCCGCGAGCTGGGCCCGGAGGCCGGCGATCCGCTCCCGGGCGGCGGCCTCGACGTCGCGCTGGGCGGTCGTCAGCTGCTTCCGGAGTTGCTCGACCCGCTCGGTGGCGGTGGTCGCCGCCTCCTGCTCCGCCGCGGCGATTCCCTGCTGGAGCCGCCCGATCTGCTCGAGCTTCTCCTGCACGCGGCGATCCGCGTCGTTGTAGCGCTGGCGCAGGTCGTGGAGGGCCAGCTCGGCGGTCACGAGGTCGACCTTGAGCTTGGCGACGAGCGGATGTCCGGTCGGCTCTCGCGCCGCCACTTCCGCGGCCGCGATGTCCACCCGGAGACGCTCCGTCACCGCGCTCCTGTTCACGTCGCGCAGCGCGGCCTCCTCGACCGCGATGTCCGCCTTGAGCCGCGCCACCAGCGGGTTCGCCGCCTGCTCGCGGGCGGTCACGGACTCTCGCGGCAGGGGGGCGATGGCGCGCGTGAGCGCGTCGATCTGGGCCCGGGCCGCCTCGATGTCCACCTCGGCGTGCCTGACGCCGCCCTCGAGCTCGCCGACGGCGGCGAGCTGGGCGATGAGCTGTTCCTCCACGGCGACGACGTTGTTCGCCTCCTGCCAGCGCTGGAGGCGGTCTTCGGCCTCCCTCAGGTTCGCCGCCGCCGTGCCGGTCTCGCGCTCGAAGAACGCCGAGAAGCTGGTCGAGCCGCTGTAGGCCGTGGCGTGCTGCTCTACGTAGCTGTCGATCATCATCCCGAGGAGCCGCTCGGCCTCGGCCTCGTTGCGCGCGAACTTCTGCGCCTGGATCATCGTGGTGTTCGGGACCGGCACGACGACGAGATTGGCGCGCAGGGCCGCGACGTCGGCATCCAGCGTGCCGTCGGCCACGGGGTCGCCCCGCTCCTGGCGCAAGGCCCGCGCGACCGGGAGCAGGACGATCCGGCTCGCGAACAGCTCGGCCTCGGTGTGGAGGAAGTCCAGGCCGCCCCGCCCGGGGGAGACGGGCAGCCCGGTGATCGGAAGCGCATCCGCGCCGGTCTTGATGAGGATCCGCGCGCTCGCCGAGGGCAGGGTCGGCCGCAGCAGCATCGCGATGGCCGCGGCGACCATGAGCACCAGGCCGAACGCGAGGATCAGCCGGTACCACTTGAAGATCGTGAGGGCGAAGTGGCTGTTCGCCTCGGCCGGCCGCAGGTCGGACACGGCCACGGGCAGGGGCGGACGCGGCGCCGGGTACAGGCTCTCACGTGCCATGGGGGACTTCCTGGATTGGGGTGACGGGCGGGTGGATTCTCATCACGGGCTCTCGTCGACGGCCGGCGAGGCTTCCACGAGGATGCGGTGCGTCAGGGCCGGCTCCGCCAGCCGTCGCCACAGCCCTCGGACAGCAGCTCGATCGGCGGCGAGGCGCTGGCCGGCTCGACCGCCGCGCCGGGGGGCACGGCCGGTCGTGCGGTGGCCGGCGGCCTCGCGATCGGGCTCGGGCCGCCGCCGGGGGCGGCCGGCAGGATGCGGGGGACGTCGCCGAGGAGGGCGGTCAGCAGCGGGCCGGGGAGCAGCGCCGCGGCGCTGCCCACGACCGCCACCGCGGCCAGGCTCGCCGCCACCCAGGCGACCGCCCTGGCCGGCGCCGCCGTGCGGCCACGGCGGTGGAGCGCACCGCCGGGCGCCGTCGCTGTCGGCCGATGGCCGGCCGTCTCGCCCCGCCCCGGCAGCTTCAACATCGACGCGACCTCGTCGACGATCGAGCCCGTCACGCGTCTCATCCCCGCCCCGTAGGCGGTGAGGAGCGCGCCGTCGCACAGGATGTTGATGAGGCGGGGGACGCCGTTCGAGCACGCGGTCACGCGCTCGACGGCCTCGGCGGTGAAGATCGCCCGGCAGGTGCGCCCGCACTGGCGCAGCCGGTGGTCGATGAAGCGCTCGATCTCGTCGTCGGGCAGGGGCTCCAGGCGGGAGCGGACGGCGATGCGCTGCGCGACCTGCCGGAGCGCGGGGTCGGCGAGCTTGGCGTCCAGCTCGGGCTGCCCCACCAGCACGATCTGCAGCAGCTTCTCGGTCGAGGTTTCCAGGTTGGAGATCAGCCTGAGGTTTTCGAGCACGTCGGGGCCGAGGTTCTGGGCCTCGTCGATGAGGAGGACGACGTTCCTGCCCTGCCGCGCCTCGGCGATGAGCAAGTCGTTGAGCCGCTGGAGCCGCTGGACCCGGCTCAATCCGTCGACGGGGAGCTCGAGCTCGGCACAGATGAACTCCACGGTCTCGTCGAAGCTCAGCGTGGTGTTGTAGAAGAGCACGAAGCGCACCGACGCGCCGAGCTGGTCCATCAGCCGCCGCAGGAGGGTCGTCTTGCCCGTGCCCACCTCGCCCGTGAGGGCGATGAAGCCCTTGCGCTGGAGCACCCCGTACAGGAGGGTCGCGTACGCCTCCCGGTAGACCGGGTTGCTGTAGAGGAACCGGGGGTCCGGTGTGGCGCGGAACGGCGCCTCCCGGAGACCGAAGTGGGCGGTGTACACCATCCGTTTCCCTTCGGCGGCTCAGAACGCCGGCGGCAGGGGCATGCGGAGGAAGGGGAACAGCTCGGTGACGTGCTGCCGGACCCAGAGGTTGGCGTTGGCGATCGCGCTGCGTGGCACGAAGATGATGTCCTGCGGAACGAGCGAGACCGGCTCGGCCGCTCCGCGGTGGACGACGCGGCCGAGATCGAGCTTGCGGGCCAGGAGCGGCGCGGTCGCGCCGTGCTGGCGCACGAGGATCACGCTGTCGATGCGGGCGGTTGGCAGGAAGCCCCCGGCGGCGACCACGGCCTGGAGCGGCGTGAGGCCCTGGCGGTACACCAGCATGCCGGGACGGCCGACCTCGCCCCCGACGTAGATCCCACGCTCGCCGTATTTCGAGATGCTCACGACCACCTCGGGGTTCTTGAGGCGCTGTGAGCTCTTGTCCTTCAGGTGGGTCGCGAGCTCAGCCGCGGTCATCCCCGCCGCCCGGACCGCCCCCACCGCCGTGGCCGTGATGTCGCCGTCGGGCCGCACCAGCGTCTCCTGGTCCATTTCCGGGTGATAGGGATACCTGATGAAGAGCGTGTCGTACGGCTCGATGCGATAGCCGCGCCGCTCGACGTCGGCGCTCTCGGTCTGCATGCGCGCGAGCTCCGCCGCGCTGAAGGGCTCGACCCTCACCGAGGGCCCGCAGCCGAGGAGGACGAGGACGGCGGCCACGAGCGCGACGTGGACGGGGCGGGGGACGTGTCTCATCACTGCTCCTCGCTGCCGGACGGGTTAGAGGCGGACGACCTTCCGGTGAGGATCGACCACCGCCGCGGTGGCGTTGCGCGTGTCGACGACGACCGCCGAGCACTCCACCACGCGCTTGTAGTCGACGACGCCGTGGTCGGTCAGGATGAGGGCGCAGTCGGCGCCCTGCAGCACGGCGTCGTCGAGCGTCACCGATTCGAGCGCGCGGTCGCGGGCATTGAGCGTGGGCACGTACGGGTCGTGATAGAGCACGGTGGCGCCTCGCTGCAGCAGCTCGGCCACGATCTCTAGGGCCGGCGACTCCCGGATGTCGTTGACGTCGCGCTTGTAGGTGACGCCGAGGACCAGGATCCGCGAGCCGTCGAGCCGGCGGCCCCGGTCGCCGAGGGTCTTGGCCACCAGCGAGACGACGAAGCGCGGCATCGCGCTGTTGACCTCGTGCGCGAGGTCGATGAAGCGCGGCTCGAACCCCTTGACCCGGGCCTTCCACGACAGGTACAGCGGGTCGACGGGGATGCAGTGACCGCCCAGGCCCGGGCCCGGGTAGAAGGGCATGAACCCGAAGGGCTTGGTGGCGGCCGCGTCGATGACCTCCCACACGTCGGCGCCCAGCGCGCGGCACATGAGCGCCAGCTCGTTGACGAGCCCGATGTTGACGGCGCGGAAGGTGTTCTCGAGCAGCTTCACCATCTCGGCCACCTGCGGCGAGGAGACGGCGACCACCTCGCCCGCGAACCGGGCGAAGAGCGTGGTGGCGACCTCCGTGCACGTCCGGGTGACGCCGCCCACGATCCGCGGCACGGTGAACACGGTGTGCTCCCGGTCGCCGGGGTTGATCCGCTCGGGGGAGAAGCAGAGGTGGAAGTCCTCGCCCGCGCGGAGCCCGCTCCGCTCCAGCGCCGGCAGGACGACCTCGGTGGTCGTGCCCGGGTAGGTCGTGCTCTCGAGGACGACCAGCTGACCCGGCCGGAGGCAGGCCTGGATCGCGTCGACGGCCGCGAGGATGTAGGAGATGTCGGGCGCCTTCGTCTTGCCGAGCGGCGTGGGGACACAGATCAGCACGACGTCCTGGTCGCGGAGGTCCTCGAAGTCGGCGGTCGCGGTGAGGTTCCACGAGCGGACCGCCCACAGGAGCTCCTCGTCGGGCACGTCCATGATGTACGACCGCCCGGATTGCACCGCCTCGATACGGTCGCGGTCCACCTCGAAGCCGGTGACACGATAGCCCGCTCTCGCCAGGGCCACGGCCTCGGTGAGCCCGACGTAGCCGAGCCCGAGGACGCCGACGTTGGCCGTGACGGAGGAGATCCGGTCTCTGAGTTGCATGGAACGCCCCCGCCTGCTACACGGGGACCACGCGCGTGCAGTCCACCTCGACGGCGACGCTGCGCTGCAGGAGGTGCACCGACAGCAGGACCACGCCCTTGTTGGCATTGAAGCGAAGCAGCACTCCCTCGACGTCCGCGAGGGGGCCGTCGGTGATGCGGACGTGATGGCCCTGGCGGAAGTAGGGATGCGGCAGCGCGGGCAGCCGCGCCCGGTCCACCTTCTCGATGGCCGCGACTTCCGGCTCGGGCACCGCGGCGAGCCGGTCCCAGCGGCCGCCGAGGATCTCGACGAGCCCCCTGGCCTTCCGCACCTCGACGTAGCTCTCCTTGTCCATCGCGTGACGCAGGAACAGGTACCCCGGGAACATCGGGACCGGGACGAGCCGCCGTCGCGCGCGCTGCCTGGACCAGAGGTTGGTTCGGGGGAGGAGGATGTGGAAGCCCTTGGCGGCGAGCTGATCGTGCACCAGCTGCTCGCAATGACTGCGCGTCCACAGCACGTGCCATTGGGCGTCCGATGTGCCTTCCCGCATGTGAAGCTCCCTCGAGCTCGTGCGCGTCTGCGCGCGTTGTCCGGGCGGGCTTCGCCCCCTTCGCTGCTTCCGCAACTGGAAGAGCCGACGAAACGCCGGTCCGGATCGGGCACCGAATCCTGCCCGCGCGGCCACGTTTCGGCGACGCGCAGAAAGAGCGAATCTCCTGCCAACCCCGGACGGCCCCTAAGTTGGCGAGAGCGCGCACGAGCCGCGACGTGGCGCCGGGGGTCGCGGGCATCCTCGTACTGAACGATTTGCCGCGCGCGCATGTCAGGATCTAACTGCTGGCTGGCCGGGACTTTCCGGTGGCGCGACCCGGGCAAAGTTTGCCGGGCCGCGGTGAAGCGGTTGCCCGCCCGCCGGACGCGCGCGTCGTCGTCGCGGGAAGCGGGGCGCGCGAATTTCCCCTCCCGCCCGGCGCCCGCCTGTAAGTTCGACATCAGGTCGGCCGCGCCGACGCTTCCCTCGCGGGCGCTCCCGCGTTAGGATTCCCCCGCGCCCGGCCACGACGGCTCGGCGCGGAGGGATCCCATGAGCGCTTCCGTCAGCCGTCGCCGGTTGCTCGCGCTTTCGGCCGGCGTTGCGGCCGCCAGCGGCATCGAAGCCGTCCTCGCCGCCCGCCGGGCCCCGGCGTACGCGCAGGGCACGCGCCTGCATCTGCTGCAGTGGTCGCACTTCATCCCGGCCGCCGACACGCTGTTCGAGGCCCAGGCCCGGGAGTTCGGCAAGCAGGCCGGCGTCGAGGTGCGGATCGAGCGCATCAACCAGAACGACATCCAGACGCGGGTGACGGCGGCCATCCAGAGCGGGGCCGGGCCGGACATCATCATCCTGGCCAACAACCACGCCCACCTCTACCAGTCCTCGCTGGTGGACGTCAGCGACGTCGCCGAGGAGATCGGCGGCAAGCAGGGCGGCTGGTACGACTACGCCAAGGTGAACTGCGTGGCGGGCGGACGCTGGATCGGCGTGCCCCAGTTCATCATCTCGTGGGCGATCACCTACCGGGAGGACTGGTTCAGGGAAGCCGGGTTCGAGTACCCGAAGACCTGGGACGACTTCCGCAAGGTCGGCCGGGCGATGAAGGCCAAGGGCCGGCCGTTCGGCCAGGCGTTCGGCCACAGCATCAACGACCCGAACAACTGGTGCTACCCGCTGGTGTGGATGTGGGGCGGCATGGAAGTCCGCCCGGACGGCCGCGGCGTCGTGCTCGACGGCACGAACACGGTGGAGGCGGTGAAGTTCAACACCGTGCTCTGGAAGGAGGTGTTCGACGAGGGCGGCCTGGCCTGGGACGACAGCAACAACAACCGCGCGTTCCTCTCCAGCGAGATCTCGCTGACCGGCAACGCGCCCAGCATCTACGTGGCCGCGCGCCAGAAGTTCCCCGACGTCTACAAGGGCACCAACCACGGCCACTACCCGCCCGGCCCGGCCGGGCGGTTCTACTGGCTGCCGGCCTGGAATTCGGTCGTCCCGCGCTACTCGAAGAACCAGAAGCCCGCCAGGGACTTCATCCGGTTCTACATGGACCGCGCGCGCTTCGATCGCTACTTCGAGACGATGGACACCTTCGGGATCCCCGGCACGCGCGCCTACCGCGATCACCCGCTGTGGAAGAAGGATCCCAGGAATGCCGTGTTCCCCGAGACGCTCGCGTCCGCGCGCCAGGTGGGTTACGCCGGCCCGCCCGGACGCAAGGCGACCGAGGCGCTCTCGAAGTACATCATCGTGGACATGTTCGCCAAGGCGATCCAGGGCATGAAGCCCGAGGACGCCGTCGCGTGGGCCGCCGGCGAGCTGAGGAAGATCTATGACGCCTGAGGAGCTGAAGGGCGCGCTGAAGCGGCAGCTGGCGCCGCGGCGGGCGACGTGGCAGAAGCCGTCCGCCGTCGTGCGGGCGCTGGGGTTGCGCCGGGGGCAGGTGATCGCCGAGATCGGCGCCGGCCCCGGCTACTTCACGGCGCGGCTGGCCCGCGCAGTCGGCCGGGCGGGCCACGTCTACGCGGTGGACCCCGAGCCGGCCGTGCTCGACGTGCTGCGCAAGCGGATGAAGCGCGCCGGCGTGCGCAACATCACCCCGGTGCTGAGCCTCGACGACGACCCGCTGCTGCCGGACGGGCGCTGCGACCTCGCCGTCATCATCAACGCCTACCACCACATGCACGGCGGCGCCGCGTTCCTGCGCCGGCTGGTCCGGCGGCTGGCCCGCGGCGCCCGCGTGATCAACGTCGACTGGGACGAGAAGTCCGAGTTCGGCCCGCCGCCGAAGCGGCGTGTGCCCCGCGCGCGCTTCCTCCGCGAGGCCCGGCGGGCGGGACTGCGCCTGGTGGCCGACCGCGCGCTCCTGCCGCACCAGTATTTCCTCGAGCTGCGCCGGGCGCGCTGAGGCCTCCCACGCACGTCTTCCTCGACTACGACCAGGCCGCCCTCGACCGCGCCTACGACCAGGCGCAGTGGGCCCCCAACATGCAGGAGGTGCTCGCGCGCCGGGCGGCGGCGGCCGAGGCCGTGCGGGCGCGCCTGGGCGCCCCCCGCAGCTTCGCGTACGGCCCCGCCGCCATCGAGCGCCTCGACGTCTATCCGACCTCGCGGCCGGCGGCGCCCGTCATGGTCTTCCTGCACGGCGGCGCCTGGCGCGGCGGCGACGCGCGCAGCCAGGCGTATCCGGCCGAGATGTTCGTGCAGGCCGGCAACGTCCTCGTGACCGACTGGCCGCGGGACTTCGGCCTGCCGGCCGACCTCGTCAAGGGCGGACTCTGCATCAGTGGCATGTACGACCTGCGGCCCGTGCGACTCTCGGCGCGCTCGTCCTACGTGAAGTTCGACGATCGCATCGAGCACGAGCTGAGCCCGCTGCGCCACCTCGACCGGCTGCGCGCGCCGGTGAGCGTGGCGTATGGCGAGCACGACTCGCCGGAGTTCCAGCGCCAGTCGCGCGAGTTCGCGGCGGCGCTGCAGGGAGCCGGATGGCTGCGGGCCGTGCTCGTGGGGCGGGGCCTCAACCACTTCGAGATGCCGGAGACGCTCGCGATTCGCGACGGCCTGCTCGGCCGCGCGGCGCTCGACCTCCTGCAGGTGGCGCGGGGTCTCAGCCCCTTCCCAGGCGCCGGCGCTCCTCCTCCTTGAGCACCCGGCGCAGGATCTTGCCGGAGGCCGTCTTGGGGATGGCGTCGACCAGCGCGATCTCGTGCAGGGTCTTGTACCCGGCGAGCCGGCCGCGCGCCCAGTCCAGCAGCGCCTCCACCGTCAGCGCTGGATCCTTGCGGACGACGAACGCCTTCGGCACCTCGCCGGCCTCGGGGTCGGGCTTGCCGATCACCGCGCAGTCGGCCACGCCGGGATGCTCGAACAGCAGCGCCTCGATCTCGGCGGGCGCGATGCCGAAGCCCTTGTACTTGATCATCTCCTTCTTGCGGTCGGTGATGGTCAGGTAGCCGGCCTCGTCGATCCGCCCGATGTCGCCGGTGTAGAGCCAGCCGTTGCGCAGCGCCGCCGCCGTGGCCTCGGGGGCGTTCCAGTAGCCGAGCATCACCTGGGGCCCCCGCACGATGATCTCGCCCACCTCGCCCGGCGGCAGCTCGCGCTCGCCCGTCTCGAGGTCGACGATTTTCTGCTCGGTGTCGTTCACGGGCAGGCCGCCGGTGTCGATCGTGAGGAACGCGTCGTCGTGGACGGGGTTCAGGTGCGTCACCGGCCCGGCCTCGGTGAGACCGTAGCCCTGCACGACCCGCACGCCCGTCAGCTCGGTCACGCGGCGGGCCAGCTCGGGCGCCACCGGGGCGGCCCCCACCATGAACATCTTGACGCTGCTCCAGTCGACCGTGCCGATGTCGGGCCGGTTGGCCAGCGCCAGCAGAATGGGCGGGACGACGAAGACGATGCTGACCCGCTTGTGGACGATGAGCCGCAGCGCCTCGGCCATGTCGAAGCGCTCCATGACGACCATGCGGACGCCCGCGTGCACCGCGCCCCCCATCAGCATGAGCCCGTAGATGTGATAGAAGGGCAGGAACACCATGAACGTGTCGGCGTCGGTGGCGCGGATCGCCGAGACGAACTGGATGTTGTTCGCCACGAAGACCGCGTGGCTCAGCAAGACGCCCTTCGGCAGCCCGGTGGTGCCGCTCGAGTACGGCAGCACCAGCAGCTCGTCGGCGGGGATGTCGAGGTCCGGGGGCCGCGCGGTGGCGGCGCCCCCGATCAGATCGACGAACCGCACCACGTCCGGCGCGGTGGCGGTGCCGGGGCCGACCACGATCACGTGCTCGAGCCGTGGCACCTCGCCGCGCACGGCCCCCACGATCGGCAGCAGATCCTGTTGCACGACCACCGCCACCGCCTGCGCGTCGCCCAGCTGGTAGGCAACCTCGCGCTCCTTGTAGGACGGGTTCATCGGGCTGGAGACGGCGCCCAGCCGCGCGATCGCGTAGAACGCCACCACGTACTCCGGCCGGTTGGTCATGAACAGGCACACCCGGTCGCCCCGCCCGATCCCGAGGCCGCGCAACGCGTTGGCGAAGGCGTTGACCAGCCCGTCCAGCTCCCGGAAGGTGAGGCTGACGTCCTTGAACGCGATCGCCTCGCGCTCGGGATAGAGCAGGGTCGGGCGGTCCAGCATCGCCCCGTACGGCATCGCGGGATACGTCAGCCGCGGACGATAGAGCTCTGGCTGCGACGGTGCGCGCATCGGGTGCCCCCCGCCGCGCATTATAGGCGGGGAGCTGCCGCCCGGGGAGCGAGGTGCCGGCCGCCGGGAGGCCGGTCACAAAGCAGCCACATCGCCCAGGATCCGGCCGTACGATCGGCGGCGCGCGCGCCAGCAATGGTCCGTAAGACCTCAGAAACTCACCGATCGTCCGCCTGAGCATCAGAGTTGCACAGGCGTCCGAGGTCGGAGGGGCCGATCAGATGGCGCCAGGCCTGTCGAGGCAAGCCGAAGGGGGACCGGTCGCGGCCGATCAGTCACCGGCCGAACGGCAGCTCGTGCGGACCGCCATGTCCCTCGGCCGCGAGCGGGATCTGTCGGCCCTGCTCGAGCGAGTGCTCTTCGAGGCCCGGCGCCACACGAACGCCGAGGCCGGAACGCTGTACCTGGTGGACGGAGATGTGCTCCGCTCTGCCGTGGTTCAGAACGACGTCCTGAGACGCCGGGTCGGCGAAGCCCGGATGCGGCAATGCCTGCAGACCCTGCCCCTGCCGTTGACGAAGTGCAGCCTGGCCGGGTACGTCGTGCTCACCCGGAAGAGTCTCCACATCGCCGACGTCTATCGCATCCCCCGCGAGTGTCCGTTCATCTTCAATCGCTCGCTCGATCTGCGAAGCGACTACCGGACACGGTCCGTTCTGACCGTCCCGCTCGAGGATCGCCATACCGTGCTCGGCGCCCTGCAGCTCATCAATGCCCGGGACGACCGGGACCACCCCGTCGCATTCTCGCGGGCTCAGGAACCCATCCTGCGGTGGTTCGCGGGGGAGGCCGCCCGCGTGATTCCCGACCTGCGGCCGTCGTCCAGCGCCCTCGGGGCGGCGCCCGTCGCGCCGGCCGAGGACGCCGAAGCCATGGAAGGCGCCGCCCCCGGCGGGCCGATCGCTCTCGATGAGCAGTCACTGGAGGCGGCCCTCGCCGACGCGGACGTCTCGAGGGTGCCCGAGCTCGCGCTCGAGGAGCGACCCAGCTCCGTGGGGCGGCGCCTCGGCGACCTCCTGCTGTCGCAGAAGCTGATCAGCCTCGAGCAGCTGTCGGAGGCGCTGGACGACCAGAAGCGGACGCAGCAGCGACTGGGCACGATCCTGGTCCGGCTCAACTTCCTCAGCGAGGCGACACTGACGGAGACGCTCTCGCGGCAGTATCGCATTCCAGCCGTCAAGCTGGCCGGGCGCGAGATCCCGCCCGACGTCCTGGCGCTGGTGCCGGTCGAGCTGGCCCGGCGCTTCTGCCTGCTTCCGATTCAGCGGGAGCACAGCGCGCTGACGGTGGCGGTGACCGATCCCACGGATCTGTCCGTCCTCGATCACGTGGCCTTCAACACCGGCCTGGCCGTCGTTCCGGTCCTGGCCACGATGGCGGAGCTTCGGCAGAAGATCGAGGAGGTGTACGACGGAGCGACCTCGCTGGCCGCCGGCCTGCTCTCCGAGCTCCAGAGCGAAATGGCCGACATCGAGGTGGTGACGGAGCAGGCGCTGGCGCCTGTGCTCGACGTCAGCGAGCTGCGCACCTCGGCCGACGAGACGCCGGTGGTGCGCGTCGTCAACGCGCTCCTGCTCGATGCCATCAAGCGCGGCGCCTCGGACGTCCACTTCGAGTGCTTCGCGAACAGCTTGCGGGTGAGGTCCCGGGTCGACGGGATACTGCAGGAGGTGATGTCTCCCGCCAAGCGTCTGCACCCCGCCATCGTCTCGCGAATCAAGATCATGGCCGACCTCGACATCGCCGAGCGCCGGCTGCCCCAGGACGGCCGCACCAAGCTGCGCGTCCACGGGCGGGAGATCGACCTGCGCGTGTCGGTGATTCCCACCATCTTCGGCGAGAGTGTCGACATCCGGATCCTGGATGGCGCCCGGGTCAAGCCGGACCTGGCCCAGCTGGGGCTGACCGGCTCCGGCCTCGAGGACCTGCTGACCGGAGTCCAGGAGCCCAACGGCGTGATCCTGATCACCGGGCCGACCGGCTCCGGGAAGTCGACGACGCTGTACTCCCTCGTGGAGCTGCTCAATCAGCGCAACCTCAAGATCCTGACGATCGAGGATCCCGTCGAGTACGTCGTCGAGGGGGTGAACCAGGTGAACGTCAACGAGGCCATCGGCCGCACGTTCGCGGGCACCCTGCGCTCCTTCCTCCGGCACGATCCGGACGTGATCCTGGTGGGCGAAATGCGCGACCAGGAGACCGCCGAGGTCGCGGTGCGGGCCGGCCTCACCGGGCATTTGGTGCTCTCCACGCTCCACACCAACGACTGCCCATCGACCATCGTCCGGTTGATGGACATGGGCGTGGCGCCGTTTCTGCTGTCGGCGGCGCTGCGGTGCATCATCGCGCAGCGCCTGCTGCGCCGGGTCTGCGAGGGGTGCCGCCAGCCTCACGACGTCGCTGAGCGGAAGCTGGCCGAGTACGGCGCGGCCGGTGTCAGCCGGGGGACGACCACCGTGTATCGGGCCCGGGGATGCGCCGCCTGCGGCCATACCGGCTTCAGGGGGCGCATCGGCATCTTCGAGGTGATGCCGCTGACCGCAGACCTCCGCCAGCTCGTGGCCCAGGGCGGGACCGCCGATGCCTTCCGGGACGCGGCCCGGAAGAGCGGCGTGCGGTCCCTGCGGGAGGCGGCGCTCGACCGGCTCTTTGCGGGCGAGACGACGCTGGAGGAAGTGGGGCGCATGACGTCTCTCGAACCCGGCCCCGAGCGATGAGGCGGGCCTGATCTGAGCCAGAGGCCGTCCACCCGGGGCGGACGCGCTCCGCCGTTTCAGGGCCTCCCCGAAGTCATCCTCCTGCTTCCCGCCGGTCCGCGCTAGAGTAGCGCCCGACCGCAAGGAGGCCCCGATGGCGCGCAAGCAGGACCCGACGCCCCGGCCCGTCACCGCCGAGGACGTGAATCCACGCCACCGCTGGGATCGGCCGCTGCAGGCGCCCGGCCACATGCAGGTGGATTTCGAGGAGCGCGTCGACTTCCGCCGCCTGCACGCCTACCGGCTGGGCCGCGCCCGGCAGGCGCTGGCCGCCTCGGGGCTGGGCGCCGTCCTCGCCTTCGACCAGTACAACATCCGCTATCTCTCGGGGACCGTCATCGGCGAGTGGGCGCGCGACAAGCTCACGCGCTGGTGCCTGCTGACCGGCACCGGGGAGCCGTGGGTGTGGGACTTCGGCTCCGCCGCCCGCCATCACCGGCTCTACACTCCCCAGATCCCGCCCCGGCAGTCGCTGGCCGGCATGGTCGGCATGCGCGGCGCCGTCTCGCCGAAGGCCGGGCTGTTCCGGAAGGCCGCCCACGAGATCCACGACATCCTGAAGGCCGAGGGCGTGGCCGGCCTGCCGCTCGGCATCGACGTCGTCGAGCCGCCGTTCCTGTTCGCGCTCCAGGAGGCCGGCGTCGAGGTCCGCGACGGGCAGCAGGTGATGCTGGAGGCGCGGATGCTCAAGAGCCAGGACGAGCTGACCCTGCTCAACATGGCGGCGGCCATGGTCGACGGCGTCTACCAGGACATCTTCGAGGCGCTCAAGCCGGGCGCGCGCGAGAACGAGATCGTGGCGCTCGCCACCAAGCGCCTCTACGAGATGGGCTCGGACAACGTCGAGGCCATCAACGCGATCTCGGGCGAGCGCTGCAGCCCGCACCCGCACAACTTCACCGACCGGATCATCCGGCCGGGCGACCAGGCCTTCTTCGACGTCATCATGTCGTTCGTCGGCTACCGCACGTGCTACTACCGCACGTTCGGCGTGGGCAAGGCGACGAAGCCGCAGATCACCGCCTACAAGAAGGCCCGCGAGTGGATGGACGAGGCGATCGCGCTCATCAAGCCCGGCGTGACGACCGACAAGATCGCCCGCGCCTTCCCCCGGGCCTCCGACATCGGCTTCGACGGCGAGATGGCGGCCTTCGGCCTGAACTTCTGCCACGGCATCGGCCTCGGCCTCCACGAGCGGCCGATCATCAGCCGCCTGAACTCGTTCGACGATCCCATGGAGCTGGAGGCCGGCATGATGTTCGCGGTCGAGACCTACTGCCCGGCCACCGACGGCGTGTCGGCGGCGCGGATCGAGGAGGAAGTCATCGTCACGCCGGCGGGGGCGCAGATCATCACGCTGTTCCCGGCCGACGAGCTGCCCATCGCCAACCGCTACTGAGCGCGGGATCCGCCGACCACCAACCGAGGAGAGACGATGAAGGTATACCGTGCGGCCGATGCGCCCTCCGGAGGCCTCGCCGGCGAGACCGTGGCCGTGCTCGGCTACGGCAACCTGGGGCGGAGCGCGGCGCTGAACCTGCGCGATTCGGGCGCCAAGGTCCGGGTGGGCAACCGCGAGGACGACTATGCCGTGCTGGCCCGCGCCGACGGCTTCGAGGTCGTGCCGCCCGCCGAGGCCGCCGCCGACACCCTGGTCTTCGTCCTGCTGCCCGACGAGGTGATCCCCGAGGTCTTCGCGCGCGACGTCGCGCCGGCGCTGCGGGCGGGCGCCGCGGTGGCCTTCGCCTCCGGCTACTGCCTGGCCTTCGAGCTCGTCCGGCCGCCCGATCACGTCGACGTCCTGCTGCTCGCGCCCCGGATCGCGGGCGGGCAGGCGCGCACGCGCTACGAGGCCGGGGAGGGTTTCTGGGCGTTCGCCGGGGTGGAGGCCGATCGCACGGGACAGGCCCGGCGGCGCCTGCTCGGGCTGGCCGAGGGCCTGGGGGTGCTGCGCGCCGGCGCCGTGGAGATGACGGCCGCGGCGGAGGCGAGGCTCGACCTGTTCGTGGAGCAGACGGTGGGGGCGCTCCTGGGCACGGCCCTCATGGTCGCGTTCGACGTGGGCGCCGAGGCCGGCATTCCGACCGAGGCGCTCGTGATGGAGATGTACATGTCGGGCGAGATGGAGGGCGTGTACCGCGCGTTCCGGCAGACGGGCTTCCTCCGCGCCTCCGAGGAGCACGGGCCGACCGCGCTCTTCGGGGGCATCACGCGCACGCTCGAGCTGGATCGCGAGGCGATCGCGGGGCGCTTCCGGACGATCCTCGCCGACATCACGAGCGGGGCGTTCGCGCGCCGCTTCCAGGCCGAGGCGCAGAACGGCTACCCGATGCTGACGGTGGCGCGGGAGATGACGCGGGGCCCCTCGCCGATGACCGATGCCGAGGACCGGCTTCGCCGGCTGATGGGCCCGTGATCGCCACGACCGTCGTCGGCAGCTATCCGCAGCCCGAGTGGCTGGTGGATCGCGAGCGGTTCAAGGGCAACGTCGTGCCCCGCATCCGGCTGCCCGAGGTGTGGCGCGTGCCCGCGCCGTGGCTGGAGGAGGCCCAGGACGACGCCGTGCGCCTGGCCGTGGGCGACATGGAGGGGGCCGGCATCGACGTGCTCAGCGACGGCGAGCAGCGCCGCGAGTCGTACTTCAATCGCTTCGCCACGGCGCTGGGCGGCATCGACCCCGACCGTCCGGGCAGTGCCGTCGCGCGCCTGGGCCGCCCCACGCCGGTGCCGCGCGTCGTCGGACCCATCGAGCGCGTGCGGCCGGTGTCGGTGGCCGAGGCGACATTCCTGAGAGCCGTGACCAGCCACCGCATCAAGATCACGGTGCCGGGACCGTTCACGCTCTCGAGCCTGGCGCAGGACGAGCACTACCGCGATCCCGAGCGGCTGGCCATGGCCTACGCGGCGGCCGTCAACGCCGAGCTGCGCGAGCTGGAGCCCCTCGTGGACTGGCTGCAGCTCGACGAGCCGTATCTGCAAGCGCATCCCGACCGCGCCCGCGCCTACGGGATCGCAGCCATCGACCGGGCGCTGGCCGGCCTCGTGAAGCCCACGTGCATCCACCTCTGCTTCGGCTACGCGCTCTCGCACGCGCTGGCGGGCTCGACGAAGTCCGGCGGCTACGCGTTCCTGACCGAGCTGGACCGCTCGACGGCCAGGCAGGTCTCGATCGAGGCGGCCCAGCCGAAGCTCGACCTGGACGTGCTGGCGGGGCTGCCGTCGAAGACGATCGTGCTCGGCGTCCTCGACCTGGGCGACCCGGCGCCGGAGACGGCGGACACGGTGGCCCGGCGGCTGGAGGCCGCGCTGAAGCACGTCCCCGCGGCCCGCCTGGTCGCCGCGCCCGACTGCGGGATGAAGTACCTGCCGCGCGACCTGGCGCGCGCCAAGCTGGCCGCGCTCGCCGCCGGGGTCAGACTCGTCGCCTGAAGAGCCCGCCGGCCGGCCCAAGACCGGTCCCCGAGATTGCGCTTGACTGATCCGAACGATCGTACTATTTTTGGGCCATGAAGGCGGCCGCCAGGCAGCCCCGGGCCACGTCCAAGGGCGAGCAGACGCGCGAGGCGATTCTCGCCCACGCCCTCGGTCTGGCCACCCGCATCGGGGTCGAGGGGCTGACGATCGGCCGGCTGGCCGAGGATCTCCACATGTCCAAGAGCGGCCTCTTCGCCCACTTCCGGTCCAAGGAGGGGCTCCAGCTCGAGATGCTCCGCATGGCCGGCGCGCGCATGGTCGAGAGCGTCGTCAAGCCGGCCCTGGCGGCGCCGCGGGGTGAGCCCCGCGTGCGGGCGCTCTTCGAGGGCTGGCTCGCCTGGGAGCAGTCACCCAGCCTGCCCGGCGGCTGCCCGTTCATGGCCGCGTCGTTCGAGCTGGACGACCGCCCCGGCCCCGTGCGCGACTTCGTCGTCCAGAACCTCAAGGATTGGCTGGACACGCTGGCCGGCGCCGCCCGCATCGCGGTCCGGGAGGGTCACTTCCGCGCCGATCTGGACTGCGAGCAGTTCGCGCACGACTGCCAGGGCATCGGCCTCGCGTTCGTGCACGCCTCGCGCCTGATGCGCGACCCCCGGGCGCGCGAGCGCGCCCGGACCGCCTTCGAGGCCCTGCTGCGCGCCGCCCGCGCGCCGTCGACCACGCCCGTCCCCACCGCTCCGGCGCCGCCCGGCCGGCGCCGCTAACCCGCCGGAGAGGAGACCGTCATGACCGACATGGAATACGTCGAGATGGAAAAAAGCACGATCGTTCGATCTAGAAAGGATCCCCGGCTGCTGCCGCTGGCCCGGCTGGGCCACCGTGCGCTCTCGGCGCTGGCGCCGTCGCTCGCCGCCCGCCTCGCCGAGCGTCGGTTCCTGACGCCGCCGCACCCGCGCCGGCCGGCCGTCGAGATCGACCTGCTGGCGACCGCCCGCGCGCGGCCCATCTACGTCCGGGGCCGACGCCTCGAGATGTGGACGTGGGGCTCGGGACCCGGCGTGCTGCTCGTGCACGGCTGGGGTGGCCGCGGCGCCCAGCTCGGCGCGTTCGTCGACCCGCTGGTCGCCCAAGGGTTCTCGGTCGTCGCCTTCGACGCGCCGGGCCACGGCGCCGCCGACGCCGGCATGGTGACGCTCCTGGAGATGGTCGCCGCGGTCCGGGCGGTGGCGGCCGCGAGCGGCCCGCTGGCCGGCCTCGTGGCCCACTCGATGGGCGCCGCGGCGGCGGCGCTGGCGCTCTCCGAGGGGCTCCAGGCCGGCGCCGCTGTCGTCGTCGGCCCCGCCGCGGACCTGGTCGCCGCGGCCTCGCGCTTCACCGAGATGCTCGGCTTCTCCCGCGACGTCGGCGAGCGGATGCGGTATCGGATCGAGCAGCGGGTGGGCCGACCCTTCTCGGCGTTCGACGTGGCCTCGCTGGCGCCGGCGCTCCGGGCACCGCTGCTGGTCGTTCACGATCGCGGCGATGCCGAGGTGCCGTGGCAGCACGGCCTCGTCATCGCGCGCGCGTGGCCGGGGGCCGAGCTGCTGCTCACCGACGGGCTCGGGCATCGCCGGATCCTGCGCGATCCCGACGTCGTGGCGGCGGCGGTGGCGTTCATCGCCGCCCGGACGGCCGAGCGCCACCTCACGCCGCTGGCCGACGCCGACCTCGTCGAATCGCTGCCCGCGCTGGCTTACTAGCCTGCACTGGATCGCGGAGCGCCCGGAGGGGCCGGGGCGCTCCGCGACCGCGCGATTGCCCGGATCAGGCCTTCAGCCGGCGAACCGGGTTGCGGAGAGTCCCGACGCCGTCGAGCGTGATCTCGACGACGTCGCCGTCCGCGAGCGCGTGCTCGTCGGGGACCAGGATGCCGGTGCCGGTCGAGAGCACGGTGCCGGCCGGGCAGGTGTTGCCGCGGCACAGCCAGCCCACCAGCTCGGCGCACGGGCGCTTCATCTCCTTGGTGTTGACGCGGCCTTCGAAGATGACGCGCCCGCCGCGGTGAATGGTGCAGGTCAGCTCGAGCGCGTGGGGATCGCCGATCTCGCCGGCGGTGACGAGCACCGGGCCGCAGGCGAAGCAGCCGTCGAAGACCTTCGACTGGGGCAGGAACAGCGGGTTGGCCCGCTCGATGTCCCACGCCGAGAGGTCGTTGCCGATCGTGTACCCGACGATCGCCCCGGCGCGCCCGACGACGACCGCCAGCTCGGCCTCCACCGCGGTCAGCGTGGAGTCGGCCCGCACGCCGATGGGCGCGTTGGGGCCGGCGGTGCGGGCCGCCGTGGCCTTGAAGAACAGCTCGGGCCGCTCGGACTCGTAGACGAAATCGTAGATGCCCTTCGTGCGTCCGCCCTCGCCGGTGTGCGCCTCGTAGTACTCCCGGCTGCGGCGGTAGGTGATGCCGGCCCCCCACACCTCCGGCGGGTCGAGCGGCGCCAGCAGGTGCGGGTGCCGGGGCGACGGCGCCCGGTCGAGCGACGCCCACGGCACCCGGGTGCGCGCGGCCCGGGCGAGCGCGCGCACGCGACTCTCCAGGCGGCTGGCCGTCCCGCTCGCGGCGATCAGGTCGGTGACCGAGGCGACACCCTGGCGCGGCGCGGTGATGTCCAGCACGTCCTCGCCCGCCACCACACCGACACGCTTGCCCTTGCCGGGCACGAAGAACTGGCAGAGCTTCATGACGGACCTCCCGTGGGTTCCCGGCGTGGATGATAGCCGATCCGGTCAGCGCCTCGTCGTCGCCGGGTCGTGCAGCGCGCACGTGCATCACGAGGCCAGTCAGCCGGCGGGAGACGCGACGCGGAACTGACCGGGACGGCGGCCGGTGAAGCGCACGAAGGTCCGTGACAGGCGGGGCGGTGGATCGAGCTCACGTACGATGCGCAGAGCCGCACGTGACCGCAAGAGAGCGTTCGAGATCTCGCGGTACGTCCTCGATCTTAGGCATTGGACTGAGGGGTATGGCGGCGGCCCACTGGCTCGACGCCAAGTGCATAGACGCGCCTGAAGGACCCGCGATAGACAAGTCGTTGGCACAGCGGCCCGTCGGTGCACCGAGCGATCGCGCGCGTTATCGCGGTGACTCGTGTCTGGACCGCACGCGACTGTGGGCCGACACCCGCAGTGGACGCTACTCTTGGGCGCGGTACTACACTACTCACCTGCGTTCAATAATCCCGCGGATCCAGCACGTCGCGCAGACCGTCCCCCGCCAGATTGAAGGACAGCGCCAGCACGAAGATGGCCAGCCCCGGCCAGTAGGCCATCCAGGGCGCCTGCTCCAGGAACTGCTGGGCGGCGTTGAGCACCGTCCCCCACGAGGGCGCCGGGGGCTGCACGCCCAGGCCGAGGAACGACAGCACGGCCTCGGTGATGATCGCGGTCGGGATCGCCACCGTGGCCTGCACCAGGATCGCGCTGGCGATGTTGGGCAGGATGTGGCGCGCCATCACGCGCAGGTCGCCGGCGCCGAGCGCCCGCGCGCCCTGCACGTAGTCCTCCTCCTTGGTCGAGAGCACGAGGCCGCGGGTGAGCCGGACGTAGATCGGCGTGGCCCCGAGCCCGATGGCCAGCGTGGCGTTGGTGAGCGAGGGGCCCAGGATCGTGACGAGGCCGATGGCCAGGATCAGGAACGGGAAGGCCAGCCAGGCGTCGGTGAGCCGCATGATCACCTGGTCGAGGCTTCCGCGGTAGTAGCCGGCCCCCAGCCCCAGCGGCACGCCGATGGCCATGGCGAGCAGGATCGAGAACACGCCGGCCTGCATCGAGATGCGGGCGCCCCAGACCACCCGCGAGAAGCCGTCGCGCCCGAGGTCGTCGGTGCCGAACGGGTGCGCCCACGACGGCGCCTTGCGGATCTTGCTCCAGTCGGTGCGGATGGGATCGGTGGTGGCGATGAACGGGGCGCCGACGGCCATGACCACGAAGAGCGCCACGATGGCGGCCCCGACCAGCGCGGCCGGCCGGCGGCGGCCCACGCGCCAGGCGCGATGCAGCAGGCCCGAGCGCGGCGCCGCCGCGTCGGCCGCCAGCGGCAAGGGGTACGCCGGCGTGGCCGCGCTACCCGCCATCGGCGGCGCCCCGGATGCGGATGCGCGGGTTCAGCACCGTGTAGGAGACGTCCACGAGCAGATTGATCAGCACGTAGGAGGCGGCGGTGAGGAGCACGACGCCCTGCACGACCGGGTAGTCGCGCGTGAACACGGCCTCGACGATGAGCCGGCCGAAGCCGGGCAGCACGAAGATCTGCTCGGTGACGACGGCGCCGCCCATGAGCGCGCCCATCTGCAATCCGAGGATCGTCACCACCGGGATGAGCCCGTTGCGCAGCGCGTGGCGCAGGACGACCGCCCGCTGGGCCAGGCCCTTGGCGCGGGCGGTGCGCACGTAGTCGGCGCTCAGCACCTCGATCATCGCGTTGCGGGTCTGGCGCATGAGGACGGCGGCCAGCCCGGTGCCCAGCACCAGCGCCGGCATGACCATGCGCTTGAGGTTGCCGACCGGGTCCTCGGCGATGGGCACGAACCCGGAGGCGGGCAGCCAGCCGAGGCGGACGGACACGAGGAGGATGAGCATGATCCCCAGCCAGAAGTTGGGGATCGACACGCCGCAGAGCGACACGCCGCTGGCTAGCACGTCCCAGGCGGTGTTGCGGCGCACGGCCGCCACCACGCCGGCCGGGATCGCGATGGCCACCGCCACCAGCAGCGACAGGCAGGCCAGCTCGGCCGTGATCGGCAGCTTGCCGGCGACCATCGACATCACCGGGGTGCGGGTGCGGATCGACTCGCCGAGGTCGCCGGTGACGGCCAGCCCCAGCCACCGCAGATACTGCACCGGCAGGGGCGCGTCGAGCCCGTACTTCTCGCGGATCTCCTCGAGGCCGGCGGCGTCGGCCTCGGTGCCGGCCAGCACGCGGGCCGGATCGCCCGGGATCATCCGCACGCCGGTGAACACGATCAGGCTGATGATCAGCAGCGTGACCGCCGAGATGAACGCCCGGCGGACGAGGAACTCGACCACGCCGCCCCTACTGCCAGGCGGTCCCCTTGATCCGCACGAGGCCGTCCGGCACGGCCTTGTAACCCTTGAGGTTCTTGGGGAACGCCACGATGTAGTTCGGGTGATAGAGATAGACGATGTTGCGGCGCGCGCCGATCAGGTCGATGGCCTCCCGGTAGAGCGCACGCCGCTGGGCGATGTCGGTGACCTCGCGCGCCTTGTTCAGCAGCGCGTCGACCTTCTCGTCGCAGGCCAGGGTGGCGTTGAGGGGGCCGGTGCACGTCTGTCCCTGGTGGATGTTGCCGTCGGGATCCACCCGCCCGCTCCAGCCGATCAGGAACGCCTGGTTCTTGCCGTCGTCGTTGTCCTTGAGGGCGGAGGCGAACTCCGAGGGCCGCAGGCTGATGTCGAAGCCGGCCTCGCGGACCATGCCCTGGATCACCTCGGCGACCCGGCGCTGCTGGGGGTTGTTGACGATCATCATCTCGAACTTGTAGCCGTTGGGCATCCCGGCGTCGGCCAGCAGCTTCTTCGCCTTCGCGACGTCGCGCGTCGTGCACACGCGCGTCTTGTCGAAGTAGACGCTGTTGGGCGAGATCGGCCCGCAGCCCACCGTGTAGAGGCCGTCCCAGGCCACCTGGTTGAGCGCCTCCCGGTCGATCGACAGCTCGAGCGCCTCGCGTACGCGCGGATCGTTGGCCAGCGGCGTGCCGAGGTCCCCGGGCGGGTTGGTCTTGCCCGTCTTGTTGCGCAGGTTGATCGTGACCGAGTTGTAGCCGAGCCCGGTGACGCTGGAGACGTCGAAGCGCCCTTCCTTCTTGAGGCTCCCGGCGTCGGTGGGCCCCACCTGGTGCATCACGTCGATGTCGCCCGAGCGGAGGTTCGCCAGCCGCACGTTGTCGTCGGGGATGATGCGGAAAACGATGCGGTCGAACTTCGCCTGGCCCGGATCGAAGTAGTGGGGCGAGCGCTCGACGACGATGCGGTCCTGGGGCACGCGCTCCACGAACTGCCAGGGCCCGACGCACACCGGCGCCGTCCCGAACTTCTCGCCGAGCTTCTGGGCGGCCGCCGGCGACACCGGCATGCCGGCGCGGTCGGCCAGCTGGGCGGCCAGCGGCGCGAACGGCGCCTTGAGGCGGAGCTGCACGGTGAGCGGATCGAGGACCTCGATCGACGCCACCGACGCCAGCTCGCTGCGGCGGTTGGAGCCCTTCATCTCGCGGTGCCGGTCGAGCGAGAACCGCACCGCCTCGGCGTTCATCGGCGTGCCATCGTTGAATTTCACGTTGGCCCGCAGCTTGATGGTGACGGTCCGGCCGCCGTCGCTGACGGCGGGCAGGGCGGCGGCGAGCTGCGGGAAGATGTTGAGGCTCTCGTCGATCTCGTAGAGCTTCTCGCACATCTGGGAGAAGATGATCCGCCCGACGTACGTCCGCGACAGGGTCGGATCGAGGATGTCGGGGTCCTGGTTGAGGGCGACCACGAGGGTCTTCTTCTGGGCGTCGGCGGCGGCCGGCAGCAGCGTCAGCAGCAGCGCGCCGAGAACGAGGCACAGCGTCTTGCGGATCATGGGCTCCTCCGTGTGTGGGCCGTCCGGTCGTCTTCGCCGTGGCGCCCGCATCTTAGACCACGCCCCGGCGCGCGGCAATGCCCCGTCCGGCGCGCGGTCCACGGCGTACTGCGTCAACCCGCCGCCCCGGACGGAGGTTCCGGCGGCGCTCAGCCGCCGGAGACCAGCCTCGCGAGCGCTCGCGCGCGAAGGTCCACGGGCAGCGGGGTGGCGCGGCGGGCGTCCATGTCCAGGTGGACGCCGGATTGCTCCAGGGTGCTGACGCGCTCGCCGCTGCGCTCGTCGATCATGACGTGCACGATGCGCATCGAGGAGTTGCCCACGTGGGTCAGCGCGCTGCGCACGACCAGCGGGTCGCCGGCCTGCACGCCGGCCTCGAAGCCCAGCCGGAACTCGAAGGTGGAGAAGCCGCGGTTGGTTTCGCGCATGTAGCGGGGGGTGAGGCCGAAGGCCGCGATGGCGTGGCCGTTGGCGGCCGAGAAGCGGTGGATGGCGGCGGAGGGCGCCAGCCGGCCGGCCGCGTCGACCTCGGCCGGCTTGACGGCGTCGCGGGCGGTGTCGCGGAAGCCCTCGAGCGACCGCGGGCGCGGGGGGGCCGTGCGCGGGGGCCCGTCCCACGCCACCCGGCGTTCCTCCGCCGCCCGGCGCTGCTCGGGCGAGAGCGCGACCGCCAGCCGGTGCTCGACCGTCGTGCACAGCGCGTCCTCGGTGGACTCCAGCAGCTTGTGGCCCAGACGCAGGCCATCGGGCTCGACCGCGATCACGCCGCTCACGACGTGCATCAGATCGCCCACCCTCAGCTCGCGGCTGTAGTGGATGAAGCAGTCGAGGGTGGCCGCCGGCGGCAGGCCGAGGCCGTGCAGGACGGCGAGCGCGGCGTCGCCGAAGCGGGCCAGGTAGTAGGCGACGGTGAGGTGGTCGTTGCTGTCGACTTCCCAGCGGAACACGGTGCCGCGATAGGTCTCGCGCCAGTGGTCGGATGGCATGCGCGGTATGCTAGCGCACCATGAATGCCGATGCCGACCTGATCTTCACCGGTGGCCGCGTCCACACCGTCAATGCCGCCAACGACGTCCTCCCCGCGCTCGCCGTCGGCGGCGGCCGCGTCCTCGCCGCCGGCGGCGACGCCGAGGTCCGCGCGCTGGCCGGCCCTCGCGCGCGCGTCGTCGAGCTGCGGGGGCGCTCGCTCTTGCCCGGGTTCATCGACGCCCACTGCCACCTGCCGGGCCTCGGCATGGCCGTGACGTCCATCGACTGCAAGGCGCCGGGCATGCAGTCGATCCGCGCGCTGCAGGAGGCCGTGCGCGCGCGGGCGGCGAATCAGCCGCCAGACACGTGGATCCGCGGCCGCGGCTACGACCAGTCCCGTCTGGCGGAGAGGCGCCATCCTCACCGCCTCGACTGGGACGTCGTCGCGCCGGACCACCCCGTGATCTTCACGCGCACGTGCGGCCACATCGCCTCGGTCAACGGCCGCGCCCTGGCGCTGGCCGGCATCACCGACGCCACGCCCGACCCGCCGGGCGGCCGCTACGACCGCGAGGGCGGGCGGAACCTCGGCGTCGCCTACGAGACGGCGCAGACGCCGCTGCAGGTGGCGGCGCTGCCGTCGGCGGACGATTTCCGCGAGGCGCTGCTGCGCGCCGACCAGGCCTACATCGCCGCCGGCGCCACCAGCGTCCACGACGCCGGTGGTCTCGTCGGCCCCGCCTTCGTGCCGGGCCAGGACCTCGCCGGCGCCGGCCGGCTGCGCCTGCGCATCTACGCGTTCGCCACGGTCAACAGCCGCAAGCATCCGCTGATGGGGCTGCTCGGCACCGGCCTGCACTCTGGCCTCGGCGACGCGCGGCTGAAGCTCGGCGCGTTCAAGGTGATGACCGACGGCTCGTCCAGCGGACCGACGGCGGCCACGCGTGAGCCGTACACCTCGAACTGCCAGGACCACGGCATCCTGTACTGGGATCAGGCCGACCTCGA
>DASWJN010000073.1:0-2229 GCA_036397135.1 Candidatus Methylomirabilota bacterium
GATGGACGAAATGCCCGTGGTCGAGGTACACATCGTGCCGAGCACCGAGGCACCCGGCGGCGTGGGCGAGCCGGGCACGCCCCCGATCGCTCCCGCGGTGGCGAACGCGATCTTCGCGGCCACCGGGAAGCGCATCAGGAAACTGCCGATCGGAACGGTCGTCTAGCGCAGCCCTAGCGTCGCGCTCAAGCCGACGTGGTCGGACGGCCAGATCGGATACGCGGGCCCGGGCAGCCGGTCCGCCGGCACGTCCCCGAACCGGTCGATCCAGCCGTGCAAGCCGGCCAGCGGATGACCGATGCCGCGGGCGAGGACGTAATCGATGCGCTCGTCGAGGGCCGGCATCTCGTTGGAGAGGTTGGCCAGCTGGCAGCACGTGAAGCCCACCAGGCCGGGCCGCAGCGCCGCCCAGGCGTCGGTGAAGCCGGCGGCCGCCAGGATCTGGTACATCAACGAGCCGGGGGTGTCGTTCAGGTCACCCATCACGACGACCGGCCGGTCCACGGGGAGCGACGCCACGAGCTGCGCAACCTGGGCCGCGCGCAGCTCGCCGAGATGGTTCCCGGCTAGGTCCGCCTCCGTATGCGCGCTCACGAACCGGTACGGCGCGCCGGCGATGACCACGTCGGCCCACACCCAGCCGCGCCTGAGCACCACACCGGGCGCCACGGGGCCGACGTTGAGCGTGAAGTTTTGGCCGGCGCCCGCCGTCACCGTCACCCGATCGGCGTCCACCAGCAGGGCGTCGTGATCCACGAGGCTGATCCCCGGCAGGGGCTCGGCCACGATGTTCTGCACCTGGGCGGCGACGTCGTAGTGCAGCCCCCGCTCGGCCAGCTCGGCCTGGAGGATCGTCAGGAAGTCGAGTTCGACCACCGGCCCGCCCAGGGCGGACAAGTCGATGTTGATGACCGACACCTCTTGCAGTCCGACGACGTGCGGCCGCTCGCGGAGGATCCTGTCGGCGATCGCTGCGGCCCGAACCGGGTAGTGGGTCTTGCCCAGCGTCTCGATGGCAAACAGGAGTGCGTCGACGTCGTCGCTCGGGTCTCCGTTGGCGAGCGCGCCGATCACGAGGTCCACGTCGGCGCCCACGTAGAGATTCTGCGTCATGACGGTGACGCTGGGGGCGGCCTCGGGGGATCCGACACGGAAGTCGGCGCGCGGAGCGGTCGGGCTGCGGTCGGTGCAGGCCGCGACCAGCAGGAGGCAGGCGAGGCACGGCGGGCTCAAGCGGGACATGGGAGGCTCCTGGCTCGGAGAATAGGATGTGCCAGGATGTCTCCCGCTCGTCAAGCCCGCGTCAAGCCCGTCAGCTGCGGCGGGCCAGCGCCCCCGCGCGGGCTTGTAGCGCCGCTTCGACGTCGGCCATCGAGACGGCCGCGGGCACAGTCCACGCTCCGCGCCGCGCGGTCGGCACCTTGACGGACGCGATCTGGCCGTCCGCGGCCAGCTCGACCACGGCGGTCGCGGCGTCCTGCGGCCCCTGCGTCGCACGGATGACGAGCGTCCACACGCCTTGGCCCGGCCACATCTGCTTGAGGGCGTAGACGCCGGGCCGCGACGTCTCGCTGAACTCGAGCCGGACCGTGCGGCGCTCGCCGTTCACGATCCCCTCGGCGGTACCGTCGATCGGGATGCCGACCGGCGTGCCATGATGAAAGGCGTGAACCAGGAGGAACGCGCCGCGCATCGATGCGTCGTACGGATTGACCGGGTACTCGATCGAGATCCACGGCGGGCCGACGAGGGCGGCGGGCGCGGCGGCGAGTAAGAATGCGAGAGCGGCGTGCATGGGGTCCTCCAGGGCTAGGGTTCGGTTCCCCATAGGATGCCGGCCCCACCGGCGAGGTTTAAACCCCCGGCCGGCCCTTCAGGCCCTTGAGCCAGACGGAGTGCGGCAGCCAGTTCCAATACGCATCAAGCGCGTCCCGGTCGAGCCGCAGCACCGCCTCGCGCGTGACGCCGGCGGGAGGAGGCACCAGCTCGGCCAGGCGGTCGTACACGGCGGTCCGCGACGCGCCCTCCGTGCGGGGGAGGAGGTGCCAGAGGGAGAGCGCGTCGTCGCGCCGCGCGAGCGCCAGCACCCGTCGCAGCGCCGCCTCCCCCTGGGCCTCGAATTCCAAGGCCTCCAGGGCGCGCCGGAAGGCGTCGGAGGCGCCGGCCACGACCGGGACGCCGGGTCCGAAACCCTGGCGGATCTCGATCCGGGTGTTGAAGGGCACGATC
>DASWJN010000074.1:0-2725 GCA_036397135.1 Candidatus Methylomirabilota bacterium
GCGCCGGGATCCTCGACGGCCTCCTCGAGCTCGTGGCCCGGGTGTGCGCGGACTTCTCGGGTGCCCACCGCTCGACCAGCGGGGACGCGTATCTCCTGACGTTCCCCGACGCCGCCCAGACCCTGGCGGCCGTGGAAGGGCCGGCGGAAGGGTGGAACGCCTTCCAGCACCGGGAGGGCATCGCCTGCTCCATGAACGTGGCGGTGCACAAGGGCGACCTCTACGCGTTCCGCTCGTATCTCCTCAGCCGCGACGTCAACCTCGCGTTCAACGTCGAGACGGCGACCACGCGCCTGGAGTCGAGGGGCACCTCGATCTTCATCACCGGGCGCGTCCGGAAGGACCTGGCCGGCACCGCGTGGGAAGCGCGGCTGCGGCCGGTCGACATCGGGACCCGGCCGCCGCGGCTCGCCGAGATCGAGATCTATCGTCTCGGGACGTCGGAGGAGCCGGGCGCGCGGCCGGGCGGCGGTACGGAATGACAGCGGTCGAGACGGATCGGCTGCTCCTGCGGCCGTGGCGCGACGAGGACGGCGTGGAGCTCCAGCGGCTCTTGAGCGACCCCGCCGTCGGAGGCGGGCGCAACTTCCCGGCGGAGCGGATCGCCCGGCTGGCCGAAGGCAGCGTGCGACAGTGGCGCGTGAACGGGGTCGGCCCCTGGGCGGCCATCGACAAGGCAATGGGCTGCTGGGTGGGCAAGATCGGGCTCGACGAGCTCGACGACTGGCCCGATGCGAACAGGATCGAGGTGGGCTTCGAGCTGCACCGGGCCTGGTGGGGCCGCGGCCTCGCCACCGAGGGCGCCCTGGCGGCGCTCGACTTCGGCTTCGAGCGACACGGTCTGGAACGCATCATCAGCGTCACGGCGGCGTCCCACGCCGCTGCGCGCCGGGTGATGGAGAAGGCGGGCCTGACGTACCAGGGTACGCGCTACTGGCTGAGCCCCGAAGTGCCGGTCGTGTGGTATGCCATCGACCGGGCCACCTGGCGAGGCAGGAAGGTCAGGTGAGGCCGGCCCGCGCGGCGATGTAGAGGCGCGGGGTGGCGTGCTCGAACGGGTAGGGCGGGCGGACCTCGACGGCCTCGATCGCGAGGCCAGCCTTGCGGACCAGGGCCTCCAGCGCCGCCGGCGCCCAGTGGTGCAGCTCGATGTCCACCGCGATCCCCTTGTACTCGCCGAAGTGCTGCACGCCCTCGCCCGCGTGGACCGCGACCAGCAACGCGCCGCCCGGCCGCAGCACCCGCCGGAACTCCGCCAGCGCCGCGCCCGTGCCGTCCACTCCCTCGTAGATGAGCGAATAGAACGTCACGACCCCCGCACAGCCCCCCGCCCGGACCGGCAGCGCCCGCGCGTCACCGGCCACGAAGCGCAGTGAGGGATTCAGCGGCGCCGCGATCTCCAGCGAGCGCTCCGACACGTCCACCCCGACCACCCGCACGCCCCGGTCGGCCACGAACCGCCCGACGTGCCCCGCCGGCCCACACCCGACGTCCAGCACCAGCCCGCCGGCGCACCGCCCGGCGAACGCCCGCAGGCGCTCGGCGTCGAAAGGCTTGCGCGACAGCTCGTCGGCGAAGTCGGCGGCGTACTGCTCGGCGATGCGGTCGAACGAGCGGCGGACGCGCTCCGTCACGTCCCCACGCGAAGCGTGGCGCCGAGGTCGCGCAGGAGGGCGATGGTCGACAGATAGGACAGCCGCCCGGTGCGCGGGTTCTCGGACGGGACGTTGCGCACCTCGATGGCGAGCGAGCCGAACTCGCCCTCCACGCTGATGCGATGGGTATTTCGCGCGAGGCCAGGCACCGCGAAGATCCGCGTAGTCGTCCGCTCGGGCCCGATGCCGGCCAGCGACAGGGCGGCCAGCACGTTGACGTTGGCGGGGAAGGCGGGGCAGGCCGCCGTGGCCGGGCCCTCGAAGATCAGGGTCTCCTCGCGGATGGCGTCGAGGTCGATCTTTTGCTGGACGACCCAGGGGGCGCCGGCCCAGCCGGCCGGGGCCTTGCGGCTTTCCATCGTGACCGAGATGATCGGGCCGACGGCGGCGCCCTTGACGGCATCGAGGCCGGCGATGGCGCCCGACGGGACCAGGATGCGGCAGCTGTTCCGCGACGCCAGCTCGACCCAGTCAGCCCGACCCAGCAGCGCGCCACACGACAGCACGACCAGGTCGCGGCCGGCGCCGAGCGCCTTGGGCGCGATCTCCTGCAAGTGCGCCTGGGTCGAAGCTTCCACCACGATCTCGGAGACTCCCACGAGATCGTCGACCGAAAGGAACGGCACCGGCGTGCCGAGCGACTTCAAGAACGCCTCGGCGCGGTCGCGGGTGCGGGCGGTGGCGCCGGCCAGGCGCAGTCCGGGCAGGCCCTCATCCAGCGCCGTGCACACGCGGCGGCCGATGGCGCCGAGGCCGGCGACGCCGACGGTGAGCGGGTGTGCGCGCGAGGGGATTCGGCTCATCGCGTGACGAGGTCGCATGTTACCATGCTGCGCGAGACCGCGAATGACGTCAGCCGTTCTCCTTCGCGAGCCGCTCGAGCGGCTGTATCGCGAGTTCGACTACGGCGCGCGGGTCGCGCGCGACGCGATCGAGTTCCCCCTCCGCTATCCCGCTCCCGACGACCGCGAGGTGGTGGCCCTGCTCACGACCTGCCTGGCCTACGGGCGCGTCGACCTCTTCGGCCGCCAGCTCGAGGGCGTGCTGGGGGCGATGGCCCCGTCGCCAGC
>DASWJN010000075.1:0-8164 GCA_036397135.1 Candidatus Methylomirabilota bacterium
TGGGGGTGGACGCCACCGAGAAGGGGCCGCTCGACGACGTCACCCAGGCCTGGCCCGAGGAGATCCGCATGACGGAGGAGATCCGCGCGCGCGTCACCCGCCGCTGGAAGGACTACGGGCTCTGAGCATGCTGGGCCACCTGCTCGAGGCCATCAAGTTCGAGCACACGGTCTTCGCGCTCCCCTTCGCGTACATCGCCATGGTGCTGGCGGCCGGCGGCTGGCCGGGCGGGTGGACCGTGCTGTGGGTGACCGCGGCGATGGTCGGCGCCCGCACGTGCGCGATGGCGACCAACCGCGTCGTGGACCGCTGGATCGACGCGCGCAACCCCCGCACGGCGCGGCGTCATCTGCCCACGGGCCTCCTCGGCGTGAACGCGCTCCGGCTGCTCGCCGCCGCCGGCGCCGGGCTGATGCTCGCGGCGGCGGCGATGCTCAACCCGCTCTGCCTGGCGCTGGCGCCGCTCGCGCTGATCTTCCTGGTCGGGTACTCCTACACCAAGCGCTTCACGTGGGCCTCGCACTGGATCCTGGGCTTCACCGACGGGATCGCCGCCGCCGGCGGCTGGATCGCCGTGACCGGCGCCTTCGCGCCCCCGGCCTTCGTGCTGTGGCTCGCGCTGACGGTGTGGATCGCCGGGTTCGACATCATCTACGCGTGCCAGGACGTCGAGATCGACCGCGCCCAGGGCCTGCACTCGGTGCCCGCGCGCTTCGGCGTCGCCCCCGCGCTGGCGCTGGCGCGGGTCAACCACGCGCTCACGGCGGCGGCGCTGGCCTGGCTCGGCGTGATGCTGGGGCTCGGGGTCTTCTACTGGCTGGGCTGGCTGGTGGGGGCGGGGCTGCTCGTCTACGAGCACTCGCTCGTACGCCCGGGTGACCTCTCCCGCCTGGACGTGGCGTTCTTCAACGTCAACGGCTACATCGCGGTGATCGTGCTGGTGGCGGTGGTGACCGGGCTCTGGCGGTGAGTGCGCCCCCCCGGGCCGAGGCGGTGCGAGCGATGTTCAGCCGCATCGCCGGGCGCTACGACCTCATGAACGCGCTGATGACCGGCGGCCGCCATCACGCCTGGCGGCGCCGCACGGCCGCCGCCGTGGCCGCCGCCCCCGACGGCCCCGCGCTCGACCTCGCCACCGGCACCGGCGACCTCGCGCTGGCGCTGCGCGCGGCACGCCACGGCCGCCCGGTCGTCGGCGCCGACTTCTCGGAGGCGATGCTGCGGCACGCCCGGCCCAAGCTCCGCGCGGGCGGGGAGCGGCGCGTGCTGCTGCTGGCCGCCGACGCGCTGGCCCTGCCCTTCCCCGACAAGACGTTCGCCTGCGTGACGTCCGCGTTCCTGCTGCGCAACCTCGGCGACCTCGCGGCCGGCCTGGCCGAGATGCGGCGGGTGACGATGATGGGCGGGCTGGTGGCGGCGCTGGAGATCACGCGGCCGGGCGTGCCGTTGTGGGACGCCCTCTTCGGGCTGTACTTCAACCGGGTGGTCCCGCTCGTCGGCGCGCTCGTCGCCGGCGACCGGGCCGCCTACACGTACCTGCCGCAGTCCGTCGAGCGCTTCGTCACGCCCGCCGAGCTGGCGCGGCTGATGGAGGCGGCGGGACTGCACGACGTCCGTTATCGCCGGCTGGGCCTGGGGACCATCGCCCTCCACGTCGGCGCCGTCCAGGAAGGAGCACCGCAATGGACCGCATCGTGAGGGACACGTGGACCACGCGCGACTTCAAGCTCGAGGGCGGCGAGGTCCTGCCCGCGCTGACGCTGGCGTACGAGGCGTACGGGCGCCTGGCTGCGGATGGACGCAACGCCGTCCTCGTCACTCACGGGTTCACGTCCAGCCAGCACGCCGCCGGCAAGCACGCGCCCGCCGACGAGGCCGCCGGCTGGTGGGACGGGCTGATCGGCCCCGGCAAGGCGATCGACACGGACCGCTACTTCGTCGTGGCCTCCAACATGCTGGGCTCTTCCTACGGCTCGACGGCCCCGGCGAGCGTGAACCCCAGGACCGGCCGGCGCTACGGGCCGGACTTCCCCGCCATCACGCTGGGCGACATCGTCGGCGCCCAGAAGGCCATGCTCGACGCGCTGGGCGTGCGGCACCTCGTCGCGGTCGCGGGCCCGTCGTACGGCGGCTTTCAGGCCTTCCAGTGGGCGGTGACCTACCCGGAGGCCATGCAGGGGATCGCCGCCGTGGTCACCGCGCCCACCGCCCCCGTGGGCCTCGAGGCCGTGCAGGCGCTGCGCGAGCGGTTCGCCGCCGATCCGGCCTGGAACGGCGGCTGGCACTACGACCACGGCGGCATCGTCGCCACGATGACCGCCCTGCGGGTCGAGACGCTCGAGCGCTACGGCACCCGCGAGGTGCTCGCGCGCACGATCGCCGATCCGGCCGCCCGCGACGCCGCGCTGCGGCGGCAGGCGGCCGCCTGGGCACGCGAGTTCGACCCCAACTCCCTCGTGGCCCTGCGCAAGGCGATGGTGGGCTTCGACGCCACGCGCGACTTTGCGAAGATCCGGACGAAGGTGCTCTACGTGCTCTCCCGCACGGACAGGCTCTTCCCGCCCTCGCTGGCGCCCGGCGTGACGGCGGCCCTGGCCGGGGCCGGCGTGCGGGCGACCTACGTCGAGATCGACAGCGAGCTTGGCCACGTTGCCAGCGGCCACGAGTGGGCGCAGTGGGGACCGGCGTTGCGCGCGTTCCTTGCGGGGCTGGGCTGACTGACGGTATCGGTTTCGTGGCATTGACACCAGCGGCCGAGCTGGCGAGACTGACCGCATGTTCCAGGATGTGACCCACGCCGATCTGCTCATCGTGATGGCGATCACGCTCGCCATCGTGGTCGTCGGCTTCGGCTTCATGTTCTGGGTCGCCCGTGACATCTCTCGCATGACCCGGGCGGTCGCCGGCCTGGTCATCCAGGAGACCGCCAAGCTCCGGCGCGACCAGACCTGACCCTCCTGCTTTCCGGTTCGGCGCCCGGTGCCTGGCGTCCGCTCGACCGCGTGGTACGATGCCGCGAAATGGCGCTCCCCGACGTCCTGGCGCACTTTCCCCGCGAGCGGACCTGGCTCCTGCCTGCGCTGCAGGCCGTCCAGCGCGCCGAGCGCTGGCTCTCGCCCGCGGCGCTGGAGGCCGTCGCCGCCCACCTGCGCGTGCCGAAGAGCGAGGTGTGGGGCGTGGCGAGCCACTACCCCGAGCTGCGGCTGGCCGCGCCCGGGCGGCGCGTCGTGCGGGTATGCACCGGCGTCGCGTGCCTGGCGCGGGGCTCACGCGAGATCCTGGCCGCCTGCGAGCGGCGCCTGGGCGTCCGCGCCGGCGCGACGACGTCCGACGGCGCCGTCACGCTGGAGGAGCTGGACTGCGCCTTCGCGTGCGGCAGCGCGCCGGTGGTCGAGGTCGACCACCGCCATCGCGGACGCGTGAGCACGGACGACGTCGACGCCCTGCTCGGCGGCCCCGCGCCGCGCCATGCCGCGGCGGCGGTCCGGCACGGGGAGCCGCCGGCGATGCCGCCGGCCACCGGCTCCCCCGGCGCGCGCTTCGCCGCGCTCAAGCGTGAGGCGGAGCGGCGCCGCACCGGCGCCCGGCTCGCCGTCGGGCTGGGCACGTGCGGGCTCGCCGTCGGCTCCGGCGAGACGCTCGAGGCCTTGCGCGCGGAGACCGAGCGCCGCGGCCTGCCATTCGACGTCGTCGCCGCCGGCTGCAACGGGATGTGCTGGGCCCAGCCCGTCGTCGAGGTCCTGCGCGACGGGCGCCCGCGGCTCACGACCGGCCCGGTGACGGCCGCCGCGGTGCCTAGGCTGCTCAACGCGCTGGCCGCCGCCGCGCCCGACACGGACATCGTGGCCGGCGCCGAGTTCATGGCCTCCCAGCGGCGCGTGCTCCTCGAGCGCTGCGGCATGGCCGATCCGTACGACATCGCCGACGCCCTCCGCCACGGGACCTATGCCGCCCTCGCGCGAGCCCTGCACGACGGCCGGCCCGAGGCCGTGATCGACGAGGTGCGCGCGGCCGGGCTGGCCGGGCGCGGCGGCGCCTACTTCCAGACGGCCGTGAAGTGGGCGGCCTGCCGTGCCGCCGCCGGCGCGCCGAAGTTCCTCGTGGTCAACGGCGAGGAGGGCGAGCCCGGCATCTTCAAGGACCGCCACCTGATGGAGGGCGATCCGCATCGCCTGCTCGAGGCCGTGCTGCTGGCGGCCTTCGCCGCGGGCGCCTCGCGGGCCATCCTCTACATCCACGGGGAAGCCGCGCTGTCGGCCGAGCGCGTCGGCGTCGCGCTCGAGCAGGCGCGGGCGTGGGGGCTCGCCGGCGAGCGCGTGCTCGGCTCCGGCCTCTCGCTCGAGGTCGAGATCCGCCGCGGCGCCGGCGGCTTCGTGCTCGGCGAGGAGACGGCGCTGCTCGAGTCGATCGAGGGCCGGCGCGCGATGCCCCGCACCCGCCCGCCGTTCCCCGTGGAGTCCGGCCTCTTCGGCAAGCCGACCGTCATCAACAACGTCGAGACCCTCTTCGCGGTCCCCTCCATCGTGGAGCGCGGCGGAAGCTGGTTCGCCGGGCTGGGCGGCGGCCACGGCACCAAGCTCTTCGGCCTCTCCGGCCACGTCCGCCGTCCCGGCATCGTCGAGCTGGAGCTGGGGTGCACGCTGCGCACGCTCATCGACGAGGTCGGCGGCGGCTCGCTCACCGGACGGCCCATCCACGCGGCCGTCGTCGGCGGGCCGTCGGGCAGCGTGGTCCATCCGCGCCGGTTCGACGAGCCGCTGATCCCGCGCGGCCCCGTCAACCCCGGCACCGGCGGCGTCGTCGCGCTCGACGAGACGTTCCCGGTGCGGGAGGCGGTGCGCGCGCTGCTCGCGTTCAACACGCGCGAATCGTGCGGCAAGTGCACGCCGTGCCGGGAGGGCACCGCGCGCATGCTGGCCATGCTCGACGGCGCCCTCGACGAGGCCCGCGTGAAGGGCCTGGCCGAGGCCGTCCAGCTCGCCTCGCTGTGCGGCCTCGGCCAGGCCGCGCCGCTGTCGGTGCTGTCCGGGCTCGCGGAGTTCCCCGCCGAGTTCGGTATCATGAGCGCGCGATGAAGATCACCATCGACGGCCGCGGCGTGGAGCTGGCCGACGGCGCCACGGTCCTCGACGGCGTGAACCGCCTGGGGCTGCCCTTGCCCCAGCTCTGCAAGGACCCCGATCGCCCGCCGCTGGGCGCCTGCCGCACCTGCCTCGTGCACGTCGAGGGGATGCGCGGCGTCCCCGCCGCCTGCCACCTGCCCGCCCGCGACGGCATGGTCGTCTCGACCGGGCACCCCGAGGCCGTGCGGGTGCGCGCCGCCGTGCTCGACCTCACGCTGTCGATGCTGACGCCGGGTCCGGAGCGCGACGGCTTCGGCCAGGCCGGCGCGGCCGCCGCGCGCCACGCCGTGCGGGAGCCGGCGTGGCCGGCGCTGCATCGGTCCGAGGTGGACGCGACCAAGTCCTTCTTCGTCCTCGACCGCGAGGCGTGCATCCTGTGCGGGCGCTGCACGGTGGCCTGCGACGACGTGCAGCAGATCGGCGCCATCTCGCTCCTCGGCCGCGGCCACGCCACCAGGGTCGGCGTCTTCGGCGACGGCGCCATGGCCTCCTCCGTGTGCACCTCCTGCGGGCAGTGCGTGGCCACCTGCCCCACCGGCGCGCTGCGGACCAAGGAGGCGCCGGCCAGGATCGTGCGCAGCGTGGAGACGACCTGCCCGTACTGCGGCGTGGGCTGCGGCATCGAGGCCCGCGTGACGGACGGTGGGCGCCTGGCCGTCATGGCCGACGACGTCCCCGCCAATGCCTCGAGCCTCGGCATGCTCTGCGTCAAGGGCCGCTTCGGCACCGGGTTCGTGCACGCGAGCGACCGCATCACCACGCCGCTGGTCAAGCGCGAGGGGCGCTGGGTCGAGGTGGGCTGGGACGAGGCGCTGGACACCGCGGCCGAGGGGCTCGCCCGCCACCGCGGCCGGTTCGGCGCGCTCGCCAGCGCCAAGGCCACCAACGAGGACGGCTACCTCGTGCAGAAGTTCTGCCGCGTGGTGATGGCCACCAACGACGTGGACCACTGCACGCGGCTGTGCCACTCGCCCTCGGTCGAGGCCATGCTGGCCTCGATGGGCTCGGGTGCGACGTCCAACTCGTACCAGGATTACGAGGAGGCCGGCTGCTTGATGATCGTGGGCGCCGACGCCTCGGCCAATCACCCGGTCATCGCCGTGCGCTTCCGCCGGGCGGTGAGCCGCGGCGCCCGGCTGATCGTGGTCAACCCCAAGCGGGTGGAGCTGTGCGACCAGGCCGATCTCTGGATCCGCCAGCGCCCCGGCACCGACGTGGCGCTCTTCAACGCCATGGCGCGCGTCATCATCGACGAGGGGCTGGCCGACGAGCCCTTCATCCGCACCCGCACCGAGGGGTTCGACGCCTGGCGTGACTCGCTCGAGGGCTTCACGCTCGCCGAGGCCGAGCGCGTTACCGGCGTGCCGGCCGCGGACATCGCCCAGGCCGCCCGCTGGTACGCGCAACCCCCGTTTTCCGGCTCGTGCCTCGTCTGGGGGATGGGCGTCACCCAGCACGTCAACGGCATCCACAACGCCCACGCCCTGCTGAACCTGTCGCTGGTGGCCGGCCAGATGGGCCGGCCCGGCAGCGGGATCTCGCCCCTGCGCGGCCAGAACAACGTGCAGGGCTGCGGCGACGCCGGCTGCATTCCCACCAACCTGCCCGGCTACCAGCACTACGTCCCCGAGACCCTGGCGCGCTTCGAGGCCGCGTGGGGCGTGCGGCCGCCCGGCCGGAGCGGGCGCGTCGTGACCGACATGGTCGAGGGCTGCCTCACGGGCGACACCCGCGCGATGTACGTGGTCGGCGAGAACCCGCTGCTCTCCGAGCCGGACCTGCACCACGCCGAGAAGGCCATCGGCCAGCTCGACTTCCTGGTCGTCCAGGACCTGTTCATGCACGAGACCGCCGAGCGCGCCCACGTGTTCCTGCCGGCGGCGGCGTTCGCCGAGAAGGACGGCACGTTCACGAACTCCGAGCGCCGCGTCCAGCGCGTGCGCACGGCGCTGCCGCCCCCGGGGGACTCGCGCCCGGACTGGTGGATCACCGCCGAGCTGGCCAGGCGCGTCGCCCGCCGCCTCGGCATCGCGGTCGGCCGCCAGTTCGACTACGCGGGCCCGGCCGAGATCTTCGACGAGATGGCGCGCCTGACGCCGTTCCTGGGCGGGCTCTCCCACGCCCGCCTGAACCGCGAGGGCGGGCTGCAGTGGCCCTGCCCCACCGCCGATCACCCGGGCACGCGCTATCTCTACGCGGAGTCGTTCCCGCGCGGGCGTGGCCGGTTCATCCCCGCCCGGCAGATCGAGGAGGCGGCCGAGCTGCCCGACGGCGAGTACCCGTTCCTGCTCAACACCGGGCGGCTGCTCTACCACTGGCACGGCGGCACCCTCACCCGGCGCGTGCAGGGTCTGCTCGAGCTGGCGCCCCGGCTGGAGGTGGCGATCCATCCGAGCGACGCCCAGCGCCTCGGCGTGGACACCGGCTCGCGCGTCCGCCTCGAGTCGCGGCGCGGCGAGCTGACCGGCTACGCGCACGTCACCGAGGCGGTACGGGCGGGCGCGGTCTTCGTGCCGTTCGTCAAGCTGGCCGACTCGGCGGCCAACTTCCTGACGAACTCGGCCTGCGACCCCGTGTCGAAGATTCCCGAGTACAAGGTCTGCGCGGTCCGTCTCGAGCGGCTGCCCTGATGGCCCGTCCCGCCCTGTTCGTCGTGAAGGCCACGATCGCTCCGGGCAAGGAAGCGGCCTTCAACGAGTGGTACGACACGGTGCGCGCGGCCGAGGCCGCCCGGGTGCCCGGCTGCCTCGGCATGCGGCGCTACGCGGCGATGCCGCTCGACAGCGCGCACGCCGGCGCCGAGCCCTGGCAGTACATGGTCTGCTACGAGTTCGAGTCGGAGGACGCGCTCCAGGCCTTCGTCCGCTCCGACACGCTGCGCGCCATGACGCGCGACTACGACGCCCGCTTCGGCGCCTCCGGTGACCGCGCCCGCTTCGCTTACCGCCAGATCTTTCCCTGACGTCCACGTCGCGCGGTGCCGGCGGGCTGGGCACGAGGTGGGGGCGCTGGGACCACGAGGCGGGAGACCGGCTCGAAAA
>DASWJN010000076.1:0-6809 GCA_036397135.1 Candidatus Methylomirabilota bacterium
CGCCCAGCCCCTCGACGAGCGCGCGCCGGAAGGACATGTTGGCGCCGGCCGCGGTGGGCACGTCCATGGCGTGCGGGTGGTCGAAGTTCATCGCCAGGAACCCGAGGGGACCGGCGGCGGCCGGGCGCGGCAGGTCGGCGCGGCGCTCGGCGTGCACGATGCGCCCCACGACGCCGGCGATGGACGGGTCGTCGTAGTGCCGCGCGTGGTGCGCCAGCAGCTCGCGGTCGGCGACCTCGACGTCGTCGTCGAGGAAGAGCAGCAGCGGGGCGGCGGCCAGCCGGGCGCCGGCGTTCACCGCGGCGGTCACGCTCGGTCGCGCCAGCCGCACGTGGCGCGCGTGGGGCGGCAGCGCCGCCAGCGCGGCCCACGTCTCGGGCTCGTGCTCGGGGCTCTGGTCGACCACCAGCACCTCGAACGCCGGGTGGCGCTGGGCGAGGACGCCGGCCAGGCACCGCCGCAGCGGCGCCTCGCGCCGGTAGGTCGGGATGATCACCGAGACGGCGACCATGGCGTCGCCGGCGCGGAGCCGCGGCAGAGGAACCGGGCCAGCGCGAGACTCGCACTGCGCGCGGAGACCGGCAGGCGCTCGACGACCACGCGGACGCGGTCGAGGTCCTCGGCCGACAGCGCGCGCAGCCCGCGCAGCGCCAGCGGATACGCCGCGGCGCCGAGCAGGACGGCGGCGAGCAGGCCCGGGAGGCCGCCCAGGGCGAGCACCGGCAGCGCGGCCACCGCGCCCATGACGGCCGCCGCCGCGGTGATGCGCAGGAGCGCCTCGACCGGCGCGCCGGGGCCGGCGACGCGCAGCGCGGCCCGGATCGCCAGGAGGCTGCCGAGCCCCTGGGCCAGCACGCTGGCCAGCGCGGCGCCGAGCGCGCCGGCCGCGGGGACCAGGACCAGCGCGAGCAGCAGGTTCGCCGCGGCCGCCAGCACGGCCTGGCGGAGGAGCCGGTCCTGCCGCTTGGTCGCGTGCAGCACCGCCGGGCTGGCGCCGGCCGCGATCGTCACCAGGCTGCCGAGGGCCAGCGCCGCCAGCACGGGCGCGGCCCGACCGTAGGCGGGGCCGTACAGCAGGCCGATCACCGCGGGCGCGGTCACCGCCAGCCCGACGGCGAGCGGGGCGCCGAGCAGCACGAGATAGCGCATCGCGGTGGCGTGCAGCGCCGCCAGCTCGGCGGCGCGCCCCCCGCCCACCAGGGCCGGGAAGCTCGGGAACAGCACGACCGACAGCTGATAGGGAACGCGGCCGACCTGGGCGGCCACGCCGAAGGCGAGCGCATAGAACGCCACCTCCGCGGGCGGCGCCAGCGCCTGCAGGAACGCGACCTCGGTGCGCTGCCAGACCACGGCGTCGAGGATCACGAGGGCGCTCACGCTGCGCGCATAGCGCAGCACGTCGGCCCGTGCCTCGCCGCCCAGCGGCCCCGGCGCCGGCAGGGCGCCGCGCCAGCGCCCCTCGCGTCGCGCCAGCCAGGCGACGACGCCCAGGGCGACGGCATTGACGCCGGCGTGCGTGAGGAGCAGGCCCTCGACACCCCCGTCGAGGGCGACGACGACGATCAGCAGCGCGGCCTGCAGCGTGAGCGTCGCCGCGCCCAGGACCGCCGGCCAGCGGAACACCTGCAGCCCCGAGAGGAAGGCGGCGAGGCTGCCATGCAGGACGAGCAGCGGCACGCTCAGCGCGGTGAGCGCCAGCGGCAGTCGCCAGGGGCCCGGGACGAACAGCCCGGCGGTCGCCACGGCCACCGCCGCCACCAGGGCGATCGCCGTCTGCCCGCGCACGACCAGGCCGAGCAGCGCGCCGGCCGTGCGCGGCCGGTCGCCACCCAGGGCCTCGGCCGTGTAGCGGGTGAGGGTGGTCGGCAGGCCGAGGCTGAGGACGACGGCCGCCAGCCCGGCCAGCCAGATCAGGAACGCGTACCGGCCCATGCCCTCGGGGCCCAGGTACCGCGCGGTCAGCACGGAGATGAGGACGCCCAGGCCTGCGCGCACCACCCACCCGCCCGTCAGCGCCGCGAGGTCGGCACCGAGCCGGCGCGTGCGGCTGTCGCCCGGACGCGCGCCGGTGACCGTCATCGCGCCAGCGCCTGCGGCCGGCCGGGGAACAGCCGGGCCGGCGTCACGGCCGGTCCGGCCGCCGGCGCCCGCTCGTCCTGCTCGAGCTGCGGCAGCATCAGGACGATGCCCGCGAAGAACCAGTAGGGCTCCATGATCCGCACGATGATGAACGTGTTGGACCCGACGGCGTGCACGAGCAGGCCGATCGTGCCGGCCAGGAAGCCGAGCGCGAGGCCGCGGTCCTCGGGCTCGCGCAGGTGGCGGAAGGCGTCGGTGGACGAGCGCACGAGCGTCCACACCAGCCAGGCGAAGGCGGCCAGGCCCACGATGCCGGTCTCCACCAGCACGCGCGCGTACTGGGCGTCCATGAAGCCGAAGCCCGTCACGCCGTAGCCGAAGACCGGCCGCTTCAGCCAGCCCTCGATCGCCGTCTTGAAGCTGATCAGCCGGGCCGAGGTCGACGGGTCGAAGGCGACCCTGCCCACCCGGACGGTGGCCTGGCCCTTCTCCGGCTCGAAGGTGTAGAGGATGCGCTGGGTCACGGCCGAGGGCAGCGTGAGCGCCAGCAGCGGGGAGCAGACGGCCAGCAGGAGCACGAGGCCCACCATGAAGCGCCGCTGCCGCGTGAACCAGGCCAGGACCAGCAGCGCCGGGACGACGCCCAGGTAGGAGGCGCGCGACAGCGTGAAGGCGAACGGCAGGCCCAGGAGCCCGAGCAGGCCCAGGCACGCCGTGCGCACGCGGACGCGGTGCGTCTCCAGCGCGACGCCCGCCGCGATCGCGATCATGAAGAGCAGGTAGCCCCCGAAGGTGTTCGGCTCGCCGACCTCGCCCTCGAACGGCGCCGACACCCGCTCGCCGGAGGGGATCTGGGCGATGCCGACCAGGCCCACGATGGCGGCGGTGAGAAACGCGGCGATGACCAGCCGCCGGGCGTGCTCGCGGTCCCGCACGTTGTTGACGACCATGTAGTAGACGACGAAGTACTCCACGTACTTCAGCACGTAGAAGAACCCGCTGAAGCCGGCCACGCTGCCCCACAGGTAGCCGACCAGCGTCGCCACGACGTTGGCGACGACGTAGAGGACGATCGGCCCGTTGAGGGGCGTCTTGGCGACGAGCCCCAGCTCCTTGTTGACCGCCGTCTTGGCCAGCCACGCCAGGCCGATGACGATGAGGACGAAGTCCTCGCTGCGCACGATGATCGTGCGCCCCTCGGCGATCCCGCCGCCGCCGGCGGCGAACTCCGGCGACAGGAGCATGGAGAAGATCACGACGTAGAGGCCGAAGTCGGTGCGGATGAAGACGAGGCCGAACAGCGTGACCGCGGCCAGGGCGCCCATGGCGTGGCTGAACGAGGCGCGGGTCAGACCCTCGGACAGCGCGTAGGCCGCCACCGCCAGGACGCCGATCACCACGAGGTTGCCGAGCAGCGGCGCCCCGGCGGGGCCCCCGGATCCCAGTCGCATCGGCCGGGCTACCGGACCTGGATCACCTGGTGGGCCAGGCCGAGGCGCCCGAACTCCTCCGTCTTCTCCGCCGCGTCCTGGCGGGAGACGAAATTGCCGTGACGGATCATGTAGGCGACGGCCTCCCCCGGCTGGGCGGCCACGCGCACGGGGTGACCGAGCGCGCGCGCCCGCTCGGCGAGCTCCACGGCGCCGCGCAGCAGCAGGGGATCGCCGAACCGGATCACCGGCGGATCCTGGGCGACCACGGCGGGGTCGGCGAACCCCTGCTCGCGCAGGGCCGCGACGACGCTCTCCGGATCGCGGCCGGCCGGGATCCGCTCGAGCAGCACGGCGTAGAGGCCGGCGCCCGTCTGGCTCTGCCGGAAGCGCGCCGTCTGGTAGCCGGCCTGGGTCAGCTGGCGCTCGACGCGCTCGGCCTCGGCGGCCGTGAGGAACGGCCCGAACTCGACCGCGAAGCGCGCGCTCGGCGCCGGCGGCAGCGCCCTGGCCGGCGCCGTCGCCGGAGCGGGCGCGGCCGGGACGGTGGGGGCCGGCGTCGTGACGGAGGCGACCGGGCGCGGCGGCGACGGCGGCGTGGCGACGGCCGGCGGCTGGGGAGTCGCGGCGTCCGGCCGCGGGGGCGCCGGCGCCGCCGGCGTCGGTGGACGCGATGGCGCGGTCGCCGCCGGGCCGATCCCGAGCCGCTGCCGCAGCTGCGCGAGCGGGCGGCCATCGGACCCCAGGACACCCAGCTGCCAGGCGGTCACCGCCGCGAACAGCCCGGCAAACGCGCCGAGCACGCCCAGCCCGAGCCAGAGGCCCCGGTAGCGCGGCCGTCCCGGGGCCCCCTTCACCCTCGCCCCCGGCTCGGGCTCGGTCGCGGCCTCGCCGGCGGCGGGCCGGGAGGCCGAGCGGGGCAGCCGCGAGCGCACGCGGTCCCAGGCGCGGCCGAGCGGGCCGCCCTCGCGCGGCGACGCCGTCTCCTCGCCGTAGTAGTGCGTGTAGTAGTGGGTGTAGTTGTAGCCCGAGACCTCGGTCTGCACGTCGTTGAGCACCACGCCCCACACCTTGGCGCGCGTGGATTCCAGGTGGGCCTTGGCGCGCTTGAGGACGAGGCGGCCGACCTTGCCGGCCTGGTAGACGAGCAGCACGCCGTCGGCCTGGCCGGCCACGATCGCCGAATCGGTCACCGGCAGCACCGGTGGCGTGTCGATGAGGATGATGTCGTACTCGGCCGACACCGCTCTCAGGAATTCCGTCAGGGCGCTGGTGGACAGCAGCTCCGACGGGTTGGCCGGGATCGGGCCGGCCTCGATGATGTGCAGGTTGTCCAGGCCGGGCGCGGCCATGATGTCTTCCATCTCGAACCGGCCCATGAGGATGTCGGCGACGGTGCGGATGCAGTCGCGCCACTGGGCGTTGCCGGTGAGGATGTCGCTCAGCCCCGGCTCGCGCTCGATGCCGAAGAACCGGTAGATGCTCGGCCGGCGCATGTTGGCGCCGACCAGGAGCGTCTTCTGGCCGCTCTGGGCCATGGTGAGCGCGAGGTTGACGATCGTGGTCGTCTTGCCTTCCTGGAGCGTGGGGCTGGTGACGACCAGCACCTTGCCGCCGCGCTCCAGCCGCGCGAACTGCACGTTGGTGCGCAGCGTCCGGTAGGCCTCGGCCACCGGCGACTTCGGATCGAAGTGCGTGATGAGCAGGGCATGGCTCCGCAGCGCCTCCGGGTCCATCTCGGCCAGCGCGGGACGGCGCTCGACGAGGTGCTGCATCGTCTCCCGCGGGTCGATGTGCGGCACGATGCCGAGCACGGGGACCTCGAGGTAGGACTCGACGTCCTCGATCGTCCCGATGGAGGTGTCGAGCGTCTCCTGCACGAACGCGAGCACCACGCCCAGCACGAGCCCCAGCACGGCGCCGAGCAGCAGCATGTTGGCGCCGTCGCTGCCGACGGGGGCCGTCGGCTCGCCGGCCGGGCGGATGATGGTGACCTCCTCGACGCCCTCCGACTCCTTGATGAGCGCCTCCTGGTGCTTGGTCTTGAGCAGCGTCAGGAGGTCGTCGTTGACCTTGGCGTCGCGCTGCAGGCGCTGGAGGTTCAGCTCGACCGCCGGCACCTCGCGGTTGCGCTGGAACAGCTCGCCCATCTGGCGGCTCAGGATCTCCTCGCGGTTGCGCAGGAGCGCGATCTGGGCCGCGACCTCCCGCCGCATCTCACGCCGCACCTCCCGCAGCCGGTCGTCGATGGCCTGCAGCCGGGGATGGCGATCCGTCACCTCCAGGGCCAGGTTGTTGCGCTCGAGGATGAGGTCGGTCTTGGTGGCGATCAGACGAAGCATGGCCGGGTTCTGGGTGTCGATGTACACGCGGTCGGTGACGCTGGCCGGATCGCTGCGCTCCAGGCGGCCGCCCACCTGCTCCAGCTCGATGCGCTGCTGGCGCGCCTTCTCGATGTCGCCACGCACCTGGGTGAACAGCGACAGCAGCATGGACGACTCGGCGCCGGGCGAGATGATCCGGTTGGCGTCCCGGAACGCCCACACCTCCTCCTCGGCCCGGCGCACCCGGGCTTCCACCTCGCGGAGCTGGCTCTCGATGAACTTGCGGGCCTCGACGATGCGGACGTTGCGGTTGTTGCGGCTGTAGTCGCGGTAGACCTCGGCCACGGTGTTGGCCAGGTCGCGCGCCTCCAGCGGGACGGTGGAGGTCGCGGTGATCTCCAGGATGCTGGTGCCGCTCACCCGGTTGGTCCGGAGCTTCCCGGACAGGGTCTCGAGGACGTTGGTGTAGGCGCGTGATTCGCGCAGCGCCTCGGACCCCGTCGTCTGCGGCAGCCGCCCCAGCCGGCGGGCGACCTCCTCCAGGATCGGATAGCTCTTGATGAGCGTCGCCTGCGTCTCGATGTTGTCGGCGGTGGAGTAGGACAGCACCTCGACCAGCAGCCCGGTCAGCGCCGTCGACTGCTCGAACTTCACCGCCGCCGTCGCCTGGTACACCGGCACCTTGTTCTTGCCCAGCCAAAAACTCAGCAGCGCCACCAGCACGGTCGAGACCACGATGATCAGCCGCCGCCGCCGCGCGATCAGCCAGTAATCACGGAGATTCGCCTCGTACTGCGCCATCTAATGACTCTCGTGGAATGGGGTGACGCCGGGGGCCGGGCCCGGGAGCCCCGGGCGCGCCACGTCGATGGCGAGCCGTCGTCGCCGTTGCGAGCGCAGGGCTCGGCGAGCGCGCCGCCGACGATTCGACTGATCTGCGCCCCAGCCCCCTCTGGGGGATGGGGGGCTCGCGCTC
>DASWJN010000077.1:0-46567 GCA_036397135.1 Candidatus Methylomirabilota bacterium
CCGCGCGTGGTCACAGGCCACTGCTGGTGCAGCCCTCATCTCCCGCTCCCGATCGGAGCGGCTCTTCATGAACCGCCCCAGGCGGGCCGAGGAGGTCGAGGACGATTCGTGCCAGCTCGGGGAGAGGGATCGGCTTGTGGAGAAAGACGTCGGCCCCGCGGCGGCGGGCGTCGCGTTCGGTCCCCGGAAGTCCGTAGGCCGTCAGGATGATCACCCGCGTGGCCGGGTACCGCGCGCGCACTCGATCGACGATCTCGAGCCCTTCGGTCCCGCGACTCCCGCTCAGTCGCAGGTCTGCGATGACGGCCGAGTACGGGTTGCTGCCCAGAAGAGCATCGGTTTCGTCGAGTCCGCTGGCACAGTCCACCCGATAGCCACGGCTCATGAAGTATTCGCGCATGGCGAACAGGATGGATTCCTCGTCGTCGACGATCAGGAGCTTGTGCGGCACGGCGGGGTTCCGCAGCAAACACCGTGCCTGAAGATCCAACGGGCCCGGGACGGGGGAAGAGGAGAAACCAGTGGCGCGCTTGTCCGAGACCTGGACCAGAGTCTAGAGTCTGGACACGCGGATGTTGACTGCTTGAGGTCAGGCGCGCCCCCTGGACTACAACCTCTTACACTGATCCTCCTTGTTACCCTCGACGACGTTGCCGAAGCCGGTGGGTCGCGGGCGGTTCTCCTTGCATTGCAGGTTCCCGTCGATCACGTTCTCCGTGATCGAGAGGCCCCCGGTATTCTGGAACGCTTGCAGGTTCCCGCCCATCGTGTTGTCGGAGGCGGTCAACGGGCCATCGTTCGAATCGAAGAGCAGGTCCCCGTTGAGGCGTGTCGCGATGATGGTGGCGCTCTCACCCTGCACGATCTGAATGCTGCCGCCCACCCTGGACGCTCGCCGGACGGTGACGTTGGCGGCGCCCTCGGCCTGGATGTTGCCGACGACCCGGACACCGACGGCCTTGAGCGAGGCGTTCCGTTCAACCTTCACCGTGCCCTGAACCCTGGTGCCCTTCAGCGTGCACGTGCGCCCGGGCGGCACCCGCACGTTGTCCACTGTCCTCTGTCCGATCGTGCCTCGACACACGACCTCCTCCGCGAAAGCAACCGACACTGGCGTCAATGCCAGGACGGCTGCGGCCCCTATGAACAACGTCTGCGTCACCGTCTTGCTCATTTGCTTCCTCCTTGATGGCTGCCACTTTTGACGACTCCTGTGATCGCTGCCCGCCTCCGAGCGATGCGTCCCACACGCGTCCAAGTGCTTCGAGCTCTCGCCGACGCGGGCGGCGTCAGCGAGACCTGGACGGATGGCGGAGCATGACCCCTTGGGGCGGAACTGGTGTCGACCATGAGCACGATTCCGCTCGCCCGGGTCACAGCGCGGGGCAATGTTCGTGCCGAAAGTCGCTGCTCCGCCAGCTCCGCGCACGCCTGGACGGCATCCCCGACCACGCCCTCGATCGGCGAGGGGGCCAGCTCCACCGTGGCGGGCTTCCCGTACTCCAGGAGCTCCTGCATCAGCCCGTTCAACCGTACCACCTGGCTCCGGAGGACAGCGATGTGCTGCTCGTAGCCCTCCCGGGCGCCAAAACGGGCTTCCATCGCATCGAGGACGGAGGAGATGCCGAACAGCGGATTGCGCACCTCGTGGGCCACCCCGGCGACCAGGACGCCCATCACCGACATCGTCTCCGCGCGTCGGAGCGACGCCTGCAGCCGGGCCTGCTCGTCCTGGGCCTTCATCCGCTCCGTGATCTGCTGCTGCAGCTCGGCGACCGTTTGCTTGAGCTGTCGTTCGTTCGCCTCCAGCAGCGTCTTGGACACGGTCGTGCTTTCCAGTTGCTCCACCATCCGGTTGAACGCGTTCCCCAGATCCGCCAGTTCATCGCGTCCGGTCGCTCGAATCCGGTGCGTCAGATCACCACGGGCAATGGCCTCGGTACCGTGCATGAGCGCCCTCACCGGGCTCCTGATCACGTGGACGAGCAGCAGGGCGATCCCGAGCGCCGACACCATGAGAAGAGGCAGCAGGACCTGGATTCGCCCAATCGCCGCCGACGTGGCCAGATCGGCAGCCTCCGCGGGCGCCACGAGATCCTGCTTGGCCAGCACCTGGATCTCGTCATCCAGCAGGCGGTCGAGCGCCTGCTGGAGCTCGGTGAACAGCTGAACGCGGTCCTGAATCCCGTGATCGAGGATCAGGACCTTGCCGATCAACGACATCGTCTCGTCGAACACCTTCTCGATCTCACCGATCCAGAACCGCTCTTCCTTCGACAAGGGGAGTGCCTCGAGCCTCTCGAGCTCCGCCCGCACGTCACGCTCTCTCGCAAACATGCGGTCCCGGTACTCGGGCTTGTGAACGCGCTGATAGCTCGCCAGCCAGAGCCCGACCTCGGCAACCTCGGCCTCCAGGTTCAACAAGGCTTCGAGCCGCCGCCGCCTCGAGACCTCGTCGAGGACTGCTGGCGTCTGGGAACGGCTCAGCGGTTCCATCCGCTCGTCGATCACCATGTCCATCTTCGCGAAGTTCTCGGCGATCGTCAGCAGCAGGGCCTCCTGTTCCCCTTTCGTGGTCATGAGGAGATCGCCGAGGGCCTTGAACTCGGCGTAACGTGGGCCGATGGTCTTGCCGAGCTCCGTTCCCCTCGTGCCTTCGACCAGCTGGAGATACCGGCCATGGAAGTGCGCGAACTTCGCGTGGTCAGCGTCGATCTGCTCGCGGGAGCGCGGATCAGCCGTGTCCAGGAATCTCAACACGCCCGAGGCCAGGGCATGCACCTGGATCTCCATCTCGTACGCGGCCGCGCTGGCTGGTTCCTTGGTCTCGATGAGCCATCGCATCGCGGTCCCCACGGAGCTCAGGCCGAGGTAGATGATCCCCACCGACACAACGCCGATCAGCACGATGAGGCCGAGCCCTATCGCGATCTTCGCGGTGACGGTGAAGCGCACGTTCACGAGCCCCACAACCGAGGTATCGCGCTGAACGCGCAACTCGGGGCCCCAGCCACGGGCACGACCACTCTCCCTCCGCCGCGATTTGCAGCGTGCGTGCCGCACCCCGACCGCGCGCGGGCGCTATCGAAGGGACCCGCACCACGGCGCCCAGAGTATGCCAGACTGCTGATCCCACGGCGCTTCGCCGATCTCGGCCCTCCCGTGAGACTCGTCACGCAGCGCGCGTCCCCGACAGCCGGTTGAGTGGGCGACGGCGACCGGGTAATCTTCCCGCGATGCCTTCCACCATGTTCGACAAGATCTGGGCGCGGCACGTCGTGGCCGAGGGGCCCGGCGGCCAGAGCCTCCTGTACGTCGATCGCCATCTCCTGCACGAGGGGTCGGCGGCCGCCTTCGAGCGGCTGGCGCGGGCCGGCCGGCGCGTGCGCCGCCCCGACCTCTGCGTGGCCACCGCCGACCACTACGTGCTGACCTCGCCCGGCGCGCCGGTGCCGGACGAGGAGATCGGCCGCATGGTCGATTCGCTGACCGCGCACACCGGCGGGCAGGGGATTCTCTACTTCGGCCGCGGCGACGCGCGCCGCGGCATCGTGCACGTCATCGGGCCCGAACAGGGCCTCACGCTGCCCGGCATGCTGCTCGTGTGCGGCGACAGCCACACGGCCACCCACGGCGCCCTCGGCGCGCTCGCGTTCGGCATCGGCTCCACCGAGGTCGAGCACGTGATGGCCACCCAGGCCCTCTGGCAGCGCAAGCCCAGGACCATGCGAATCACCGTGGACGGACGCCTGGGCCCGGGCGTGGCTGCCAAGGACGTGATCCTGGCCATCATCGCCGCCATCGGCGCCGGCGGCGGCGTGGGCCACGCGCTCGAGTACGCGGGGGCGGCCATCCGCGCGATGTCGATGGCCGAGCGGATGACCGTCTGCAACATGTCGATCGAGGCCGGGGCCCGCGCCGGCATGGTGGCGCCGGACGACACGACGTTCGCCTGGCTGGAGGGCCGTCCGTTCGCGCCGACGGGCGAGGCGTGGGCGAAGGCGATGGCCTACTGGACGTCGCTGCCGAGCGATCCGGACGCGGCGTTCGCGCGCGAGGTGCGCCTGGACGGCGCCGAGATCGCGCCGACCGTCACCTGGGGCACGAGCCCCCAGGACGCGCTGCCCATCACGGGCCGCGTGCCCGACCCGTCGGCGATCGGCGACACCACCCGCCGGCAGAGCGTCGAGCGCGCGCTCGGCTACATGGGGCTGACGCCGGGAATGCCGCTCACCGACGTCACGGTCAACCGGGTGTTCATCGGGTCCTGCACCAACAGCCGGCTGGAGGATCTGCGCGCGGCCGCCGCCGTGGCCAAGGGGCGCCGGGCGGTCGTTCCGGCGTGGGTCGTGCCCGGCTCCGGCCTGGTGAAGCAGGCGGCGGAGGCCGAGGGGCTGGACCGGGTCTTCGTCGAGGCGGGGTTCGAGTGGCGCGAGGCCGGCTGCTCGATGTGCGTGGGGATGAACGGCGAGACCGCGCGCGAGGGCGAGCGGGTGGCCTCCACCTCCAACCGCAACTTCGAGGGGCGCCAGGGCAAGGGGGCCCGCACGCACCTGGTCTCGCCGGCGATGGCGGCGGCCGCCGCCGTCACCGGCCGGCTCACCGACGTCCGGACGCTCGCCTGATGCAGCCCTTCACCCGGCTGACGGCCGTCGCGGCGCCGATCGACCTGCCGAACGTCGACACCGACCGTGTCATTCCCGCGCGCTTCCTGCGCAAGCCGCAGGGCAGCGCCGGCTACGACCGTTTCCTGTTCCACGACGTCCGCTTCGACGCCGCCGGCGCCGAGCGGCCGGAGTTCGTGCTGAACCAGCCGGCGACGCGGGAGGCGAAGATCCTGGTCACGGCCGAGAACTTCGGCTGCGGCTCCTCGCGGGAGGCGGCGGTGTGGGCGCTGCTGGCCTACGGCATCCGGGCAGTGATTGCGCCGAGCCTGGGCGACATCTTCCACCAGAACTGCCTCAAGAACGGCGTGCTGCCGGTGATCCTGCCGGCCGCCACCGCGGCCGCGCTCCGGCAGCAGCTGCACGCGCGGCCGGGCGCCACGCTCACGGTCGATCTGGAAGCGCAGGCCGTGACCGCGCCGGACGGCGCTGTCCACCGCTTCGAGATCGACGCCTTCAGCAAGCAGAAGCTCCTCGCCGGCCAGGACGACATCGCGCTCACGCTCGGCTACGAGAGCCAACTGCGCGAGTTCGAGGCGCGCCACCGGGCCGAGATGCCCTGGCTCGTCGTGACGCCGCCCGCGCGGTAGCGCCGGCGCGAGCCACGTGGGCCTTCGGCTCGGCATCGACGTCGGCGGCACCTTCACCGACCTCGTGCTCTATGACGAGGCCTCGCACGCGCTGTCGGTCGAGAAGGTCCCGTCGGTGGCGGCCGATCCCTCGGAGGGCATCGTGCAGGGGCTCCTCCGGCTGCTGCGCGGCGCGGACGTGAGGCCCGGTGCAGTGCACCACGTGGCTCACGGCACCACGGTGGCCACCAACGCGCTGCTCGAGCGGCGCGGGGCGGCCACCGCGCTCGTCACGACGCGAGGGTTTCGCGACCTCCTCGAGATCGCACGCCAGAAGCGCCCGGCGCTCTACGACTTGCACGCGCGCAAGCCGCCCCCGCTCGTGCCCCGCCACCGCCGTCACGAGGTGGCCGAGCGCGTGACGGCGGATGGACAGGTCCGGTGCGCGCTCGACCTGGCCGACGTCGAGCGCGTGCTCGGGCAGATCGCCGCCGACGGTGAGACCGAGGCGCTGGCGATCTGCTTTCTCTACTCCTTCCTCGCCCCGGGCCACGAGCGGCAGGTGCTGGAGCGCGCCCGGGCGCGGCTGCCGGGAGTGACCGTGGTCGCCTCGCACGAGGTCCACACCGAGTTCCGGGAGTACGAGCGCCTCAGCACGACCGTGGCCAACGCCTACCTCGCCCCCCGCATGAGCGCGTACGTGCGGGCCTTCCGCCGGCGCGTGGACGAGCTGGGCATCCCGGCCCATCCCCACATCAACCAGTCCAACGGCGGCACCATGTCGGTGGAGGAGGCGGCGCGCGTGCCGGTGCGCACGGCGCTGTCCGGGCCCGCGGCCGGCGTGGCCGGGGCGGCGTGGATCGCGGCCCAGGCGGGCTTCCACGCCATCGCCACGTTCGACATGGGCGGCACCAGCACCGACGTCGCCTTTGTCCGCGACGGGGTGGCGGGCCTCGCCTTCGAACGCGAAATCGGCGGCGTGACCCTGCGGGTGCCGATGCTCGACATCCACACGGTGGGCGCCGGCGGCGGCTCCATCGCCTGGCGCGACTCGGGCGGCGCCCTCAAGGTCGGCCCGCAGAGCGCCGGCGCCGATCCCGGTCCGGCCTGCTACGGCCGCGGCGGCGAGGCGGCCACGGTCACCGACGCCAACCTGGTGCTGGGCCGCCTGGGCGCGGGCGGGCTGGCCGGCGGCGCCGTCCCGCTCGATCCGTCGCGGGCCGAGGCGGCGATCGGCCGGCTCGCGGACGGGCTCGGCCTGCCGGCCCTCGAGGCCGCCCGGGGCGTGGTGCGCGTGGTCAACGCGAACATGGCCAACGCGGTGCGCGTCGTCACGGTGCAGCGAGGCATCGATCCCACGGGACTGACCTTGCTGCCGTTCGGCGGCGCGGGGCCGCTGCACGCGGGCGAGCTGGCCCGCGAGCTCGGCATCCGTTCCATCGCCGTGCCCCCGGGCCCCGGCCTGCTCTGCGCGCTCGGCCTGCTCGTCGAGGACGTCCGCACGGACCTGGTCCGCACCCACCTGGCCGCGCTGACCCCGGAACGCCTCCCGTCCCTCGCGGCCTGCTTCGCCGACATGGAGCAGGACGCCCTGCGCTGGTTCGATCGGGAGGGCGTGCCGGCGGCCCGCCGCCGCCTGGAGCGCTGGCTCGATCTGCGCTACGTCGGCCAGAACTTCGAGCTGCCGGTGCCCGTTCCCGTCGAGACGTGGCGGGACGGCGACCTCGAGCCGCTGCGCCGGCGCTTCCTCGACGAGCACGAGCGGGTCTACGGCTTCGCCGCCACCGACGAGCCGGTGCAGGTCGTCAACGCGCGGCTGGTCGGGCGCGGCCTGGCCGAGCCTCCGACGCTGGCGCGGCTGCCGCGCAACCCGGACGCTCCGTCCCCGGTCGATCGCCGTTCGGTCTGGGTCGACGACGCGCGCGGGTTCGTGCCGTGCCCGGTGTACGCGCGGGCGCCGCTGCTGGCCGGCCAGCGCCTGGCGGGCCCCGCCGTGGTGGAGCAGTTCGACGCCACGACGCTCGTGCTGGCGGGGCAGGAGGCGGTCGTGGACGACCTGGGTTTCCTGGTGATCGAGGAGCGGTGAGGACCCGATGGACCGCGTGACGCTGGAGGTCATCGGCTCGGCCCTGCTCTCCATCGCCGAGGAGATGGGCACGGCGCTCATCAAGTCCTCGTACTCCACCAACATCAAGGAGCGCCAGGACTGCTCGACCGCCATCTTCGACGCAGGCGGCGAGGTGATCGCCCAGGCCGAGCACATCCCCATGCACCTGGGGTCCCTGCTCGGCGTGGTCCGCGAGATCCTGGCGCGCTATCCGGCCTCGGCCCTGGCGGGGGGCGACGTCTTCATCTCGAACGACCCGTACACCGGCGGCGGCACGCACCTGCCGGACATCAACCTCGTGAGCCCCGTGTTCGCCGACGGCGGGCTGTTCGGGTTCGTGGCCAACATCGCCCATCACGCCGACCGCAGCGCCGAGAAGATCCGCACCATCTGGGACGAGGGGCTGCGCATCACCCCGATCCGCCTCGCCGAGGCCGGTCGCATCCGCGAGGACGTGATGGAGCTGCTGCTGGCCAACTTCGCCCTGCCCGAGCAGCGCCGGGGCGACTTCCGGGCGCAGATCGCGGCCAACCGGCTGGGCGAGCGGCGGCTCGGCGAGCTGATCCGCCGCCACGGCGCCGCCACCGTGCGGGCGGCCTGCGCGGAGTCGCTGGCCTACGGCGAGCGCAAGATCCGGGCCGCCATCGCCGCCCTGCCGGACGGTGTCTACCGGTTCGCCGACGCGATGGACGGCGACGGCGTCACGCCGGAGCCCATCCCCATCGCGGTCGCCATCACCAAGCAGGGCGACACGCTCGCGCTCGACTTCGCGGGCAGCGGGGCCCAGTGCGAGGGCGACATCAACGTGGTGTACTTCGCCCTGCTCGCCACCGTGTACTACGCCCTGAAGGCGGCTCTCGATCCCACCGTCCCCGCCAACAGCGGCTTCTACCGGGCCATCACGGTGACCGCGCCCGAGGGCAGCATCGTCAACGCCCGACCGCCGGCGCCCGTCGCCTGGCGCACGCAGACGTGCCAGCGGATCGCCGACGTCGTGCTCGGCGCCCTCGCCCAGGTCGTGCCCGAGCGGATCCCGGCGGCGGGCAACGGCGCCAACTGCGCGATGGTGTTCTCCGGCACCGACCCCCGCACCGGCACGCTGTACGTCTACCTGGAAACGCTCGCCGGCGGCTCCGGCGCGACGGCCGGCGGCGACGGCATGGACGCCGTGCAGGTGCACGTGACCAACACGTCCAACCTGCCGGTGGAGGCGCTCGAGTCGGAATATCCGCTGCTCGTCACCGAGTACGCGCTGGTCGAGGACAGCGGCGGGGCCGGCCGCCACCGCGGCGGACGCGGGCTGCGGCGCACGATCGAGATCCTGGGCCACGAGGCGCGCTTCCTCGGCACGACCGAGCGCGCGCGGCTGGCCCCGTGGGGGCTGTGCGGGGGAGGGCCCGGCGGCCGCGCGCGCCTGACGCTGAACCCCGGCGGGCCGGACGAGCGGCCGCTGCCGCCGAAGGTGTGGGGCTACGTGCTGCGGCCGGGCGATCGAGTGGCGATGGAGACGCCCGGCGCCGGCGGCTACGGTCCGCCGGACCCTTAGGCCGCCCGGCGGCGCGCCTTCGCGCCCTCCTTGCCGAGCGCCCGGCGCGTCGCCTTCGGCAGGTGCTTGAGGGTCTGCTTGCGCCTGGCGGCGGCCGCCGCCTTCTTGACGTTGCGTCGCGCGGCATTGCGTTGCTTCGCGGTGGCCGTGAGCCCTCCTTTCGAGAGGCGCAGGGTGAGACTCAGGCCGGAACACCCCTGCGCCCTTGCTCGGTCGACGAGTGCTTTGAGCAGGGTTGTCCCGATCGACCGGCCACGCCACCCGAACAGTACAGCGATGCCCATCTCTGGAATCGAGGTTCCTCCGCGAGAAAGAAGCGATACCACGCCGCGCCCACAGACCTCGCCGCCACGTTCGCGATCAGTGCGACGTCGCCTGGACGCCCCCCATCGCCGAAGTAGCGTCGCAGCTGCGGCACAGGAAGCAAGGTTTCAAGCGGCTGCCTCGTAGTTGAGCTTGACCGCCCCGGTGACCGCCTGGACCGCCGCGGAGAGTCGACGGATGTCACGCATGAACGAGGCCCCCTCGGCATCGCTTACTGTAGATCGTGCAGCTCCACGGCATGCCGCCGGAACACGAGGCATGCGTAGCCGCGCATTGGCGCGTCCTCGTTGACCGTGACCCATGAGCTTTCGAGCTCCGTGAGGATGTCATTGGGTTTCCCTCGGCGGCAGATCATGTAGTCCTCGCCACTGTAGAGTCGCGCCCACCTCCCCGAATTGGCCCACTGGCTCATCAGCGCCGTCCCTGTCTGCTCACGGGCGATGACGGCTTTTGGCAGCCGAACGTCACGTTGAGCGGCCGCGGCGAGCGTACGCGAGCCAGCGGTCCGCTCCAATGTAAGGTTCGGCGGCCCTCGCATCCACGGCTCGTCGCCCCACGGTCACGGCCGATACGGCGCATCTGAACGGGGTGCATCAGGCAGCTGCCTATCCAAAGACTCGCGGTACTGCAGACAGCCCCGGAGAAACTCCGGCCACGTAGGCACCGTCGGCAGCGGGTCGGTCTTCTCGGGTAGGAGACCCCAGAGTGCCGGGTGATGCCAGCAGAGCGCGTGTCCGGTGCTGCCCCGGTGCGCCCGAATCCCCGCGCGTAGCCGCCGCGCCTCGGCGATCAGCTGCTCGCGCGTCATCGCGTCGAGGTCCTCGTCCACGCTACCTCCTTGCCACACCCAGGGAGCGGTCGGTGATGTATCTCGTCCGCCGAACTTAAAGTCGGTCACGAAATAGGCCGGTGTCGGGCCAGGTCCGGCTTGATCGCCGCCGAGTGGACAGAAGATGGCGCCGACTTCCGCGGGGCAACCTTCGATAGGAGGCAGAGAGACGCATCGGAACTATGGCGGTAAGATAGGCGATTACGCTTGGCGCTCGCAAGTCGGCGTTTCGATACAGCCCGGACGTCGACTCAGCGAGGGGGAGTCGTGGCGTCGTGCAGGACGCGGCGCGCCTTTTCTCGGCGCGCCGCGTCCCATCCGGCGCAGCCGTCGAGCTAGGCCGCCTTGCGGCGGCGAGTCCCGGTACCCTCCCGGCCGCTGCCGCTGGCGCGGCCGCCGCTGCTCCCGCGCCGTGTGCCCGTCGACCGCCGGCTCCGCGAGGTCGACGTGGCCTTCTTGGTGTTGCCTCGCCCGCTTCGCCGCTGCCCTGCCCTGGCCATGGGTCCTCCTTTCAGTACTCCGCGCCGGTGCGTGCAATCGCGGCGCCAGCAAGACGGGCTTGCGGCCTCGCGCGCCCGCGGCTACCTTTCCGGTGCGGAGGAGGACTCGATGAGGAGCCAGTACGACGAGGCATACACGCGGTCGCTGCGCGACCCCCAGGGCTTCTGGGCGGCGGCGGCCGAGGATCTCTACTGGGAGCGGCGCTGGGACCGCGTGCTCGACGACTCGCGCCCGCCCTTCTACCGCTGGTTCTCGGGCGGCGTGCTCAACACTTGCTACAACGCCCTCGACCTGCACGTCGACCGGGGGCGCGGCAAGCAGCGGGCCCTCGTCTACGACAGCCCGGTCACCGACACGATCACGACCTTCACCTACGCCGAGCTGCGCGACGAGGTGGCGCGGGTGGCCGGCGCGCTCCGGCGCCAGGGCATCGCCCAGGGCGACCGCGTCATCATCTACATGCCGATGGTGCCGGAGGCGGTGGTGGCGATGCTGGCCTGCGCCCGCATCGGCGCCGTCCACTCGGTGGTCTTCGGCGGCTTCGCCTCCAACGAGCTGGCCAAGCGCATCGACGACGCCCGGCCGAAGCTCATCCTGTCGGCCTCCTGCGGCATCGAGGTCAACCGCGTGGTGCCCTACAAACCCCTGCTCGACGGCGCCCTCGAGCTGGCCGCCCACGCGGTCGAGCGCTGCGTGATCCTCCAGCGCCCGCAGGCCCGGGCCCCGCTGGTGAAGGGCCGCGATCTCGACTGGGGTGATTTCGTGGGCGGCGCCGCCCCGGCCGAGTGCGTGCCGCTGGCGGCCACCGACCCGCTCTACATCCTGTACACGTCCGGCACGACCGGCATCCCCAAGGGTGTCGTGCGCGACAACGGCGGCCACGCGGTCGCCCTCAAGTACTCGATGTCCGCCGTCTACGGCATGGGCGCCGGCGAGTGCTACTGGGCGGCCTCCGACATCGGCTGGGTCGTCGGTCATTCCTACATCGTGTACGCGCCGCTGCTCAAGGGTTGCACCACGATTCTCTACGAGGGCAAGCCGGTGGGCACGCCCGACCCCGGCGCCTTCTGGCGGCTCATCGCCCAGCACGGCGTCAACGCGCTGTTCACCGCGCCGACCGCCTTCCGCGCGATCAAGAAGGAGGACCCGCACGGCGCCCACATGACCAAGCACGACCTCTCGCGGTTCCGGACGCTGTTCCTGGCCGGTGAGCGCTGCGATCCCGACACGCTCCTGTGGGCGCGCGAGCGCCTGGGCGTGCCGGTCGTCGACCACTGGTGGCAGACCGAGACCGGCTGGGCGATCGCGGCCAACTGCGTGGGCCTGGGCATGCTGCCGGTCAAGCCGGGCTCGCCGACCAAGGCGGCACCGGGCTACGACGTGCGCGTGCTCGGCGACGACAACACGGAACTGGCCCCCGGCCAGACCGGCTCCATCGCGATCAAGCTCCCCATGCCTCCCGGCTGTCTTCCCACGCTGTGGAACAACGACGCCGGCTACGAGCAGTCCTACCTCGCGAAGCACCCCGGCCACTACCTGACGGGCGACGCCGGCTACCGCGACGAGGACGGCTACCTCTACATCATGAGTCGCGTGGACGACATCATCAACGTGGCCGGCCACCGGCTCTCGACCGGCGCCATGGAGGAGGTGCTCGCCGCCCATCCCGACGTGGCCGAGTGCGCGGTGGTGGGCGTGGCCGACGACATCAAGGGCGAGGTGCCGGTGGGCTTCGTCGTCACCAAGGCCGGCGTGTCGCGCGCGGACGGCGAGATCTGCAAGGAACTGGTGGACCGGATCCGGCAGCAGATCGGGCCGGTGGCGGCGTTCAAGACGGCGCTGGTGGTCAAGCGCCTGCCCAAGACCCGCTCGGGCAAGATCCTGCGCGGCACCATGAAGAGGATCGCCGAGAGCCAGGCATACACGCTGCCGGCGACGATCGACGACCCCGCCATCCTGGGCGAGATCACCGAGGCGCTGAAAGCGTCCGGTTACGCGAAAGGAACGCCGTGACGCCGCCGGCGGTCTGATCGCGGGCGGTTGACACCCGAGAGCCGACCCGATACATTCCGTGCCACGCCGGCCGGAACTGCGGTAATGGATCGGTCCGGACCCTGGGAATCGCGAGGAAGGAACGTCCAACGATGCCGCTCTATCTCGATGTCCACAACAGGGTCGATGGCCTCACTTCCGAGCTGGCAGCCGAGGCCCACAAGAAAGACCTCGCCGTGCAAGGCAAGTACGGCGTGAGCTACGTCCGGTACTGGTACGACGAGGGCACGGGCAAGGTGTTCTGTCTCGTCCACGCGCCGAGCAAGGAAGCCGCCGCGGCGGTGCACCGCGAGGCACACGGCGTGATGGCCGATGACATCATCGAGGTGAAGGAAGGCTCGTAGTGGCGGCCGCGAGCCCGATGGGAGTATGACGGGCCGACGTGAGCTGTCCCCAGTGCCGGCAGGATAACCCCGCAGGCGCCAAGTTCTGCAGCGGCTGCGGCGGGCGTCTCGAGGTGGTCTGCCCCGGGTGCGGGCACGCCAACCTGCCGGGCAGCCGCTTCTGCAACGAGTGCGGCAAATCGGTGGCGGCGTCGCCGGCCGCCGTGGGAGCGACCGCGTCCCCCCAGAGCTATACCCCCCGTTACCTGGCCGAGAAGATCCTTACCTCCCGCCATGCCCTCGAGGGGGAGCGCAAGCAGGTGACCGTGCTGTTCGCCGACATGAAGGGCTCCCTCGAGCTGCTCACCGACCGGGATCCGGAGGAGGCCCGCAAGCTCCTGGACCCGGTCCTCGAGCGGATGATGGAGGCGGTGCACCGCTACGAGGGCACCGTCAACCAGGTCATGGGCGATGGCATCATGGCGCTGTTCGGCGCGCCGCTGGCCCACGAGGACCACGCCGTGCGCGCGTGCTACGCCGCCCTCGCGATGCAGCAGGCCATCCGCCGGTACACTGCCGAGGTCCGGCGGGACCACGGCATCGAGATCCAGATCCGCGTGGGCCTCAACTCCGGCGAGGTGGTCGTGCGGGCGATCGGAAGCGATCTCCGCATGGACTACTCGGCGGTGGGTCAGACCACGCACCTCGCCGCCCGGATGGAACAGCTCGCGACCCCCGGCTCGACGCGGCTGACCGGCGAGACGCTCCGGCTCGCCGAGGGGTTCGTCCAGGTCGTCCCGATCGGCCCGGTCCCGGTCAAGGGGATGGCGAGCCCCGTCGAGGTGTTCGAGCTGGCCGGACCATCGGCGACGCGCACGCGCTTGCAGGCGGCGGCCGCCCGCGGTCTCACCCGCTTCGTGGGGCGAGATCAGGAGATCGACCGTCTGCGCCAGGCCCTCGACAAGGCGCGGGGCGGCCAGGGGCAGATCGTGGCGGTGGTGGGAGAGCCGGGGGTTGGCAAGTCGCGCCTGCTCTGGGAGTTCATCCACTCACACCGGACGCAGGACTGCCTCGTCCTGGAGTCGAGCTCCGTGTCGTACGGCAAAGCCAGCGCCTATCTGCCCGTCATCGACCTCTGCAAGAGCTACTTCCGGATCGAGGCGCGTGACGATGCGCGCCTCGTCCGAGAGAAGGTCACGGGTAAGCTCCTGACGCTCGACGAATCGCTGCGGGCCCTGGTGCCCGCCTTCCTCTCCCTGCTGGAGGCGCCGAACGACGATGCGGCCTGGGAAGCCCTCGATCCGGGGCAGCGCCGCCGGCGGACGGTGGACGGCCTGCGGCGGATGCTGCTGCGCGAGAGCCATATCCAGCCACTGTGCGTGGTGTTCGAGGATCTCCACTGGGTGGATGCCGAGACCCAGGGCCTGCTCGATGCGCTGGTCGAGGGCCTGCCGACGGCGCGAATCCTGCTGCTCGTCAACTACCGGCCCGAGTACACCCACGGCTGGGGCAGCAAGACCTACTACAGCCAGCTCCGGCTCGACCCCCTGCCGCCCGAGAGCGCCGACGAGCTGCTCCGCGTGCTGCTCGGGGAGGACGACGACCTCGGACCGCTCAAGCGCCTGCTGGTGCAGCGCACGGAGGGCGTCCCGTTTTTCCTCGAGGAAAGTGTGCGGACCCTTCTGGAGACGGGGGCGCTGGTCGGCGAGCGTGGAGGGTATCGGCTCGGGCGCCCCTTCGACATGATCCAGGTCCCGGCCACGGTGCAGGCCATCCTCGCCGCCCGGATCGATCGCCTCCCTCCACACGACAAGACACTGCTCCAGACGGCCGCCGTCATCGGCAAGGACGTGCCGTTCCCGCTGCTGCAGGCAATCAGCGAGACCCCGGAGCCGGCGCTTCGCGACGGCCTCGCCCGGCTACTGGCCTCCGAGTTCCTCTACGAGACTGCCCTCTTCCCGGACCTGGAGTACACCTTCAAGCACGCGTTGACGCAGGAGGTCGCCTACGGCGGTTTGCTCCAGGAGCGCCGGCGCGATCTGCATGCCCGGATCGTTCGGGCCTTCGAGACCCTGTATCCAGGACACGCGGGAGAGCAGACGAGCTGGCTCACCCTTCATGCCTTCCGGGGCGAGGTGTGGGACCGCGCCGTGGCCTACCTGACCGGCAGCCAGCTGCCGACCTTGGACGGCTACCTGAGCGGGTTCACCGGTGGCGACAACCCCGGCGCGGCGTGGTGGATGGGAGACCACGAGCACGCCGTCAGGGCGGCGCACCGGGAGATGGGCGCGTTCCCGGCGATGTTCGGCTGGAACTTCCCCCTGGGAGTCATCACGAACCTCCGGCTCGGTCAGGCTCACCACTCGCTCGGCCAGTACGCGCGCGCCATGGATTCCCTGCGCAAGAACCTCGCGCTGGTCAGCGGCGACCTGCTGTACGACTCCTGCAGCATGGCCGGCTTGCCCTCCGTCTTCTCCCGGGTGTGGCTGGCGCTCTGTCTTGCCGAGTGCGGGGAGTTCTCGGAGGGAGTGTCGCTCGGCGAGGAGGCCCTCCGCATCGCCGAGACCGGCGATCCGGGCTACAGCTTCGTCGTCGGGTGCGCCGGCCTCGGTAACGTGTGCGTGGCCAGAGGGGACTTCGAGCGCGCCATCGCCGTCCTGGAACGGGGCCTGTCCCGCGCGGCGGGCGAGCACGGCGAGCGGGTGTGGCCGTTCGTCGCCTCCGCCCTGGGTGCGGCATACACGCACGCCGGTCGCGTCGACGAGGCGTTGCCGCTGCTCGAGGGCGCGGTCGAGCGGGCGGCGGCCATGAAGCTCAAGGCCAACCAGTCGCTTCGGCTGGCACGGCTCGCCGAGGCGCACGCCCGGGCCGGCCGGCCCGAGAGCGCGTTCCCGCCCGCGGCCCAGGCCCTGGACCTCGCTCAGGAGCACCGCGAGCGAGGGCACGAGGCGTACGTCCTCCGGCTGCTCGCCGCGATCGAGGTCGAGCGTGAGACGCCGGCCCTCGACCGTGCCGAGGAGGGCTTCGGCAAGGCCCTCGCTGTCGCCGAGCAGCTCGGCATGCGACCCCTCCAGGCGCACTGCCACAGCGGCCTCGGTCGGCTGCATCGACGACGGGGTGAGCGCGAGGCTGCCGCGTCAGCAGTCGCGACAGCCCGTGACCTCTACCACGCGATGGACATGACCTTCTGGCTGCACGAGACCGAATAGGAGGCGACGATCATGGCCGCACCGATTGCGTCCCCGCTGCTGTCCGAGGCGATGCTCCAGCGGTTCCGCGAGCGCGCGCCCGGCTACGATCGGGACAACCGTTTCTTCCACGAAGACTTCGACGAGTTGCGCCGGGCCGGCTATCTCGCCATCGCGGTGCCACGCGAGCTCGGAGGGGGCGGCCTCACCTTCGCCGAATGCATGCGCGAGCAGCGCCGTCTCGCTTACTACGCGCACGCCACCGCGCTGGCGACGAACATGCATCTCTACTGGGTCGGCGTCGCCGCGGACCTCTGGCGCGCGGGCGACCGCTCGCTCGAGTGGGTGCTCCGCGGGGCCGCCGGCGGCGAGGTGTTCGCGGCCGGGCACGCCGAGCGTGGCAACGACATGCCCCTGTTCCTGTCCACCACGAAGGCCGAGCGCGTCGCGGGCGGTTACCGGTTCACCGGGCACAAGTCCTTCGGGAGCCTGACGCCCGTCTGGACCTACCTTGGATTGCACGGAATGGACTCGAGTGATCCCGGCGCGCCGAAGGTCGTGCACGCCTTCATGCCCCGCGCGGCCGAGGGGTACTCGATCAAGGAGACCTGGGACGTCCTCGGGATGCGTGCCACCGCCAGCCAGGACACGGTGCTCCAGGGAGCGTTCGTGCCCGACCAACACATCGCCCGCGTCGTCTCCGCCGGGTTCGCCGGCGCCGACCTGTTCATCCTGGCCATCTTCGCCTGGGCGCTCACCGGCTTCGCAAACGTCTACTACGGGCTCGGCCGGCACGCGCTCGACCTCACCGTCGACAATCTCAAGACCAAGACCTCGATCGCCATCTCTCGTGGCTCGCTGATCCACCACCCGGAAGTGCAGCACGCTGTCGCTGACATGGTGATCGATCTGGAGGGAGTCGGCCCGCAGCTCGATCGTCTCGCCGACGACTGGACCGGAGGCGTGGACCACGGCGGCGCGTGGCCAGTGAAGATCGTGGCCGCGAAGCACCGGGTGGTCGAAGCGGTGTGGAGGGTCGTGGACAGCGCGCTCGATCTCGCCGGCGGCTACGGCATCTTCGCCGCTTCCGGGATCGAGCGCCTGTTCCGCGACGCCCGGCTCGGCCGGATCCATCCGGCCAACTCCGCCCTGACCCACGAGGTCGTCGCCAAGCTGACGCTCGGGATCGATCCCGACGCGCAGCCGCGCTGGGGGTGAGCGCCGATCGAGGCCCTCGAGGCAGCCTGGTACGCGAAAGGAGAACCATGAGCACGGAACCCAAGGCCGGACCCGGCGTGGCGCGCGCCCGCGTGCCGCTGGTCGACAAGGACAAGGCGACGCCCGCCCAGCTGGCCGTCTGGGACCGGATCGCCCAGAGCCGCGGACGCGTCGCCGGCCCGTTCGCCGCGCTGCTGCACAGCCCCGAGCTGGCCCGGCGGATCGCCGAGACCGGCCATTACGTGCGGTTCGAGGGGCCGCTGTCGCAGGCCGATCGGGAGCTGGCGATCATCACGGTCGCCCGCGCGCTCGACTGCCAGTACGAGTGGGCGGCCCACGCGGTCCTGGCGCGCAAGGCCGGCGTGCGCGACGAGGCCATCGCCGCCATCCGCGAGCGGCGGGCGCCGGCTGGACTGACGCCGGCCGAGGCCCGGGTGACCGCCTATGCGAGCGGGCTGCTGCGCGAGCACCGGGTCACCGACGAGGCGTTCGCGGCGCTCGAGAAGCGCTTCGGGCTCGAGGGGCTGGTCGACCTCACCGCCACCATCGGCTACTACGCCTTGATCGCCTGCGCGCTGAACGCGTTCGCCATCGAACCGACGCCCGGCGAGCCGCCGCTGGCTGTCTGAGTGGGGAGCCCCGACATGGCCCCCCACACCCCCCAAACGCTCGGACCGCCCCGGCAAAGCCGTGACGGTCCTCGATGACGCGAATCTTTCGACAGCCACATCGTCGAGCCGCCGGCGATCTGGGACGAGTACGTGCCGGCCGGGGTCCGGGCCTGGGTGAAGACCCAGTTCCACTTCCACACCGACACCGACGTCCTGCTGATCAACGGCCGCGCGGTGCCCGCTTCCCGCGAGCGGGCCAACGCTGCCGAGGTCGGCTGGCCGGGGTGGAAGAAGAAGGAGGTGGGCGCCCTGACGCCGGGCACCGAGGCCTGGAAGGCGAAGTTTGGCCGGCTGGCCGGCTGCCGCGACCCGCGAGCGCGGCTGGCCGACATGGACGCGCTCGGCGTCGACCAGGTCATGCTCTTCCCCTCGTGGTTCGTGCGGTTGCCGCTCGTCCGCGATCCCGTGGCCGCGCGTATCCTGGCCACCGCCTACAACGACTGGGTGGACGACTACGCGAGCGCCGATCGCCGGCGCCTGTTCCCGTGCGCCATGCTGCCGATCCAGAGCGTCGAGGACTCGATCGCGGAGCTGCGGCGCGTGGCCAGGAAGGGATTCAAGGCCGCCGCCGTGCGCCCGTGCTTCTGCAACGGGCGCTATCCCACGCTGCCGGAGTTCGACCCGCTGTGGCGCGAGTTCGAGGCGCTCGACGTCGTGCTGGCCATGCACACGTTCCCGTCGCGGGAGGCGCTGACCCCGGAGTGGGCCGAGCGCATCGCGCGCACCCGCGGCTCGGGCAACGGGCTGCTGTTCACCGACGAGGCGGTGGTGTACTCACCGGGGCAGTTCGTGAGCAACATCGTCTTCAGCATGGAGCCGACCATCGACGCCAGCGAGTCGCTCGGCTTCATCTTCGAGGCGATGACCTGGCTCACGACCGTGCTCATGACCGGCTGGCCCGAGAAGTTCCCCCGGCTCAAGTGCGCGGTGCTGGAGTCGAACGCCACCTGGCTGCCGCTCGTCCTGGGCCGGAGCCGGAACTTCCTCGACCTCTACGCGTTCCAGCGGGCGCCGAAGATCGCCGACCCCCACGAGACGTTCTACCGCCGCTGTTTCATCGCCTTCGAGGGCGACGAGGAAACCGTGTACCGGCTGTGGGATCTCTACGACACCGTCGGCCTCTGGTCGTCCGACTATCCGCACCACGACGCCGAGGACGCCTGGGAGGCGCTGGAGCTGATGGCCAAGCACAACGTGCCGGAGGCGACCCAGCGGCGCCTGCTCGGCGACAACGCCCGCCGGCTCTACGGGATCGATCCGGTCCTGGTCGTCACCGAGCGCCCCCGGGACCACCGGCCCGCCATCCTGCCCTGGTGAGCTGCGGCGCGCCCGGCGAGGTGCGGGTCAACGGCCTGCGCCTGCGCACGCACGCCTGGCCGAGCCCCGGACGGCCGCGCGCGCTCCTCCTGCACTCGCTGGCCGCCCACGGCCACTGGTGGGACTGGGCCGCCCCGCCGCTGGCCGAGCGCTTCGACGTCCTCGCCCTCGACTTCCGGGCCCCGGGGATCTGGACCTACGCCTTCGACCACGCGGTCTTCCTCCACCCGCCGGTCGACCCGTGGCCGTTCCTGCCGCGCATCGGCTGTCCGGCGCTGGTCGTCCACGGCGAGGCCAGCACCATCATGGACGCGGAGACGTGCGGGCGGGTGGCGGCGGCGATCCCGCACGGACGGGCGGTGACGCTGCCGGGCGCGCATCACCACCTGATCATCGAGGAGCCGGAGCGCTTCAGTCGTATCGTCGCCGACTGGCACCGCGCTATCATCGGCGCATGATCACGCGCACCTTCGGCCGGACGGGGGCCGCATGCGGCGATACCGGTTCATCGTAGCGCGGGACAACGAGCGGCTGTACGACCACCTCGTGCGCTCGCTGGCGCACCTGGAGGAGATCGAGGTGATGCTCGACCGGCGGGTCGAGCGCCGTCGCGGCGGCGGCGAGTCGCCCGGCCGCGAGGCGCGCGCCGAGCGCCGCGTGCTGACACGGGTGGACGAGGAGCTGCGGAGCTTCGGCTGGGCGTTCATTAAGATCGAACGACCATGACCGCACGGCTGAGGGTACAATCTCCGGAATCGGACGCTCGGCAGCCGGCGTCCCAATCGGTAGGGGGAGAGCGCATGACCCTGTCCGTCACCATCTACACCAACGTCGGCTGAGGGCCCTGCCATCGGGCGACAGAGTATCTGTCGCAGAAGGGCGTGCCGTTCACCGAGCGCAACGTCGGCAAGGACCCGAGCGCGCGCCAGGAGCTGATGGAGCTGGGGCTGCTGTCGTTGCCGGTGATCCTGATCGGCGACAAGCGCCTCACGGGCTTCAACCCCACCGCGATCGACGCCGCGCTGGCGGCCGGATAGGCCAGGGCAGGAGAGGGCAGCCATGACCGAGCCGTCCAAGGCCAACGTCGACAAGATGTGGGCGTACGCGCGCAAGTACGCCGAGAAGTCCGGGACGTCGCTCCATCCGGACGTCAGCGTCACCGAGACGGTCGTCATGGGCCTGGCCAGGCACATCGAAGAAGTCGGCCGGCCGCTCTGCCCCTGCAACTTCTATCCCGATCCCAAGGCCGAGGCCAAGCTGCGGCGCTGGATCTGCGCCTGCGACGAGATGCAGAAGTACAAGTACTGCCACTGCCTGCTCTTCGTCACGCCGGAGGGCGTGCCGATCACCGAGTACCTGCCCGAGGACCACGAGGGCCGGCAGGCCTACGGCGTCGTCAAGGATCCCTCGCCCGGCAAGGGCCGGGCCGTCGCCCGCGTGCTCGAGAAGCAGGCGCAGGAGGGCGAGGGCGCGTAGCTGGTCCCCGAGCCGGGAGGAACCTCGTGAGCGCTCATCGCGAAGAATTCATCGTCCCCGGGATGTCGGAGCCGGTCAGTCACTTCACCCACGTCGTCCGCGCCGGCCGGCTCGTCTTCGTCTCCGGCTGTGTGGCCACCGACGCTCAGGGCCGCGTCGTCGGTGGCGCCGACGTGGTCGCCCAGGCCCGGCAGACCCACGAGAACATCAAGCGCTGCCTGGCCGCGGCCGGCGCCACCTTTGCCGACGTGTGCAAGGTGACGGTGTTCCTGCGCAACGTCGCCGACCGCGAGAAGGTCAACACGGTGCGCAAGGAGTACTTCGGCGCCCATCGGCCGGCCAGCACCCTGGTGGAGATCTCGCGGCTGGTGCGCGACGAGTACCTGGTCGAGATCGAGGCCACCGCGGTCCTGCCCGAGCCGAGGCGGAGCGCTCCGCGGGCCGCCGCCCGGCGCGCGCGGCCCGCTCGCAAGCGGAGGAAGTGATGCCGACCGTCCGGTTGCGCGACGCCGGCGAGTACCCGGAGCCCGCCCGCCGGGCGTTCGAGCTGAGCAAGCAGTGGTTCAACTACGAGTTCGCGGAGCCGCCGGCCATGAGCCGGGTGATGGCGTGGGACCCCGAGTTCGGCGGGCCCCACGGCCGCGCCATGAAGCGGGCGATGGGCCCCGGCGAGTTCACCCGGGGCGAGAAGGAGATGGTGGCGGCCGTCGTGAGCGGGGTGAACGCCTGCGCGTACTGAGTGCGGGCGCACACTGCAGCCGGGAAGCTGCAGGGGATGGCCGGCGACGCGCTCTGGTACGAGGCCGCCCACGTGGTCGGCATCACCAACGCGCTCAACGTGGCGGCCGACGGGCTCGGGCCGCTGATGGCGCCGGTGAAGGCGGAGAGCGCCCCGGCCGAGGTGGCGGCGGTCTTCGCGGACATCCGCGCGTTCTACGCGGAAGGCGGCACCGGTGAGGTCCCGCTGCCGTTCGGGCTGGCGGCGCACGACCCCGGTTACCTGGCCGATCTGTGGGCCGCCTGCAAGCGCGCCTTCGCGGACAACCGGCTGGGCCGCCGGCTCAAGACCGCACTGGCCTTCGCCGTGTCGCTGACGACGCGCTCGGGCTTCGGCACCGCCTTCCACCTGGCCGAGATGCGCCGCCTCGGCGTGGGCGAGGGGGGCGTCCGGGAGGTGGTCGGCGTCACGCAGATGTTTTCCTCGTACACGAAGATCGCCGACACCCTGCAGCTCGACCCCGACATGGGCGACATCGCTCCCGTGGACCGCACGCCGGCACCCGGGACCGGCCCCCGGTGACCCGCCGGGGGTGAGCCGATGGCCTCGCCCGCGCCCGAGAACCTGAGCCGGGCGATCGACCTCTGGCGGGAGGCCTACCGTCACCAGATGGCCGGCGAGCTGGACCGTGCCATCGCGCTCTACCAGGAATCCATCCGCATCTGCCCCACCGCCGAGGCCCACACCTTCCTCGGCTGGACGTACTCCTTCCAGGGCCGCCTCGACGACGCCACCCAGGAGTGCCACCGGGCCATCGAGATCGATCCCGACTTCGGCAACCCGTACAACGATATCGGCGTCTACCTGATGCAGCAGGACCGGCTCGACGACGCCATCCCCTGGCTGGAGCGAGCCAAGCGGGCCCGGCGCTACGAGCCGCGGCAGTTCCCCTGCATGAACCTGGGCCGGATCTACCTCAAACAGGGCAAATGGTGGGCCGCCTTGCGCGAGTTCGAGGCCGCGGTGCGCGCGGCTCCGCGCGACGAGGCGGCGGCCAAGGCTCTGCACTCCCTTCGCGGGCGCCTCAACTAGCGCGCGCTCGCGCCGGGCGCGTGGGCGTTGGGGGGTCGGGCGCGGCAGCATGGCTCGCCTGTCGCCGTAGCTCGCTCCGGGCTCGGCGAGCGCGAGCCCCCCATCCCCCTAAAGGGGGCTGGGTCCAGATGAGTCGAATCGCCGATCGCGCGCTCGCCGAACCCTCCGCTCGCAACGGCGACGACGGCTCGCCATGATGCCGCACCCGACCCCCCAATGCCCACGCGCCCGACGCGGCGATCCCCGCCGGCGAGGCCCGCGACCAGGATCTGCGTCATCCACAGATATCAGTGAGCCATTCGCCGGAGACCGTAGCGGCGCGCGCGATTGGCACGTGGTTCGCTCGGAGATGGGGCGTGACACCACGAGCGTGGTCGACTCCGGTACGGACGCGGCCTGGGCGGCCGTCTCCGCTCGGGGCGACGTGGGACGGCTCGGGGGTCAACTTCGCCCTGTTCTCCGAGAACGCGCAGGGTGTCGAGCTCTGCCTGTTCGACGACGGGCGGGAGACCCGGGTGCCCGTGACGGAGCAGACGGAGCACGTCTGGCACGTCTACCTGCCGGAGGCGCGCCCGGGGCTGCGCTACGGCTACCGCGTGCAGGGTCCGTGGGAGCCCGCGGCGGGTCACCGCTTCAACGCCGCCAAGCTGCTGCCCGACCCCTACGCGCGCGCGCTGGACGGCACCGTCAGGTGGAGCGATGCCCTGTTCGGCTACCAGGTCGGCCATCCCGACGCCGACCTGGCCCCCGACGGCCGCGACAGCGCGCCGGGGATGCCCAAGTCCGTCGTCATCGACGGCGCGTTCACCTGGGGCAACGACCGGCCGCCGCGGACGCCCTGGAGCCAGACGGTGATCTACGAGCTGCACGTCAAGGGGTTCACCGCCCGCCACCCGGGCGTCCCCCGGCACCTGCGCGGCACGTACGCCGGCCTCATCGCGCCGGCGGCGCTCGGCCACCTGCGCAGCCTGGGCGTGACGGCGGTCGAGCTGATGCCGATCCACCATTTCGTGGCCGACAAGCACCTGCGCGACCGCGGCCTCACCAACTACTGGGGGTACAACTCGATCGGCTTCTTCGCCCCCGACGTCCGCTACGCCGCGACGCGCGGGGCCGGCGCCCACGTCGGCGAGTTCAAGACGATGGTCAAGATCCTCCACGACGAGGGCATCGAGGTCATCCTCGACGTCGTCTACAACCACACGGCCGAGGGCAATCCTGATCAACGGCTTCTGGGAGCTCCTGCCGTTCGTGCTGCCCGCCCACCGGAGCGGCGTGCGCTGGGAGCCGGTGCTCGACACGCGCGACGCCGCGCCGCCGGGACGCGGCGGCGCCCGGCGGGGCGGCCAGACCTACGACATGGAGTCGCGCTCGCTCGCGGTGTTCCGGCTGGCGGGGGGCACGACGACGTAGGGCTCGTCACACGCGCGTGGCGTGGCCCGCCCAGTAGGGCTCGCGCAGCAGCCGCTTGACGAGCTTGCCGGCGGTATCGCGCGGGAACGCCTCGTGGAACGACACCTCGCGCGGCGCCTTGTAGTGGGCCAGGCGCTCGCGGCAGAACGCCGTCACCTCGGCCGCCGTGAGCGCAGCGCCCGGGCGGAGCTGGAGGGCCGCGTGCACCCGCTCGCCCCAGTCGGCGTCGGGGACCCCGAACACGGCGGCGTCCTCGACGGCCGGGTGGCGATGCAGCACGTCCTCGATCTCGGCCGGGTAGATGTTCACGCCGCCCGAGATGATCATGTCGCGCTTGCGGTCGCAAATGTAGACGAACCCGTCGCCGTCCATCCACGCGACGTCGCCGACGCTGAGCCAGTCGCCCCGCGCGGTCTCGGCCGTGGCCCGGGCGTTCTTGTAGTAGCCGTCGAAGACGCCCTCGCCGCGGCGGACGTGCAGCTCGCCCGGCTGGCCGGCGGCGACCGGGCGGCCGTCGTCCTCGAGGATGGCCAGCTCGACGCCGGGCGCGGCCCGGCCGCAGGAGTGCGGCTTGCGCAGCATGTCCTCCGGACGCAGGACCGTGTTGATCCCCAGCTCGGTCGAGCCGTAGAACTCGTAGAGCACCGGGCCGAACCAGGCGAGGATCGCCTCCTTCACGCGCATGGGGCACGGCGCCGCCGCCACCACGATGGAGCGCATCGACGCGACGTCGTGGCGCGCGCGGAGCTCGGCCGGCAGGTCCACGAGCCGCTTGAGCAGCGTGGGCGCCATGAAGGTCGTCGTGCAGCGGTGGTGCGCGATCGCGCGCAGGGCCTCCTCGGCGTCGAACCTGGGCATCACGACGACGGTCTGCCCGAGCGCGTGGGCGTACAGCGCGAACCCGGCCGGCGCGGAGTGATAGAGCGGGCCCGCCACCAGGTGCACGTCGCCGGGGGCCACGCAGTTGAGCGCGGCCAGCCGCGGCAGCGCCGCGGCCGGGTCCATCGCGTGGCGTCGCGCCCCCTTGGGCTTGCCGGTCGTGCCGGCCGTGTAGATCATCGAGCCCCCCAGCCCGGGCGGCGAGGCCACCGGTCCCGCGTGACCGGCGGCGACCAGGTCGCCGACGTGGTGCGCCCACGGCCGCCGCTCGGCGCCCAGCAGCACGACGTGACGCAGCCGGGGCGCGCGCTCGCGCACGCGCTCGAGCATCGGCACGAAGGCGTCGCCGGCGAAGACGGCGACCGCGTCGGAGTCGTCCAGGATGTAGCCGGCCTCGTCGGGCGTGAGGCGGTGGTTCATCGGCACCGGGATCACGCCCAGCGCGCGCACGGCGGCCGAGGCCAGCAGCACCTCCGGCGCGTTGTGGGCGTAGAGCGCCGCGTGCTCGCCGGCGGCGAGGCGAAGGCGGGCCAGCCCGTGGGCCAGGCGGTTGCGCGTCTGGTGGTAGTCGCGCCACGAAATCCGGCGCTCGCCTTCGATGACGGCGGGCGTGTCGGGATGCGCCTCGGCGTGACGGGCCAGGAGATCCACGGCGCCGTATTGTAATCCCGTCAGGGACGCCTGCGCCGCTGGCCCGCGACGTGCAGTCGCAGGAGGGCGATGGCCCGGTCCTCCCGTCACCCGCCGGCCCCGAGCCGGGGGGACGGCCCGACCCTTCTCGGTCCGTCCCCGCTGCTGACTCTCGCCGGTTTCGTCCTGGCGGTCGCCTGCCTCTACGCGGCGCAGGCGTTCCTGATGCCGGTCGCGATCGCCGTGCTGCTGACCTACCTCCTGTCGCCGCTCGTCGGCTTCCTCGAGCGGCATCGGGTGCCGTCCATCGCGGCGGTGGCGAGCGTGGTGACGCTGGCGTTCGTCGCCCTCGGGGGCCTCGGCTGGGTGCTGGCGCTGCAGATGTCGGCGCTCGGCGCCGAGATGCCGAAGTACCGCGACAACATCCGCCAGAAGATCGCCGACGTCCGGCTCCTGGGGCGGGACAGCGGGCTGGAGCGGATGCAAGAGACCGTGGAGGGCGCCGCCGGCGAGGCCGAGCGCGACGTCGAGCGAGCCAAGCCGCCGGCGGCCCGGACGCCGAAGCCGAGCCGGGTCGTCATCGAGGAGGAGCAGGGACTGTGGAACCTGCCCGCGGCCGTCGGCGCCTGGCTGGGGCCGCTCGGCAGCGCCGGCTTCATCGCCATCCTGGTGCCGTTCATGCTGCTGGGGCGGCAGGAGCTGCGCAACCGCATCGTCCGGCTCTTCGGCTTCCGCCGGCTGGCGCTCACCACGCGCGCGCTCGACGAGGCCAACGCCCGGGTCAGCCGCTACCTGCTCAGCCAGACGGCCATCAACGCGACGTTCGGCGTGCTGGCGGCAGCGGGCCTGTTCGTGCTCGGGGTGCCGTACGCGCTGCTGTTCGGCCTGCTCGGTGGCGCGCTGCGCTTCATTCCGTACGTCGGGCCCTGGATCGGCGCGCTGCTGCCCATCGCCGTGAGCCTGGCCATCTTCCCCGGCTGGACGCGCCCGCTGTTGCTCGTCGCGTTCTGGCTCGTGCTGGAGCTGTTCACCAACATGGTGCTCGAGACCGTGTTCTGGGCGCGCAGCGCGGGGGTGTCGCACGTCGGGCTGCTGCTGGCGGTCGGCTTCTGGACCTGGCTGTGGGGCTCGATCGGCCTCGTGGTGGCCACGCCGCTCACGGTGTGCCTGCTCGTCTTCGCCAAGCACATCCCGGCGCTGGAGTTCCTCTGGATCCTGATGGGCGACGAGCCGGTCGTCTCGCCCGACGTGCTCCTCTACCAGCGCCTGCTGGCCGGCGACGAGGACGAGGCCAGCGGCCTCGTGGAGCGCGCGCTCGCCGGCGGCCAGCCGCGCGAGCGCGTGTACGACGAGACGATCCTGCCGGCGCTGGCGCTGGCCAGCCACGACCACGCCCGCGGCCGCATCGACGCCGGCGAGCTACGGCTCGTGGTCGACGGCGTGCGCGAGATCGTCGAGGACCTCGTCCCGCCGCCTCCCGCGGACGAGGCGCCCGAGCACCGGGTGTTCGCGGCGGCCGCCCGCGGGGAGGCGGATGCCGTGGCGTTGCTGATGCTGCGCGACCTGCTCGGCCCCTCCCGCGTCGCGCTCGACGTGGCCTCGTCCGAGCTGCTCGCGGCCGAGATCGTGGACCGCGCGCGCCGGCACGGCGCCGACGTCGTCGCCATCGGCGCGCTGCCCCCGGACGGCCTGGCCCAGGCGCGCTATTTCTGCAAGCGGGCGCGGGCCGGCCTGCCCGGCGTGCGGATCGTGGCGGGACGGTGGTGCGCCGTCGCGGACGTCGAGGCCGTGCAACAGGGGCTCGTGAGCGCGGGCGCCGACGCGGTGGGCACGAGCCTGAGGGAGACGCGTGACCTGATCTTGCAGTTCGTCCGCGTGCGGCCGGACCTGGCGTCCGCGCCCGGCGCCTGACCGCGCGCCTGCGGTATCCTTGGGCCGTGCGCCGCGCCGCGCGCCCGCTCCCCGCGGTCGTCCTGCTGCTGAGCCTCGCCGCGCCCGCCGGCGCTCAGCCGGCGGCGCCCGCGACGCCGGACTGGCGCGGCACCGGCGTCGTCCTCGCACTGCTCCCGGCCCCCTCCGATCTGCACGCCACCCGTCCGGTGATCGTCATCCGGCACGACCCCATCCCCGGCCTGATGGACGAGTCGATGTCCATGCCGTTCATCGCCGCCACGCCCACCCTCTTCAGGAGCCTGCGCCCCGGCGACCACATCGCCTTCGGCCTCGAGGACACGCCCGGCGCCCTCCTCGTCATCTCGATCAGCCGCCTGCCGCGCTGACTGCGAGAACCACGAGGATCAGGGCGCGAGCACGGGAGCGAGGCGTACCTCGACTGCAGCGCATTATTCGCGACTGTCCACCGTGCGCGGACGGGCGCTGGCGGCGGGGTGTGTGAGCGCCGGCGGCGCCGGCATGGCTCGCCGGTCGCGGCAGGCTCGCTCCGGACGGGGGCGAGCGCGATCCCCCCATCCCCCCGAGGGGGCTGGCTCGCTGGTGAGTCGGATCGCCGATCGCGCGCTCGCCCCCCGTCCTGCGCTCGCGCACGCGACCACGGGGAGCGCCAGCTCGGCCCGGTGCACGCGCGCGAGATCGCACGCCATCTCCCAGGCGGCTTCCGCCGTCTCGGGAAAATCGGTGGCGCACAGGATTCGCTGGAACACGTCCACGTCCTCGCCGGATCGGGCGTGCACGGATGGTGCCATGGAGTGGTCGATCAGAGCTTGCGCAGGAAGCGCGCGATCGCCTGGCCGATCTCGGCCGGTGAGTCCTCCTGCAGGAAGTGGCTGCCCTTGACGGTGACTTCCTGCTGGTTGGGCCAGGCGCGGCAGAACTCGCGCTGGGCGCCGACGAGGATCGACCCCGGGTTGCCGTTGACGAAGAGCTTGGGCAGCGGGCTGCGCGCGAGCCATGTCGCATACGCGTCGACGAGCGCGGTCACGTCGGCCGGCTCGCCTTCGATGGGGATCTCGCGGGGCCAGGTCAGCGTGGGCCGCCGGCTCTCGCCGGGCTCGCGGAACGGCTCGCGATAGTGCTCCATCTCCTCGGGCGTCAGGCCGCGGAGCACGCTGGCCGGCAGGATGCGCTCGACGAACACGTTCTTGGCCAGGACCATCTCCTCCCCGGCCGGCGAGCGCATCGCCTGGAAGACCTTGCAGGCGGCCTCCGGCCATTCCGTCCACATCACCGGCCGCACGATCGCCTCCATGTATACGAGCGCCTTCACGCGGTCGGGATGGCGCCGCCCCCAGTCGAAGCCGAGCGCCGAGCCCCAGTCGTGGACGACGAGCGTCGCCCGGCGCAGATCGAGCGCCTCGAACCAGGCATCGAGGTAGCGCGCGTGGTCGGCGAGGCGATATTGCCCCGCCGGCGCCCGGCCCGAGCGTCCCATGCCGATGAGGTCGGGCGCCAGGCAGCGCCCGCGCCCGTCGAGCTGGGCGATGACGTTGCGCCACAGGTACGACGAGGTCGGGTTGCCGTGCAGGAACACGATGGGATCGCCGACGCCGACCTCCACGTACGCCAGGTGACTGTCCAGCACGCGCACCCGCCGCCGCTCGTACCAGTCCGCCGCCGAGACCGCCATCGAAGCCCTCCTGCCCGGTGATAGTAGCCCAGGTCACGGCCTCGCATTTGCTCCGGTCCGCCGCATGGCGGGACGGCTGCGGCTGGGCACCAGCGGCTACGTCTACCCGCACTGGCGGGGCGTGTTCTACCCACGCCGGCTGCCGGTCCGCGAGTGGCTGCCGTTCTACGCCCGGCACTTCGACACCGTCGAGCTGAACAACCCCTTCTACCGGCTCCCGGACAAGGCCGCCTTCCGCGGCTGGCGGGCGGCCGTGCCCGACGACTTCGTCTTCGCCGTCAAGGCCAGCCGCTACCTCACCCATCGCAAGCGCCTGAAGGCGCCGCGGGCGCCGCTCGATCGCCTGCTGCGCCGGGTGCGGCCGCTCGGCCCCATGCTGGGCCCCCTGCTGTTCCAGCTGCCCCCGCACTTCCACGCCGATCTCCCGCGGCTCGCCACGTTCCTGCGCGCGCTCGGCCGGCAGCCGCACCTCGGCGGGCTGCGCGCGGTGCTGGAAGTTCGCCACGGGTCCTGGCTCGTGCCGGAGACGTTCGATCTCCTCCGGAAGGCCGGCGTGGCGCTGTGCTTGCACGACGCCCGCGCCCACGCGGTCACGGAACCCATCACCGCGGACTTCGTGTACCTGCGGCGGCACGGGACCAGCGGGCGGTATCGGGGCGCCTACACCGAGGCCATGCTAGGCGCGGACGCCCGGCGGATCCGCGGCTGGCTCGCCGACGGGTTGGACGTCTACGTCTACTTCAACAACGACGGCGGTGGGGCGGCGGTCCGGAACGCCCGGCGACTTCGGGGGTTGCTGGTGTAAGTTTCACAACGTCAGGGGAAGAAATTCTCTTCCCTCGCGGCCGGCCGACATGTCAAAATTCCGCCGGCGTATGAAATCTGTTTCACAGCGGTTGGCGGCATCGGTGCTCCTCGCGCTGATCTCCGTCGCCGGCTGTGGCAATGGCCGCGTGGTGCTGCCGTTCACGATCGATCCCAACGCCGTCGCCTCGCCGCACGACAGCTCGCAGCTCGCCACCAACGAGGGCGCGATTCGCGGGATCGCGTCCATCCTCGTGCGCGGCCTCCAGCTGCCCATGCCGTCCACGTTCACCGCCTACGTGTACTCCGGGCGCCACGGCTTCGAGCGCGGCCTGATCGACGACGCGCACGTCTCGCCGATCCGCGCCGCCGAGCTGTCGGAGTTCGCCGTCGGCATCGGCAAGCGGCGCCAGCTGCTGCTCAACGACGAGGGCGGCACCGCGCGGGGCCGCGAGTGGTTCCGGCTCATCGCGCACGAGCTGGCCCACGTGTCGCAGATCGAGCTGGCCCACGGCGAGGGACGCGCCGAGCAGTGGCTGGCCGAGGGCATGGCGGAGTGGACGGCGTTCAACGTGCTGGAGCGCCTCGGTCTCGACACCGTGGTCAACCGCCGCAGCGTGGCGATCGCCGGGATCCGCAACCACGCCGCGCTGGTCGCGGCCCGGCTCGACCTGGAGACGCTGGGCCATCCGCGCGGCTTCACCGTGCGCCACCTGCGCGAGGGCTCGCTGCCGACCTACCAGCTCGCGTTCCTGATGGCCGACTACCTGATCGCCCGCGACGGCTTCCCGCGCGTGGTCGCCTACTTCGCCTCCTTCCAGCGGCGCCCCGACCGCCACGCCAACTTCCGCGCCACCTTCGGCCAGAGCCTCGAGCAGTTCGAGCAGGAAGTTCTCGCGCACCTCAAGTCCGCCGTCCGCTGACCGTCACCCCGAAGGTCACGGGTCGGGGGTGGCGACCGCGATCACCTCCCGCTCGTCGTCCAGGAACGCGGTGAACACGATCTGCCCGGCGTTGTTCATGCCGCCCAGCAGCACCGCGTCGACCGTCGCGCCGAACAGCAGGTCGCCGGTCTGAAGATCGACTGGTTCTCGTCGTCCCGGCGGGCCTGGTAGGCGACGGCGCCCGCGGCGTTGATGGCGGGGATGCCCGGGAACGCGGTCAAATCGCCGGTGTTGTCGGCGACGAGGCTGAACGCGAAGCCGGCGGCCGGATCCGTGATCGTGACCGCCGCCGACGCCGGCTCGCCGAGGACGGCGCCGGGCGAGGGATTGCTCAGCGCCACCGTGAAGGACTCGCTGCCCTCGACCAGCCGGTCGGACACGATCGAGACGGGGAACGTGACGAGGCTCTGGCCGGCGTCGAAGGTCAGCGTGCCGCCGGTGGCGACGTAGTCGGCGCCGGCGACCGCCGTCCCGTCGCTCGTGGCGAACTGCACGGTGGCGACCGCGGTGAGATCGCCCGTCCGGGTGGCTCGCCTTGCTCAGCTTGATGATGCCGGGCTGGTCGTCGTCGCGAATGAGCAGCGTGGCGGTCGCCGGCGAGCCGAGGGCGGCCTGGGCCGCGAGCATCGCCCCGGTGCCGGCGCCGGTGGGGGGGCCGAGACTGAGGCGCACGCTGCGGTCGCCGTCGACCAGGCGATCGTCGACGAGCGGGACGGTGAAGGTCCGGCTGCTCGTGTCGGGGGTGAACGTCAGGACCCCCGAGACCTCGCGAAAGTCCTGGTCGGGAACCGCGGTGAGCCCGGTGACGGTGAACGGCTCGGTGAGGGCGGCCGGCGCCCCGCTCCGCTCGACGGTGATGACCGCGCCGGCCGCGTGCTCGTTCGCCACGAAGACGGACTGCGCGAACTGGACCGTCGTCGCGGGCGGCGCGGACTCGCCGGCCCGGACCAGGCTGAACAGGCCGCGGCTCTGCACCTGGCCCGCCAGGGTGACGTTGTCGACCACGAAGCCCTCGGTGCCGTTCGACGCGTCTCCGCCGATCGACAGGGTGGTCACGGTGCTGTCGGCCACGAAGACCGTGGAGAACGGGAGCCAGTTCATGTCGGACGTCGAGTTCGGAACGTCGTGCACCAGGGTCTCCGAGACGAGCGTGCTGTTGCCCTCCACGGTGACGACCCCGCGGCGCGGAGCCGAGGTGAGGCGGGGATTTCGTGAATAGAAGAGCGTCAGCTCGTAGCTCTGTCCCGGGACCGTTGAAACGCGTTGCGAGATGCTCGAGTCACCATCGATGTCGATGCTCTGATCGATCCCGTCCGGATTCCGGGTGCCGCCGATGCCGTCCCAGCACCCGTCCGCCCGACCGTTGACGACATCGATGCCCAGGGACCCGTCGATGACCCAGCCGAAGCCGGCGGGCGCGCTGGTGAAATTCGTGAAGCAACCAGCGATGTCGGGCGTGTCGAACCGGCCGTTGTTCAGGAGGTTCGCGGCCAGATCGTCCACCCCGACGATCTGGGCCTTGTCGGGCAGCATGCTGCCCTGGACGACGATGACGCCCTGCTCGGTGACGAGCCCGCCGACCACGAAGCCCTCCGCGCTGACGCTGAGCAATCCCGACCGGATCGGGAACGAGCCGCCCAGACCGTCCACCAGCGTTCCGCCGGTGATCAGGCCCTGGCCGACCACGGTGAGCGTGCCGCTCAGCCAGGCGCCCACGCTGCCATCGTCGTTCCGCGCCTGGACGCTGAAGAGGTCCCACGTTCCCGTCGTGTCCGCCGGGTCGTAGACGGCGTCCGGCTCCCGCTGCAGCACGAACATGCCATGTCCGCTGTCGTTCGGCCGGGACCGGCTCGTCGCGCCCACCATCAGGCCCTTGTCGGGGGTGAAGGTGCCGCTGAAGAAGGAGTGGTCGTCGCCGAGGGGCCCGATGTCGAGCTGGCCCCCGAACGTCCCATCGGGGCTCACGAACAGGCTGCCCTCGAGGACCGTCGTCGAGGAGCCGTCGGAGGAGGTCAGCGCGCCGCCGGTGATGGCGCCCTCACCGTCGACCACGATCTGGCCGAAGACGTACTCCGCCTCGGCCGAGCGCTCGGGCACCAGCAGCGTGTTGACCCGCCACGTCCCGGTGGCGTCGGCCTGGCCGAACCCGCCGGTCGACCGCTTGACGAGGATGAAGACGGCGCTGGTCTCGTCGGCGTCGCCCTCGTCGGCGGTCGCCACGCCCACGATCTGCATCTTGCCGGCGACGATCCGTCCCCGGATGGAGGCGCTGCCCAGCCGCCCCGCGACGTCGCCGCCGGCACCGACGGTCAGCGCGCCCGGCGTGAGATCCGCGAAGTTCTCGCCCTGATCGAAGACCACGGCGTCGACGACCGCCCCGCCGGCGTCGAAGGTCACGACCCCCTGGAGCCAGCCGGTGTCGGCGCCCGGCATCAGACCGACCCGCGACCCGTGCACGATCCAGGTGCCGGCCAGGTCGGCGGTCGAGAATTGCGCTGAGGCGGTGGAGGCGGCGAGGACGATCAGACCCAGAACGGTCAGCGCGACGCGGAATGCCACTCTCGATCCTCCCGGCGTTGCAGCGTGGAACCGCCGAACCACACGGTGCAGCCGACGTGTCCCCGGCAGCCCCGGGGAGAACCGCCCCTCGCCATGCCGCCGCGCCGCGGTGCGAGGGCGCCCCCAGAGGGCGCGCGAAGCGGTCCATTCGAGTCAAGCGTGATTGACGCACGGTATACTCCAGCGCAGGAAGGAGCCCTGCGCATGAGAGCTGTCAGGATCTTTGCCATTGCGGCGTTGCTGCTCGGGCCCGCGGACGTAGCGGGGGCGGGACCGCCGACCGACACGCTGCGGGAGTACACCGAGGCCGTGCAGAAGGTCCTGGAGGATCCCGACCTCAAGACGGAGGACCGGCGTCACGATCGCCGCAGCGCCGTGCGGAAGCTGGCCGCCGAGGCCTTCGACGTCCAGGAGACGGCGCGGCGGGCGCTCGGTCCGCACTGGCAGCGCCGGACGCCGGCCGAGCGTGAGGAGTTCGTGCAGCTCTTCGCCGACCTGCTCGAGCGGACCTACATCGCCAAGGTCGACCTCTACGGCGGCGAGCGCCTGCGCTTCACCGACGAGCGGGTGGACGGCGACCTCGCGGTGGTGCGGGCCAGGGTCACGACCCGGCAAGGGACCGAGGTGCCGATCGAGGGACGCATGCACAAGCGGGGCGACCGCTGGCTGATCTACGACGTGGCCATCGAGAACATCAGCCTCATCGCGAACTATCGCGCGCAGTTCGACCGGATCATCCGCACCTCGTCCTACACCGACCTCATCAAGCGGCTGCGCGACCGCGGCGAGTCCTTGCGGGACAAGGATCGCGCCGGTGGGGCGTGAGCGCGCCCCGGACCGCCGCCGCCACCGTGACGGTCGAGATCGTCGGCTGGCCCACCCGCTTCGTCGGCGGTGACGGCGCCACCCGGCGCCTGTTCGACGAGCCCCTGGCCGCCGGCGCCACCGTGCGCAACGTGCTGCGGGTTCTGAGCGCGCGCTTTCCCGAGCTGGACGCCGCGCTCTGGCACGGCAGGGAGCTGGGCGAGCACATCGAGGTGCTGGTCAACGACGCCGTTCTCGGCATCGAGCACACGCTCGACTCGCCCCTGGCCTCCGGCGACCGGATCGTCTTGCTGGCGCAGTTCATGGGCGGGGGGTGATGGCCAGCTACCGGATCATCGCGTGGAAGGACATTCCGGCCTCCGTCGAGGCCCGCGACGGGGCCGAGCACGTCACGCTGCAGCTGTCCGAGCGGTTTCAGGCGCTCATCGACTCGATCGCCATGCAGCTGGGGGCGCATGCCGAAGACGCGTACCTCGAGGACTGGGGCTCCACCGACGGCGAGCGGGCCGGGAGCGCGCGCGAGGTCGGCGCGGCGGTCGCTGCCGAGCTCGAGGAACGCTTCCCGGAGTTCATCGCGCTCGCCTTCCGCCGGCCGTAGATCGAGTACGCCGCGGGCCGGCCGGGGGGTGGGGCAGGGTCCGGCGACCACGAGCCCGGGGCGCGTTGATACCGGGGACGTGGTTCCATCCTTGCGTGACGCGCAGCCTGGGTTGGGAGGGAAACGGGTCGGCGGACCCTGCCCCACCCCCCGGCCGGCCCGCTCCGTCGCTGGCCACGGGCCGGTCGGGGGCGCGGGACCTCGGGATCGTTCCTTGGATTGAAGGCGCGGGGCGCCGGGCGCGTGCGCCGGCGGCGCACATGGCCCGGCGGGAGGGGCGCGGCGGCGCGTCGATCGCGGGGATCGGGCGGCTTTTGCCGGCGGCGGGGGAGTGCTAAGGTCACAGCGGCATGGCCAATCCCATTTCACCGAAGCTGATCGAGGATGTGGCGCGCGCGCTGATGGCGCGGGCGGCCATCGACATTCCTGCGGACTACCGCGAAGGCGTTGAGCGGGCGCGGGATTCGGAGCGCAATCGGATCGCGCGGTTCGTGCTGGACGAGATGCTGCGGAACTGGGAGATCGCGTCGGCGGAGCGGCGGCCGATGTGCGCGGACACGGGGTTGCCGCGGTATTACGTGCGGGCGGGGAACGAGGCGGCCGTCGACGGAGGGTTCGTGGCGGTGGAACGGGCGCTGCGGCGGGCGACGGCGGAGGCGACCGCGGCGATTCCGCTGCGGCCGAACCGGGTGCATCCGCTGAGTCGGGTGGACCACGACAACAACGTCGGGGTGCATGCGCCGGAAGTCACCTGGGCGTTCGAGCCCGGGGCGGACTGGATCGACGTGACGACGGTGCACAAGGGCGGGCTGTTCGGCAGCGACTACCGGATGCTGTTTCCGGCAGACGGGATCGGGGGGCTCAAGCGGTTCTTCGTCGACACGCTGGTCGAGCACGGGCGGCGCGGGCTGGCCTGCCAGCCGGCCATCGTCGGCGTCGGCATCGGCGGCGCCAAGGACACGTGCGTGCGCCTGGGCAAGGAGGCCGCCTGCCTGCGCGCGGTGGGCAGCCGCAATCCCGATCCGGAGATCGCGCGGCTGGAGGCGGAGCTGACCGCGCTCGGCAACTACATCGGAATCGGCGCCATGGGCTTCGCGGGGACGTCGCTGGTCGTCGCCACCCACGTCGAGGTCGCCTACACGCACACGGGCGGGATGCCCGTCGGCATCCACCAGTTCTGTCTGTCGTCGCGCCGGGCCACCGCGCGCATCCATGCCGACGGCCGCGCCGACTTCCGGGCCGACCCCGGCTGGTTCACCGACTACTATCGCCGCGAGGGGATCGAGTGACGGCCCCGCGGCGGCTGGACGACGTGCGGCTGCGCGAGGTCGCCCTCGCCACGCCGGTGAGCGACGCCGACCTCGCGCGGCTGGAGCTGGGCGACGTCGTCTACCTCAGCGGCGTGCTCTACACGGCGCGCGAGGGCGTGTACCGCAAGGTCGTGGACGAGGGCCAGGGCCTGCCGGACGGCGTGCGGGCGCTGACCAACGTGAACTTCCACTGCTCGCCGGCGGCCAGCGTGAGGCCCGACGGCACTTACGCGGTGGAAGCGGTGACGGCGACCGCCTCGTTCCGATTCGGCAAGTCGCTGAGCCGCTGGTTCGAGCGCTCGGGCGCGAAGGTGGTGGTCGGCAAGGCGGGCCTCACCGAGCTGGCGTACCGCGAGTGGTTCGTCCCCCACGGCGCCGTCTATCTGACCACCGTCGGCTACGGCCTCGGCGCCACCTACGGCCGCTGCATCACGCGCGTCGTCGACGTGCACTGGCTGCGCGAGCTGGGCATCGCCCAGGCGCTGTGGGTGCTCGAGGTGGACCGTCTCGGCCCCTTCCTGGTCGAGGGCGACCGCGAGGGCCGCAGCCTCTTCGCGCTCGCCAACCGCGAGATCAACCTCCGGCTCGGCGAGGTCTACGCCGGCCTGCCGCCCTACGCAATGGGCCGCTTCGGCGAGACCACGGCGCGGACCGACGAGCTGGTCTGAGCGGCGCGGGGCTCGGTCCCCTCCGGCGCTTCCCCCGATCGCGTGGCGTCGTCCCACCGCCGGGGCGCCGCTGCCGCTCGAACGATGTCGAGCACCCACAGTCGTGGGTGGTGGATCAGCCGCTCCGCGCGCGAGCCGGGCCAGCGCGCGGCCACCACGCGCAGTCCGCGCGCGCCGAAGAGCGCCTCCCACTCTCCCGGCCCCCGGAACCCCAGCGGCGCGGCCATGCACCCGTCGTGGCGCAGGCGGTTGACGCGGGGGTCGAGCAGGCGGAGCCAGAAGAGATCGAGCCGGTTGCGGTACACGGATTCCGTCACGATCAGCCGCCGCCGGGTGACGCGAACCGCCTCGCCCAGCACGGCCTCGGCCGCCGGACAGTGATGCAGCGTGAGGAGCACGAGCGTGGTGTCGAAGGTGCCGTCGTCGAACGGCAGGTGGGAGCCGTCGTAGATCGCGTAGGGGATGGCGGCGCGGCGGAAGGGACCGACGTCCACCGCCACGATTTCCCGCCGGCCGAGCGCGGCGGTCACGTGGCCCTCGCCGGCGCCGAGGTCGAGGACGCGGGGGCCGACGATCCACGGTGCCACGTCGCGGGCCTGTCCGCGCGCGTAACGGCGCAGGGCGGCCTGGACCAGGCCCATCAGCGCTCGCGGATGGCGGAGGCGGCGCTCGGCCGCCCCGACCAGGGGGTGCCCGGTGGGCGGTCGGCGGGGCCGCGCCAGCGCTCGGCGTAGCGCTGGGTGTCCAGGCGGAGCGTCCACCGGGCGAGGAGCCAGACGATGAAGAAGAAGGTCCGCCACGGGCCGCGCGCCAGGAATCGGCGACCGGAGGTGACCAGCGGCGTGCGGATCAGCACGCTGCGGCCGCGGCGCTTGAGGCGCTGGGCGAAGTCGAGGTCCTCCATCAGGGCGAGGTCGTGGTAGCCGCCGAGGGCGCGGAAGATTTCGGCTCGCGCGAAGAGCCCCTGGTCGCCGTAGTAGTTGCGGGTGAGCCGGTAGCGCAGGCGGTTGATCGCGGTGATGGCGCGCAGGCTCCACCCGGGCTCGGCGAACCGATGCTCGAACGCCCCGCCCACCGCGCGGGGATCCGCCAGCGCGTGCTCGATGAGCGCGGGCGCGTGGGCGGGCGGGAAGGAGTCGGCGTGCAGGAAGAAGAGCACCCGCCCCCGGGCGGCGGCGGCGCCCGCGTTCATCAGCCGGGCCCGCGTGGAGCCCTCCGGGCGGAGCAGGCGCGCCCGCCCGGCGACCACGTGCTCGGTGCCGGCGGGATCGCCGGCGGCGGCCACGATCACCTCGACGCCGTCCATGCCCGCCAGCCGCTGCAGGTGATCGAGCGTGCGCGCCAGCGCCGCCGCGTCGTTGCGGGCCGGGATGACGATCGACAGCCGGGGCGTCATCAGCGCCGCGCCGGGTGCTGGAGCGTCCAGCGGTACGGCGTGAAGATCTCGCAGGGCCTCGCGCCGGCGGCCAGCGCCGCACGGGCGGGGCCGTCGTCCAGGTGGCGGAGCAGGAACGCGCCCAGGCCGCCGGCGGCGTCGAAGTCCTGACGATACCACTTGAACAGGCGCGAGCAGGCCAGCCGCCCGCCCGCGAGCGCGACTTCCTGGTTGACGAAGTTGCGGGTGGCGAGGTCGAGCTGGGCGTCGACCGCCGCCGCGCGGTACACGCCGACGGGCGGGCAGGACGCGGCGCCGCAGCTGATCGCGAAGTGGTAGCGCGGGTCGGGGGGCGTCACCGCCAGCGCCAGGCGCGGGTCGGCCGGGCCGAAGGGGCGCAGGGGCGGCAGCGTGCGGCGGCGGTTGGCGCGGAGCAGGCCGTGCTCGATGTCGTCCAGCGAGTAGAGCAGCCCGCCGATGCGGTAACGGACGCGGCCGAAGAAATTCCAGGTGCGCATGACGCTGCGCCGCACGCCGAGCGCCACGATCCCGTGCACGACGAGCGCGTTGTAGACGTTGATCCAGAACGCCAGCCGGGCGTCGCGGTCGGCGAGCGCCGCCGGCCGCGCCCCGCCCAGCGCGCGGGCCGCCTCGACGGCGGCGGCGAACTCGGCCGAGGCTCCCAGGCGGTCGTAGTCGGCGTGCCCGTCGGCGTCGAGGTGCGCGGCGAGCGCGGCCAGCACGGCCGCTTGCAGCCGCTCGGCGGCCCGCCCCGGCTCGACGGGAGCCTCCGCGGCCGGGGTGTTGAGAGGTGTCGATCCCATCGCGCCCACCCTACGCTTTCCGCGCGAGGCGGAAAGGGGGTGCCTCACATTTGACACGGCTGTGACGATCCGGGATTCGCCGGCGGGCACACTGCTCGAAGCCGGGGGACGTCGCCCGGCGGGGGACCACGATGGGGACGAGGCTTGCGCGCGCACTGGTGCTCCTGGCGGCGCCGGCGGTGGCGCTCGCGCTGCTCGCGGTCGGGCCCGGACTCGCCCAGCCGGCGCGCCCGGGCGCGCCGGCGCCCGAGGTCGGCGGCGGGCCCTGGATCAACAGCGCGCCGCTGACGCTGGCGTCGCTCCGGGGCCGCGTGGTCGCGGTCGAGTTCTGGACTTACGGGTGAATCAACTGCCGGAACGTGATCCCGCAGTTGCGGGACTGGCACGCGCGCTACGAGCGCTCGGGGCTCACGATCGTGGGCGTGCACAGCCCGGAATTCTTTTGGGAGAAGCCGTACGACAAGGTCGTCGAGGCCGCCGGGCGCCTCGGCATCCGCTACCCGGTCGTCCAGGACAACGACTTCGCCATCTGGGACCGCTGGGGCGTGCGCGCCTGGCCCACGCTGATCCTCGTCGACAAGCGGGGCACGGTCCGCTACCGTCACATCGGTGAGGGTGCCTACGCGGAGACCGAGGCGATGATCCGCCGGCTGCTGGCCGAGGGGGGCTGAGGGATGGTGCGGTCGCCCACGGCCCGCCTGTCGGTGCTGGCCCTGGCCGCGATCGCCGCGCCGGCGGCCATCGTGGCGGTGCTCGGGTTCCTCTCGCTGCGCCAGTGGCAGACCTCGGCCGAGCTGCTGTTCCGCGCGCAGGCGCGCGACGTGGCCTCCATGGCCGCCCAGAAGGTCGACATGATGCTGCGCCATGCCGAGGAGGCCTTCCTCGACCGGCTGCAGTCGCGGCTGGCCGCCGGCGAGGACACCGGGGAGGCGCTGGACCGCCTGGCAGCCGAGTCGCGGCTGGTGGGCCGGCTCTACCTCTTCGGGCGGGACGGACGGCTGCGCTATCCGGCCGCGTGGCGTGACGCCGCCGACGCGGGGACGTTCGCGCCGGTCGTGCGGGCGCTGCCGGCCGCCGCCTGGGACCGGGGGGGCAAGCGCCAGGTGGTCTCGGGCACCCCGGTGTGCGTGGCGGTGCTGCGCACGGCGCGAGGGGAGCCGGTGCTGGTCGCCTACTCGCGCAGCCTCGACGCGCTCCGCCGCGACGTGCTCGAAGCCTCGCTGGCCGGCCTCGAGTCGCCGACGATCGTGGCCGTGCTCGACGAGGCCGGGCGGGCCGTCTACAGCCGGGCGCCGCTCGACCGCGCCGAGCGGGTGCTGGCGGTGGCGGTCGGCGAGGCCCTGCCGGCGTGGCAGGTGGCGGTGTACGCGCCCCCGGGGGCGGCGCCGGGCGACGTCGTGCGCCGGCAGGTGATGATGTTCACCGCCGCCTTCGGCGTGCTGCTGGCCGTCATCGTGGCCGGCTGCGTGCTCACCTGGCGCCTCACGCGGCGGGAGACGGAGATGGCCCGTCTCAAGTCGGACTTCGTCGCCAACGTCTCACACGATCTCCGGACGCCGCTGTCGGTGATCCGGATGTTCGGCGAGACGCTCGAGCTGGGACGGGTGTCCGACGAGGCGCGGCGGCGCGAGTACTACCGGGTGATCACCCGGGAGAGCGAGCGGCTGTCGCGGCTCATCGACAACGTGCTGGATTTCTCGCGGATCGAGAGCGGCCGCCGCCGCTACGAGCGGGTGCCCACCGCGGTCGAGCCGCTCGTCCGCGAGACCCTGGAGGCCTTCGCGTATCCGCTCGAGCAGCAGAAGTTCAAGGTCGAGCTGGCGGTGGCGCCCGACCTGCCCGACGTGCCGATGGACGCCGACGCCATCGGCCAGGCGCTGGCCAACCTGATCGACAACGCCATCAAGTACTCGGCCGACGACCGCGTCGTCACCGTGGGCGCGCGCCGCGACGGCCGCCGGCTGGCGCTCAGCGTGGCCGATCGCGGGATCGGGATCCCCCCCGCCGAGCACGCGCGGGTCTTCGAGAAATTCTACCGGGTGGGGCGGAGCGAGACGCAGGGGCGCCGCGGCAGCGGCGTGGGGCTGGCCCTCGTGCGCCACATCGTCGAGGCCCACGGCGGCGAGGTGAGCGTGCAGAGCGCGCCCGGCGAGGGCAGCCGCTTCATTCTCTGGCTGCCGCTCGGCGGCGGAGCCCGCTGATGCCGCGCATCCTGATCGTGGACGACGAGCCGGCCATCGTGCGCGGCCTCGAGGACAACCTGCGCTTCGAGGGCTACGAGACGCTGGCGGCCACCAGTGGCGAGGACGGGCTGGCGCGCGCGCTGGGCGAGGCCCCCGACCTCGTGCTGCTCGACATCATGATGCCCAGGCTGTCGGGCTGGGACGTCTGCCGCGAGCTGCGCCGGCGGGGCATCGACGTGCCGGTCATCATGCTGACCGCCCGGGGCGAGGAGGTGGACCGGGTCCGCGGCCTGGAGCTGGGCGCGGACGACTACGTGACCAAGCCGTTCGCCCTGCGCGAGCTGCTGGCCCGCGTGCGGGCCGTGCTGCGCCGGCCGGGGCCGCGCCAGAAGTTCGAGGAGCTGGCGTTCGGCGACGTGCGCGTGCACCGCCGGGGCCGGCGGGTGACGCGGGCCGGCCGCGAGGTGCGGCTGACCCGCAAGGAATACGACCTGCTCGTCTACCTGGCCGAGCACCAGGGCGACGTCGTGACGCGCGAGCGGCTGCTCGACGAGGTGTGGGGCTACGAGCGATTTCCCACCACGCGCACGGTCGACACCCACGTCCTGCGCCTGCGCCGCAAGCTGGAGGCGGATCCCGACCGCCCCCGGTTCATCCACACCGTGCACGGCCAAGGCTATCGGTTCGTGGCCGTGCGGGCCGGAGGCGAGGCGAGCCTGTGATCCGTGGCCGGGCGGGCCGCGGTCGAGGCGAAACGAGCCGGAATTCGTGGTTTCATGAGAACCGGGGGGGAGGGGCCATGCGGTTGCGTTATTCCGAGGTCACGCCCGAGAAGCTGTTCCTGAGCCGGCGCCAGTTCATCGCGGGCGCCGCGGCCGTCGCCGCGGTGGGCTGCGAGGGCGGCACCGACGCCACGGCGGCGCCACCGGCGGGCGCTCCGCTCACGGCGACGCCCAACCCGGCGCACCGGTGGCCGGACCCGCCGACCAAGTTCGAGGCGGCGACGACGTACAACAACTTCTACGAGTTCGGCGTCAACAAGGACGACCCGGCCCGGCTCGCCCACACGCTCCGGCCGCGGCCCTGGCACGTGCAGGTCGACGGCCTCTGCGCCAGGCCGGCCACGCTGGACATCGAGGAGATCCTCAAGCTGGCGCCGCTCGAGGAACGCATCTACTCTCTCCGCTGCGTCGAGGCGTGGTCCATGGTCATCCCGTGGATCGGCTATCCGCTGTCGGCGCTGCTCCGGAAGGTCGAACCCCGGCCCGCCGCGAAATACGTCGAGTTCACCACGCTCAAGGACCCCGAGCAGTTTCCCGGCCAGCGGCCGGGCATCTTCGGCTTCAGCTCGCTCGACTGGCCCTACACCGAAGGCCTGCGGCTGGACGAGGCGCTGCACCCGCTGACGCTGCTCACGGTGGGGATGTATGGGCAGGTGCTGCCCAACCAGAACGGCGCCCCGGTGCGCGTCGTCATCCCGTGGAAGTACGGCTTCAAGAGCGCCAAGTCGCTGGTCCGCATCCGGCTCACCGACACCGAGCCCAAGACCTCGTGGGCCAAGGCGGCGCCGCAGGAGTACGGCTTCTACTCGAACGTGAACCCCACGGTCGACCACCCGCGCTGGAGCCAGGCCACCGAGCGCCGCATCGGCGAGTTCCGCCGGCGGGCAACGCTCATGTTCAACGGCTACGGCGACCAGGTGGCGTCGCTCTACGCGGAGCTGGACCTCAAGAAGCACTACTGAGTGGGGGGCCCCGAGAGGGCCCCCCACACCCCCCCGACGCTCGGACCGCCCCGGCGGAGCCGTGACGGTCCTCGACATCGCGATTGCGTCACGGGATGGCCCTCCCCGCCCATCCCCCGGCCGCTCGGGGACGTCCGGCCAGGACCGCGGCACTGCTCGACGCCGCGCTTCGTTCACGGGCGGTGAGCGTGTCGCGTCGGGCCCGGGTCGCGCTGAAGATCGCCGTATGGGGCGTGGCGCTGGCGCCGCTGGCCGGGCTCCTGTACGGGTTCTGGGCCGACGACCTCACCGTCAATCCGATCGAGTACGTCACCCGCACGCTCGGGGAGACGGCGCTGCAGCTGCTCCTGGCCGGTCTGGCGCTGACCCCGCTGCGGATCCTGTTCGGGATCGGCTGGCAGATGACCCTGCGCCGGCTGCTGGGACTCCTCGCCTTCCTCTACGTCGGCCTGCACTTCGCGGTGTGGGTCGTCCTCGATCACTTCTTCGACTGGCGCACGATGGCCGACGACGTCGTCAAGCGCCCGTGGATCACGGTGGGCGTGCTGGCGCTGCTGCTGCTCGTCCCGCTCGCGGCCACCTCGACCACCGGGATGATCAGGCGCCTGGGCGGCGTCGCCTGGCGCCGGTTGCACCGGCTCGTCTACGTGGCCGCCCTCCTGGGGGTGTTGCACTACATCTGGCTGGCCAAGAAGGTGTTGATCGAGCCGTGGGTCTACGCGGCCGTCCTGGCGGGCCTGCTCGGCATCCGGGTCTGGGACTGGGGACGCCGGCTGGCGAAGCGGCGCCGCGGCGTCCCCCGGGTCGGGGAGGTGTCGGAGGAGGCGTCCGGCCCGTGATAGGCTCACGGCGATGACCGTGCGACGCGCATTCCGGCTGGCGGCCCTCGCCGTCGGCCTGGCCGCCGCCGGGTGCGCGACGCAGGCGCCACCGTCGCCGCCGCCGCGGCCGGCGGCGACAACCCCGGCCCCGACCCGGGAGGTGCTGCCCAATGGCGTCGTGCTCATCACCCAGGAGCATCGCGCCTCCGACGTCGTCGCCCTCCAGCTGTGGCTGCGCGTGGGCGGCCGGGACGAGCGGCCCGAGGAGCGGGGCCTGAGCCACTACCTCGAGCACATGCTGTTCAAGGGCACGCCGACGCGCCCACCCGGCTCCATCGACCGGCTCATCGAAGGGCTGGGCGGCACCAGCAACGCCTTCACCGCGTACGACTTCACGCACTACGACGTGGTCGTCCCCGCGGCCCACGTCCGGCCGGCGCTCGAGCTGCTGGCCGACATCGCGGTCAACGCGTCGTTCGTGCCGGCCGAGCTGGAGGCCGAGAAGAAGGTCGTGTTCGAGGAGATGAACCTGCTCGAGGACGACCCCGAGCGATTCCTGGCCCGGCGGCTCTCGGAGGTCGCCTATCGTGCGCACCCCTACGGCCGCCCGATCCTCGGCACGCGGGAGCTGGTGCAGGGGCTCACGCGCGAGCGCCTCGACGCCTACTACAAGAAGCACTACGTCCCGCGGAACATGACGCTCGTCGTCGTGGGGCCGGTGACGCCCGCGCACGTGCGGCCGCTGGCGGCGGCCACCGTCGGCCGCCTCGAGGGGCCGCCGCCGGCGCGACCGCCGGCCACTCCGGTGCCGCCACTCGCCGGCGGCCGCCGCGAGGACGTGCGGCGCCCCGAGCGGCAGGCGTACCTGGGTCTCGCCTGGCAGGCGGCCGCCACCGGCATGGCCGCCGAGGACATCCCGGCCGTCGACCTGCTCACCTACATCCTCGGCGACGGCCCCAGCTCGCGGCTGAACCGGGCCGTGCGCGAGGACAAGGGGCTCGTGCAGTCGATCGAGGCCATCTACGTCACCCGCGAGCAGTCGGGACTCGTCTCGGTCACCGCGCGGCTGGACCCCAGGCACCTGGACGCCGCCGAGGCCGCCATCCTGGACGTGATCCGGCGCGTGCGGGCGGAGGGCGTGACGGACGCCGAGCGCCAGCGCGCGCTGGTCACCGCCGAGGCGTTCTATGCCTTCGACATCGAGACCGCCGAGGGTCTCGCCAAGACCTATGGCCAGGCCGAGACGACGTGGACGCTCGCCGACGAGCTGCGCTACCTGGCGCGCCTGCGCGAGGTGACGGCGGCCCAGATCCAGGCTGCGGCTCGTGCGTACCTCGGCGACGACAACATCGCGCGGGTCCGCTTCCTGCCGGAGGGGACGCGATGACGGCGCGCGTTTGGCTGGCGGCCGCGCTCCTGGCGGCGGCCGCCGTCACCGCGCCCGGGCCCGCGCGGGCGCAGGCCCCGGCCGACGACGTCCGCGCAGTGCGGCTCGGCAACGGCCTGACGGTGATCGTGCGCGAGAACCCGGTGGCGCCGGTCGTCGCGATGGCGCTGCTGGTCCGCATGGGCGCGCGGTGGGAGACGGCGGACAACGCCGGCATCTCGAACTTCACTCACGCCGTGATGGTGAAGGGCACGGCCCGGCGCAGCGGCGGCGAGCTGGCCGAGGCGGTGGCCGCGCTGGGCGGCAAGATCACCGCGTCCGGCGACGTCGACTACTCCGGCATCCAGGGCACGGCGCTCGCCCGCTTCTGGCGCGAGCTGCTGGAGATCATCGCCGAGCTGGCGCTGACCCCCAGGCTCGCGGCCGAGGAAGTCGACCGCGAGCGCGACTGGCTGCTCTCCCGCGTGCAGCGCCGGCGCGACAACGCGGCGGCCCGGGCGTTCGACGAGCTCTACGCCGCCCTGTACGGTCCCCATCCGTATGCGCTGCCCAGTCTCGGTACGCCCGAGTCGCTGGCCCGGATCGATCACGCGGCGATCGCGACGTGGTATCGCGCGTTCTACCGCCCCGAGCGCATGGTGCTGGCGGTGAGCGGCCAGGTCTCGGACTCCGCGGTGATCGCCGAGGCGCGCCGCCTGTTCGGCGGGCTGCCGGGCGCGGCGCTGCCCGCCGATCCCCCGCTGCCGCCGCCGCGGCCGCGGGGCGGTCGCGTGGTGATCGAGCAGGCGGCGCAGCAGACGCAGATCCTGGTCGGCGGAATCGCACCCTCGCTGGATCATCCCGATCACGCCGCCGTGAAGGTGCTGTCCACGATCCTGGGCGGCGGCATGGCGGGCCGGCTCTTCGTCGAGCTGCGCGACCGCAGCCCGCTCGCCTACACGGCGGCGTCCTACTACGACCCCGTGCGCGGGCCCGGCGCGCTCGTTCTCTACCTGGGCACCGCGCCCGACAACGCGGCCCGCGCCGAGCAGGGCCTTCTGCGCGAGGTGCAGAAGATTCGTGACGTGGCGGTGCCGCCCGAGGAGCTGGCGCGGGCCAAGGGCTACCTGCTCGGCCGCTACGCGATGGACCGCCGCACGAACGAGCGCCGGGCCTGGTACCTGGCGTTCTACGACGTCGAGGGCGTCGGCGGCACCTACCCCGAGCGCTATCGGCGTCGTGTCGAGGCCGTCACCGCCGCCGACGTCCAGCGTGCCGCTCGCACCTACCTCGACAGCTTCACCACCGTCATCCTCGGCCCCCGTTAGGGACATGGGGGCCCCGACATGGCCTCCCAAACCCCCCAACACTCGTCGCGCCCCGGCTAAGCCGGGTCGCTCGATTGATTACATGGGGGCCCCGAGATGGCCCCCAACCCCCCCGATC
>DASWJN010000078.1:0-1759 GCA_036397135.1 Candidatus Methylomirabilota bacterium
GACCCATGGCGGCGAGGTCGGGCTCTACTTCGAGGCCGCGGCGATCATCACCGTGCTGGTGCTGCTCGGGCAGGTGCTGGAGCTGCGCGCCCGGAGCCGGACGAGCAGCGCGATCAGGGCGCTGCTGAACCTGGCGCCGCCGACCGCGCGCCGCGTGCGGCCCGACGCCACGGAGGAGGACGTGCCGCTGGAGGCGGTCCAGGCCGGCGACCTCCTGCGCGTGCGGCCGGGGGAGCGGATCCCGGTCGACGGCGTGGTGCTCGAGGGCGCCAGCGCCGTCGACGAGTCGATGGTGACGGGTGAGCCGATCCCGGTCGAGAAGGTTCCCGGCAGCCGCGTCACGGGCGGCACGGTGAACGGCACCGGCACGTTCGTGATGCGCGCCGAGCACGTGGGGAGCGAGACCCTCCTCGCGCGGATCGTGCAGATGGTGGCCGAGGCGCAGCGCACCCGGGCGCCGATCCAGCGGCTGGCAGACCAGGTGTCCGCGTGGTTCGTGCCGGCCGTCGTCGTCATCGCGGTGCTGACGTTCATCGGCTGGGGCCTCTGGGGGCCCGAGCCCCGCCTGGCCTACGGCCTCGTCAACGCCGTCGCCGTGCTCATCATCGCGTGCCCGTGCGCGCTCGGCCTGGCGACGCCCATGTCGATCATGGTCGGCACCGGCCGCGGGGCCCAGGCCGGCGTGCTCGTCAAGAACGCCGAGGCGCTGGAGCTGACGGAGAAGGTCGACACCCTGGTCGTCGACAAGACCGGGACGCTGACCGAGGGCAAGCCGCGGCTGACGGTGGTGAAGCCGGCGCCCGGGCACGACGAGCCGACGGTGCTCCAGCTCGCCGCGGGCCTGGAGCGGGGCAGCGAGCACCCGCTGGCGGCGGCGATCCTGGCCGGCGCCGCCGAGCGGGGCGTGACCGTCCCGGTGCCCGAGGACTTCCGGTCGATCACCGGCAAGGGCGTCGTCGGTCGCGTGGAGGGCCACGCCGTCGCCCTGGGCAATCTCGCCCTCGTGCAGGAGCTGGGCGTCGCGGTCGACGCGTCGCTCACCGAGGCCGCGGACAACCTCCGCAGGGAAGGGCAGACGGTCATGCTCGTCGCCATCGACGGCCGCGCGGCGGGCCTGATCGCCGTGGCCGATCCGATCAAGCCCTCGGCGCCCGAGGCGCTCCAGGCGCTGCGGCAGTCGGGGCTGCACATCGTGATGCTGACGGGCGACAGCCGGCGCACGGCGGAGGCGGTCGCGCGCAAGCTCGGCATCGAGCACGTCGAGGCCGAGGTGCTGCCCGAGCGGAAGAGCGAGGTGGTGCGCGAGCTCCAGGGCAAGGGCCGGAGGGTGGCGATGGCCGGCGACGGCGTCAACGACGCGCCGGCCCTGGCCCAGGCCGACGTCGGCATCGCGATGGGGACAGGGACCGACGTGGCCATCGAGAGCGCCAGCATCGCGCTGGTGAAGGGCGACCTGCGCGGCATCGTCCGGGCCCGGCGGCTGAGCCAGGTGACGATGCGCAACATCCGCCAGAACCTCTTCTTCGCGTTCGTCTACAACGCGCTCGGCGTGCCGATCGCGGCCGGCGTCCTCTACCCGGTGTTCGGCCTCCTGCTGAGCCCGATCATCGCCAGCGCGGCCATGACGTTCAGCTCGGTGTCGGTCATCGGCAACGCGCTCCGGCTGCGGCGCGCCGAGCTATAGGGGCTCGAGGTGGGTCCGGCGGGGCATCGCGGCCACAGTGCGGCGTGGCGGCCCCAGACCGCCGGGCCGGCCAGA
>DASWJN010000079.1:0-1829 GCA_036397135.1 Candidatus Methylomirabilota bacterium
CAACCCATTCCTCGCCGGCGACGGATCGCTCGAGCAGGTGTACGAGCGAGCCGTCCTGTATTCGCCGGTCGACGCGCCGGCGCAGGTGCGGCTGCGGCCGCTGGGCAGCGCGCTGGGCCCGGCCGATCCGGCGGTGCTCGACGCCTCGGCGGACTTCGGCCTGTACGCGCCGCAGACGGGCCACAACATCGCCTGGGCTTTCGCCAGCTTCTACTCTGCACGCGGCGCGGCCGACGTCCTGGGCCTGCCTCTGGAGGAAGCCAAGATGACGACCGACGTCCTGCGCCAGCGCTACGAAAACGTCGTGCTGGAGTATCACTTCGAGCTTCCGCCGCTCCTCGCCGTGCAGCTCGCGCCCCTCGGCCGGGAGTACTTTCGCCGGCTGCCCAGCCACGTGGCGCAAGACGCGGCCGGAGGCGATCCGACTCCGCCGGCGTCCGAAGTTCCGGCCCCGGAGTCGGCGTATGTCGTCCGGGCCCAGGTGTCCCTCTCCGTGCTGCCGCTGGGCGCGCTGCAGCAGTTCACCGTCTGGATCACCGGTCCCGATGGCGCCCCGGTCGCCGGCGTGACGCCTCTCCTCGCCATCCACACCGCCCGCGCCGACATCTTCCCGGCTCTGCCGGCCACGGATGAGCAGGGCGTATCCTCGGCCGCGATCCCGCTGAGCGATGTGCAGCCGGGCGAGATCGTGAACTTCGAAGTGTTCGTCGCCGGGGAGGCCGGCGTCGGATACGCGTTCGGCCAGTTCGCTGTCCGAGTGGGCTCGAACACCCCGTGAGGCAAACGCACGGTTCAGGGCCACAGCTCGGCCTGGCTCTGAATGTCGACGAACGCGAACGGTGACCCCAGGCTGAACACCGTGATGCGGAAGGCCGCGCTTTCGCCCACGCCCAGCGCCTCCCGTTTCCAAGTCGCGTAGCCCACCAGCACGCCCTGCGAATCGAATCCGCTCGCCACCAGCGTGACCCTCGCTTGCAGATCCTCCGAGCCCTGCGGCAGGACGACGGTTCCCGCCAATTCCCACCGCCGCCGGTCCGCCGACGGCTCGTGCTGCGTCTCCAGGACTTCGACGTCCACCAGGCGCGCTTGGGACTCCGGTGCCAGGTAGGCGCTGGCTACCTCCGCCGCCGCCTGCACGGCCTCGCGGGACGAATCGGGGTCGAAGCGGGCGGAGAATGGCAGCATGCCCCCGCCCAGGAGCACTCCCGCCGGGCCGGCGGCGGCGGCGCTCGCCAACGGCTTCCCCTGCGCGTCGACCAGCGTGACCGTCAGCACAATCCCCTCGACAGGATCGGCCGCCGGGTTGCGCGCCGTCAGCAGACATGTCGTGAATCCCGTCGCTTCGGCGAAGCAGCGCGTCGCCGAGAGTTCGAGGGGCGCCGGCTCGGTGTGCGCCGCGAGCTCCTCGATCGGTTCCCCGCCCGGGCCCGGGATCAGAAGTTCGTGACCGATGCGAAGCAGACGCGGGTTCAGCCCCGGGTTGGCGGCCAGCAGGTCGTCGAGGCTGATGCCGTATCGGGCGGCGATGGCCAGGAGCGTGTCGTTCTGCTCGACCCGGTGAATGAGCGGGGTCGCGGTGGGCCCGATCGTGGGGATCGGCTCCACCGTCGCCGTGCGAGCCGGCACCGTCGCCGTGGGGGAGGGCGTGGCGTAGGGCTCGAGGGTGGCCGTCGGCGGAGCTGAAGGCCCGAGCGCGCAACCGGCGAGCACGGCCGCGACGAAGAAGGATCCCACGCGGCCCGCGATTCGAATCACCCGGCGCATTATACCAAGGGGGGATGGCGTTGTCCCCTCCGCGCCGCTATGCTAGACTGACGCGCCGAATCATC
>DASWJN010000080.1:0-4732 GCA_036397135.1 Candidatus Methylomirabilota bacterium
CAGGGCGAGCCGTCGTCGCGTGCGCGAGCGCAGGACGGGGGCGAGCGCGCGATCGGCGAGCCGACTCACCCGCGAGCCAGCCCCCGCTGGGGGATGGAGGGATCGCGCTCGCCCCCGTCCGGAGCGAGCTTGCCGCGACCGGCGAGCCATGCCGGCGCCGCCGGCGCCCACGCACCCCGCCGCCAGCGCCCGGCCGCGCGCGGTGGACATTCGCGAATAATGCGCACTAGGGCGGCCCCCCGTCGCGGGTCAGGGCGGCGGGCCGTCGCGCCAGAGTCCGAGCGTGCGCATCAACGCCAGCGCATTCGACGTCTGCACGACCCCCGGACGCACGCGGTAGTCGAAGACCATCTGCCCGTCCTCGAGCCGGTCCTCGAAGTGCACGTTGGCGCCGCGGACGTCGGGCTCGGTGGCCACCGCCGACAGCGCCAGGTCGTGGGTGGTGACGAGGCCGATCGCGCCCCGCTGCACGAGGCCGCTCACCACCGCCGCGGCCCCGAGGCGCCGGTCGTGCGAGTTGGTCCCGTGCAGGATCTCGTCGAGCAGGAACAGCAGCGGGACCGGGCCGTCGGCGATGCGGACGAGGTCGCGGAGCCGGACCAGCTCCGCGTAGAACCGCGAGGTACCCTCCTGCAGCGAGTCCCGGATGCGCAGGGTGGCGCCGACGGCCAGCCGCGAGAGCCGCAGCCGCGACGCCCGCACCGGCGCGCCGGCCAGCGCCAGCACCGCGTTGACGCCCACCGCCCGCAGCAGCGTGCTCTTGCCCGACATGTTGGAGCCGCTGACGATCAGCACGCGGGCGGCGCCGCCGCCCAGCGCCACGTCGTTGCGCACGCAGCGGTCCTCGGGGATCAGCGGATGCCCGACCGCCTCCGCCGCGAAGCGCGCCTCGCCCTCGTCGAGCTCGGGATAGACGTCGGCCGGGTGCTCCCACGCATAGCCCGCCAGCGAGCCCAAAGCTTCCAGCTGCGCGACCGCCGTGAGCCATCCCCCGACGGCGGTGCCGTGGCGGGCCCGCCAGGCCTCGATGGCCAGGGCGCAGTGCACGCCCCACATCGTCAGCATCGCGACGGCCGCGAAGAACTGGTTGCGCCGGGAGTCGAGCAGGTCGACCCACAGGCGCAGGCGCCGCACCGCCCGCGAGGGGCGCCGGCCCTGCGTGACCATCTCCGCCTGGATCCTGGCGAGCAGCGGGCTCGCCAGCGGCTCGCGCTCGAACCGGTCGAGCACGGCGGCCAGCAGGTCGAGGTCCGGTCCGTGCCCGGCCACCGCCTGATCGGCGTCCCGCACACGCCCCCGCAGCCGCCAGCCGACGCCGCCCTGGATCGCCAGCGCGCCGAGCGCCAGCGCCAGCGGCACCCAGCCGAGCGCCCACGCCGCGACCACCGCGAGCGTCGCCGCCGAGACCGCGGCCGTGCCGAGGCGAAGCCGCGTCGAGGGCGGGCGTCCGGGCGGCGTCGCCAGGGTGCCGAGGGCGTGCGGGCGAACCGTCGCCGCCACGTCCTCGCCGAGGACGGCCAGGTCCTCGCGGAGGTCGAGGCGCGGCGCCAGCTCCTGCACGGCCGCCTGCCGCGCGCGGACCGCCGGGAGATCCGGCGGCGCCAGCAGCCAGCCGGCGAGCGTCTCCTCGCCCATGGTCGTCCGCGCGCCGCAGAGCAGCTCGTAGAGCGAGCCCTCGCCGAAGAGGTCGAGGTCGTCGGCGTACGGATGGTGGGGATCGAGGAAGCGCGCGCCGGTGCGCCCGGCGCCCGCCCATTGCCCATCGAGTCGCGCCAGCCCCCGCTCGTAGAACGCGCGCCCCCGCTCCGCCCGGCGGCGGCGCCCGCGGACGCGCGCGTGGACGGCGACCAGCGCCGCGAACGCCGCGGCCGGCACCAAAAGCCACCACGGCGACAGCCGGCCGGCGCCGTACGCCAGCCACGCGGTCAGCGCGGCCGCCAGCGCGACGGCGAGGCGGGCCCGCGAGACTATTTCCTCGCGCCGGGCGGCGTCCTCCGCGCGCTCCCGCTGTCGATCCGCTCGTCGCTGGTACTCCTCGCGCGGGGTGACCTCACCCTCCATGGACAGGGCGGCCGGACCGACAGCGCAGCACGATCGGCGCTTGCATGCGCATCGCGAGCCAGCGTACGTCAGCCGCCGAGATGGCGCGAGCGGATTCGCGGCCCCGTCACCTCGCGCGAGTAGCGTAGAATGCGGCCATGATGCTGGCCAGGCTGGCGTGGCTCGTCGCGGCGTACCTGTCGCTCGACGTGTCGAACCCCATGATGCCGGGCGCCCTGACGTTCGGCGTCGAGGAATCGGTGGAGGCTCGGCCGTCCGACCGCTTCCGCGGCCAGGATCTCCAGGTCGCGCCCATGCCGGGAGCGCCCGAGCCCGAGCGCCTGCGGCGGTCCGACCGGGCCCTCACGCTGCGCCGCCTGCCCGCGCTGGTGACGCCGGCTTCCCGGCCAGCCCCCGTCACGCGCTCGCGCCTGTCGTTACCGGCTCCCGCCCCGCCCGCCGAAGACCACTGAGGCGTTCCGTCCGCGCCGTCGCCTGAGCCGCCGGGCTTCCCGGCGGCCGATTGTCCCTGTTTCCGCAACACGGTATTCGAGCATCGACGGAGGATCCGACATGAGTGCTTGGCCACCACGCGAAGGCGTGTCCGACCTCGAACAGCATCTGGAGCCGCTACGCCGGCTGGCCGCCCGCTGGGGCCGCCGCCGCCTCGTGCTGGGGGGCCTCGCCGCCGCCCTCCTGGTGTGGCTGGCGTCCGGGTTTTACATCGTCGGCCCGGGCGAGCGGGGCGTCGTGCTCTTCTTCGGCCGCGCGATCGGCCAGACGGAGTCGGGGCTGCGCTACCGCCTGCCCGCCCCCTTCCAGTCGCATCAGATCGTCGACGTCGCCACGGTCCGCCGCGCGGAGATCGGCTTCCGGACCGAGCGCGGCGGCAGCGCCACGAATCCCGGCGAGTCGCTGATGCTCACCGGCGACGAGAACATCGTCGACGTCCAGCTCTTCGTGCAGTACCTGGTCCAGGACGCGGAGAAGTTCCTGTTCGGGGCCCGGCAGCCGGAGCTGGCGCTCCGCGCCTCCGCCGAGGTGGCGCTGCGGGCGGCCGTCGGCCAGACCGACATCGACTACACGATGACCGAGGGCCGGGTCGAGGTCCAGGACCGCGTCAAGAAGCAGCTCCAGGAGCTGCTGGACCTGTACGGCACCGGCCTGCTCGCCACCGAGGCCCGCCTGCTCGTCGTCGATCCGCCCAAGGAGGTCAAGGAGGCCTTCCACGACGTCGTGCGGGCCTGGGAGGACCGCGAGCGGCTCATCAAGGAGGCCGAGGGCTATGCCGAGGGCGTCCTGCCCAAGGCCCGCGGCGAGGCGGTCCAGATGCTGCGCGTCGCCGAGGGGTATCGCGAGCAGCGCCTCATCCGCGCCCGCGGCGACGCCGACCGCTTCGTGCGCATCCACGGCGAGTACAAGAAGGCCGAGGCCGTGACGCGGGACCGGCTCTACCTCGAGATGGTCGACCGGGTCCTGCCGCGCACCAAGACCGTCGTCGTCGACTCCCGGGGTGACCGGAGCAGCGTGGTGCCCCTGCTGCCCCTCGGGACCTTCTTCCCCACGGAACCGGGACTCAAGACGAACAGCCGCGAGCCGGCGGGACCGCCGGCCGCGCCGGCGGGAGGGCGGTAATCATGGCCTGGCGAATCGTCGTCCTCGGACTTATCGCGATCGTGCTCAGCAGCGCGACCTACGTCGTCGCCGAATGGCAGCAGGCAATCGTGGTCCAGCTCGGGCAGCCCGTGCGCACCGTGCGGGAGCCGGGGCTGTACTGGAAAGTGCCCTTCGTGCAGAGCGTCACCTTCTTCGACAAGCGGGTGCTGGCCGCCGACACCGGAAGCGCGGAGTACATCACGCTCGACAAGAAACGCCTGCTGATCGACCACATCTCGCGCTGGGAGATCGTGGACCCGTTGCAGTTCTACCGCACTGTGCGCGACGAGCGCGGCGGGATGGCGCGCCTGGACGACATCATCACGGCCCGACTGCGCCAGGAGGTGGCCAAGGAGACGTTCAAGGAGATCATCCGGGAGAAGCGCGACGTCATCATGGAGACGGTGACGGCCGAGGCGCGGACCCTGGCCGAGCCCTTCGGACTGCGCGTGATCGACGTGCGGGTCAAGCGCGCGGACCTGCCGCCCGAGGTGCAGGCCAGCGTGTTCGCCCGCATGCAGGCGGAACGGCAGCGGATCGCGCTCCGGTACCGGGCGGAGGGCGAGGAGAAGGGACGCGAGATCCGCGCCAAGGCCGACAAGGAGCGGGAGATCATCCTGGCCAAGGCCTACCAGGAGAGCCAGAGCCTGCGGGGCGCCGGTGATGCCCAGGCCATCGCGGTCACCGGCCAGGCGTTCGGGCGAGACCCGGCCTTCTACGGCTTCGTGCGGCGCCTCGAGACCTACGAGCGGGTGTTCTCGCCGGAGACGACGATCGTGCTCCGGCCCGACTCCGACCTGCTCCGCTACCTCGACTCGCCGCGCGAGCGACGCTGATGACTCTCGTGGAACGTGGTGACGCCGAGGGTCGGGCGCGGGGGTCGCGGGCGCGCCATCATGGCGAGCCGTCGTCGCCGTTGCCGCTCCGGGCGCGGCGAGCGAGCCACCAACGATTCGACTGGTCTGGACCCCAGCCCCCTCTGGGGGATGGGGGGCCCGAGCGAGCCGCGCCCGGAGCGAGCTACGGCGACAGGCGA
>DASWJN010000081.1:0-4929 GCA_036397135.1 Candidatus Methylomirabilota bacterium
TCGCCTGTCGCCGTAACCGCTCCGGGCACGGCTCGCTCGGGCCCCCCATCCCCCACAGGGGGCTTGGGCGCAGACCAGTCGAATCGTTGGCGGCTCGCTCGCCGCGCCCGGAGCGGCAACGGCGACGACGGCTCGCCATGACGGCGCGCCCCCGGCCCCCGCGCCCAACCCCCGGCGTCACCACGTTTCACGAGATTCACTAGGAGAGTCATGACGACCGCGCATTCCGAGCCGTTGCATCCGGCCGCCCGTGAGCTGGCGCCGCCCGCGGGCGGGCTGGCGTCCTATCCGCCCGTCGCGCGCTGGCGGGACTGGGAGGAGTACGACCCGGTCGCGTGGCCCGCGAAGGTGAAGCGCCGCTACGAGCTGATCCCGACGATCTGCTTCAACTGCGAGGCGGCGTGCGGGCTGCTGGCCTACGTCGACCGCGACACGCTCAGGATCCAGAAGTTCGAGGGCAACCCGGTGCATCCCGGCAGCCGCGGGCGCAACTGCGCCAAGGGCCCGGCCACGCTCAACCAGGTCCAGGACCCCGAGCGCATTCTCTACCCGCTGCGGCGGGTGGGACCGCGCGGCGGCGGCCAGTGGGAACGGGTGACGTGGGACGAGGTGCTCGACGACATCGGCGGGCGCATTCGCACGGCGCTCGTGGAGGGTCGCCAGAAGGAGGTGATGTATCACCTCGGCCGGCCCGGGCACGAGCTGGTCTATCTCCAGCGCGTGTTCCATGCCTGGGGCATCGACGGCCACAACAGCCACACCAACGTCTGCTCGGCCAGCGCGCGGGCGGGCTACGCGTTCTGGCACGGGATGGACCGGCCCTCGCCCGACCACGCCAACGCCCGCTTCATCCTCCTGCTGTCCTCGCACCTGGAGACCGGCCACTACTTCAACCCCCACGCCCAGCGGATCATCGAGGCCAAGGCCCGCGGGGCGAAGGTGGCGGTGATCGACTCGCGGTTGAGCAACACCGCCTCCATGGCCGATTACTGGCTGGCGCCGTGGCCGGGCTCGGAGGCGGCGCTGCTGCTGGCGATGGCCCACGTGCTCATCCGCGAGCGGCGCTACGACGGCGAGTTCGTGCGGCGCTGGGTGAACTGGGAGGAATACCTGCGCGAGGAGCGGCCGGACCTGCCGGCGACGTTCGAGTCGTTCCATCGCGCCATCGACGAGCTGTACGCGTCGTACACGCCGGAGTTCGCCGCGAAGGAGAGCGGCGTGGACGCGGCCACGATCGTGCAGATCGCCCGGGCCGTCGGCGAGGCCGGCTCCGCGCTGGCCACCCACATCTGGCGCAACACGGCGGCCGGCAACCTCGGGGGCTGGCAGGTCGCGCGGGCGCTGGAGTGGCTGGTGGTGCTGGTCGGGGCCGTGGCCACGCCGGGCGGCACCGCGCCCAGCGCCTGGAACAAGGCGATCCCGGCGCCGCCGATGATGCCCCCGCCGGGCCGGGTGTGGAGCGAGCTGCTCATGCCGAAGGAGTACCCGCTGGCCTTCTTCGAGATGAGCTTCCTGCTGCCGCACTTCCTGCGCGAGGGCCGCGGCAAGCTGGCGATGTACTTCACGCGGGTCTACAACCCCGTGTGGACGAATCCGGATGGCATGTCGTGGATCGAGATGTTGACGGACGAGGCGAAGGTCGAACGGCACGCCTGCCTGACGCCGGTGTGGAGCGAGACGGCGTGGTTCGCCGATTACGTGCTCCCGATGGGCCACGCCTCCGAGCGCCACGACCTGATGTCGCAGGAGACGCACGCCGCGCGCTGGATCGGCTTCCGGCAGCCCGTCCTGCGCCTGGCGCTCGAACGACGGGGCCGGGCCTTCGACCTCACCTGGCAGGCCCACGAGGCGGCCGGGCTCGGCCAGGTGTGGGAGGAAGACGAGTTCTGGATCGAGCTGTCGTGGCGCATCGATCCCGATGGCGGCCTCGGCATCCGGAAGTACTTCGAGTCCCCCTATCGTCCCGGCCAGAAGCTGCGCATCGAGGAGGTCTATCGCTGGATCTTCGAGAACAGCGTGCCGGGGCTGCCGGAGGCGGCGACGCAGGAAGGGCTGACGCCGCTCGAGTACATGCGCACCTACGGCGCCTTCCTGATCGAGGACCACGTGTACCGGACTCACGAGCAGGGACCGCCCCCGAAGGACCTGGACGGCGCGACGGTCGATCCGGTGACGAAGGTCATCAGCAAGGGCGGGGCGGCCGTCGGCGTCGAGATCGACGGCCGGCCCTGCGTCGGCTTCCCGACGCCGTCGCGCAAGCTGGAGTTCTTCTCGAAGACGCTCAAGGACTGGAAGTGGCCGGAGCAAGCGGTGCCCGGCTACATCCGCAGCCACGTGCACTGGTCGAGCATCGATCGAGCCCGGGGCGAGATGGTGCTCCTGCCGACGTTCCGGCTGCCGACGCTCATCCACACGCGCTCCGGCAACGCCAAGTGGCTCTACGAGATCTCGCACACGAACCCGCTGTGGATCCACCCCGAGGACGCCGGCCGCCTCGGCGTCGCCACCGGCGACCTGCTGAAGATCGCCACGGCCATCGGCCACTTCGTCGACAAGGTCTGGGTCACCGAGGCCATCCGGCCCGGCATCGTCGCCTGCTCGCACCACCTGGGCCGCTGGCGGCTGGCCGAGAGCACGGGGGGCGAGCGCTGGTCGACCGCGCTGGTCGATCTGCAGCGCCCCGGCCCCGGGCAGTGGCGCATGCGCCAGGTCCACGGCGTGCGCCCCTGGTCGAGCGACGACCCCGACTCCAGGCGCGTCTGGTGGGAGGACGCCGGCGTCCACCAGAATCTCACGTTCCCGGTGCAGCCCGACCCCGTGAGCGGCCAGCACTGCTGGCACCAGAAGGTGACTGTCACTCGGCCAGGCCCCGATGATCGCTACGGTGACGTGGTCGTGGACACCAACCGCTCGTTCGAGGTCTACCGCGAGTGGCTGGCCAAGGCCCGGCCGGCACCGGGGCCGGGGAACCTTCGCCGCCCCCTGTGGCTGCCCCGGGCGTTCAAGCCGGACGCTTCGGCGTACCGTTTGGGCGACTAGCTGAGTCGTCTGGTCGAGACGGGTTCCTGCGTATCGAGGGCGAAGGGCGTGGCGCCTCGGCCAGCCCTGGGCCAGCCGGAGGAATGAGCGTTATGGCGACGATATGTGCGCACATAACTCGCCGGTGAGGGGACCGCTCGGCGACTACCGGCCAGAGGCGCGCTTGGGCCCCGCGAGTACTCCATCCAGCTCCGCTCGTTCGACGCCAACAGGTCCGGGCGAACCTCGGTGCTGATCGTCCTCGTCGGCGGGCTGCTCGAGCGAAGCACGCGGGACGTCGCGATCGTCGACGGGCCGCTCAATCTCGGCGGCTCGCTCGAGTTGATCGCGAATCCGGTGCCGAACCGGCCGTGGACAAGCAGGCGTCGACGCTGCTCATGCCTGTCGCCAGCCGCCGCGCGCTGAACGATCTGCCCGACGACTTTGTGGACGAAGCTCAACATCGAGTTCTACAGCGATGTAGCCGACGCGGTATTCAAGGCGCTCATCGAGTAGGGGAGGCCACCGCGAACCTCCCAGCCAGAACTCCGGTCGACAAAGGCGGAAATGCGTGGTAAAGGGTGGCGCGGAGGTGGACTGAGTATGGCCGGAGCGCACAGGATGGCAAACGGGGTGAGCCGGCGCGGCGTGCTGAGAGCGCTCGGCACGGCCGGTATGGTTGCGGCGGCCGGCGGCTCGATCGCGCTGAAGCCGAGGCCGGCGGCGGCCCAGGCGCTCGGGCAGAACGAGCCGGTCGAGGCGGCGCTCAAGCGGGTGTTCGCCGGGCGGGCGATGAAGGACGGGAGTGGGATGATCAAGCTCGACATCCCGCTCATCGCGGAGAACGGCGCGGTGGTGCCGGTGGCGGTCGAGGTCAACGCGCCGATGACGCCGCAGAGCTACGTCAAGCACATCTACGTGGTGGCCGACAAGAACCGGATCCCGATCGTCGCCCGGATCGCCATGACCCCCGACTCGGGCCAGGCCTACATGGGCGCCAACATCCGGCTGGGCGAGACGGGCGACGTGCGGGCCGTCGTCGAGCAGAGCGACGGCACGCTCTGGCAGGTCAAGCGCGAGGTGAAGGTCACCGTCGGCGGCTGCGGAGGCTGAGGGCGATGTCAGACATCGGCAAGGTGCGGCTGCGCGTGCCGTCCAGCATCAAGGCCGGAGACGTGATCCGCGTGCGCTGCCTGGTGATCCATCCCATGGAGCGCGTCGAGCGTGACAAGGCCGGCAAGATCGTCGACAAGAAATACCGCTACATCGACAAGGTCACCGTGACCTATCTCGGCAAGACGATCGCGACGCTCGACACGACCCAGAGCGTCAGCGAGAACCCGTTCTTCGCGTTCACGCTCAAGGCCACCGACCCGGGCAAGCTGGCCGTGACGTTCCACGACACGCACGGGGGCCGGTACGAGGGCACAACCGACATCACGTTCGGCTGAGATGCCACCGCGCACCAGGCTGCGGTGGCTCGGGCTCGCGCTGCTGGCAGCGGCCTGCGCCACGGCCGACCACGCCACGGTCCCCCGCTGGGAGTCACGCGCGCTCCCCGAGGCGCGCGGCGACATCCGCGTCGAGCCCGACGGCCGGCGGGTCGCCGTGCGCTATCGCGGCTGGACGACGCGCGACTTCGGCGGGTACCGGACGTACGCCTACGCGGACGCCCGCCCCGAGCTGCCGGTGCAGAAGGCGGCCATGCCGGCCGGCGTCACCGGCGATGCCAAGCGCGGCCGCGCCCTCTTCCTCAACCGCGCCAAGGGCCCGTGCACGGGCTGCCACCTGGTGCCGGGCGACGACGTGTGGCCGGCCGGCAGCGTCGGACCGGACCTCTCGACGCTGGCCGATCGCAAGCTGCCGGATGCGTACCTCTACCAGCAGCTGTGGGATCCGCGCGTGGTGTTC
>DASWJN010000082.1:0-37543 GCA_036397135.1 Candidatus Methylomirabilota bacterium
CTGCCGATGGGGGGCATGCGCGAGTACACGATCCACGTCCTCGTGCAGATCTTCATCTGGTCGTTCATCGGCGGGGCGTGGTCGCTCATGGGACGGTTCGGCCTCACCTCGCTCGGCCACGGCGCCTTCCTGGGGCTGGGCGCCTACACGACGACGCTCCTCTGGAACTTCTTCGGTCTCACGCCCTGGCTGGGCGGCGGGGTCGCGGTCCTGCTCACCGCCGTCTTCGCGGCGATCGTGGCCTACCCGTGCTCGCGCTTCCAGGTGGTCGGCCACTACTTCGCCCTCGTCACGCTGGCCGTCGGCGAGGTCGTCCGGCTGCTGATCATCGCCGAGCGCGACTGGACCGGCGGCTCGCTCGGCGTCACCGTCAAGCCGGCCGGCGGCGACAGCCTGCTGGCCGTGCAGTTCGCCGACAAGCGGGTCTTCTACTACGGCGCGCTGGCGCTGTGGCTGGCCGGGCTGTGGGTGTGGGCGCGGGTGGACCGCTCGATGGCGCGCTCGGCCATGGAGGCCATCGGCGAGGACGAGACCGCGGCGGCCTCGGTCGGCATCCACGTCACCCGCTTCAAGGTCGGCATCACGGTGCTGTCGGCGTCGCTGACCGCCGTCGGCGGCGTCGCCTACGCGCAGTACATCTCCTACGTGAACCCCGACACCCTGGCCGGCATCGGCGTCTCGCTGCGGATCGTGTTCGCGGTGGTCCTGGGCGGCATGTACACGATGCTCGGCCCCAGCGTCGGCACCGCCCTGACGATCGCGCTGGCCGAGTACCTGCGCGTGCTGTTCGGCGTGAAGTTCATCGGCATGGCCGAGACGATCTACGGCCTGCTGCTGATCCTCTTCATCATCTTCCTGCCGGCCGGCATCTACGGCAGCCTGCGGGCCCTCGTCCGGCGCCGGCGTGCCGCCGCCCCCGCCCCGGCCGTCTGACGTATCCTGGGACCCGCCATGGCGAACTACACGGTGCATCCGGACCGGGAGCCGTCGAAGGCGGCCCGCGCGCTGGCCGAGCAGGTGGAGCGCGACGGCGGGCGGGTGCTGGCCGCCTACCAGGAGCCCGTCGGCGAGCACTGGCAGCTCTTCTGCCTGCTGCCGCACAGCCGGGTGCAGGCGAGCCCCTACCAGCGCGACGTCTCCCCCACCCACGTGAAGCGGCTGACCGAGGCGGTCCGGAAGATCGACCGGTTCGTGGACCCCATCCTGGCGGTCTCCCCCGAGCCCGGCGTGTACTGGACGCCCAACGGCAACCACCGGCGGGCGGCGCTCGACAAGCTCAAGGCCGAGTACATCCCGGCGATCCTGGTGGCCGAGCCCGAGGTCGCGTTCCAGGTGCTGCCGCTCAACACCGAGAAGGCGCACAACCTCAAGGAGAAATCGCTGGAGGTCATCCGGATGTACCGGGCGCTCGTCGAGCAGCAGCCGTCCGCGGGCGAGGAGGACTGGGCGTTCCAGTTCGAGTCGGCGCACTTCATCACGCTCGGCCTCCTCTACGAGCAGAACAGACGGTTCGCGGGCGGGGCGTTCGCCCCGATCCTGCGCCGGGTGGACAGGTTCCTCAAGGGGACGCTTCGCCGGGGACTGGAGGAGCGCACCGAGCGGGCCGAGCTGGTGCGGGCGGCCGACGAGACCCTGGGGCAGGTCGTGGCGAAGGTCAAGAAGCGCGGCATCAACCACCCCTACGTCAAGAACTACCTGCTGGCCCGGACCACGCCGCTCACGCGCGCGCGCAAGACGCTGCCGTCGTTCGAGCAGACCTTCAAGAAGCTGCGCGACAACCTCGACGACTTCGACGTGACGAAGGTCCGCTACGACGAGATCCAGCGCTCGGCCCTCATGCTGGCTCCGGCGGCGGGGGAGTAAGCCATGTCCCGGGTCGCCCTCGTGACCGGCGGCAGCGGCGCGCTCGGCACGGCCATCACCCGCCGATTCCTGGCCGACGGCGCCGTCGTGTGGGTCCCCTGGATCGTGCAGGCCGAGCGTGAGCGGCTGGAGGCCTCGGTGGACGCCGCCGCCCGCGCCCGCCTGGTGCCCGAGCGCTGCGACGTCGCCGACGATGCCGCCATGACCGCGCTGGCGGCGCGGGCGCTCGGGCGCCACGGCCGGATCGACGTGCTCGTCACCGCCGTCGGGGGCTTCGCCATGGGCGGGCTGGTCGACACGGACCGCGCCACCTGGGACGCGCAGCTCGGCCTGAACCTCACGACGACCTACGTCGCCTGCCGCGCCGTCGCGCCCGCCATGCTGGCCGCCGGGTCCGGGCGCATCGTGGCCGTCGCCTCGCGGGCGGTGCTGCCGCCGGCCGGCGGCTTCATCGCCTACACCGTTGCCAAGGCCGGCGTCATCGCGTTCGTGCTGGCCCTGTCCCAGGAGCTGCGCGGGCGCGGCGTGACCGTGAACGCGGTCCTGCCGAGCACCATGGACACGCCGGCCAATCGCGCCGCCATGCCCGGCGTCGACCCCAAGACGTGGACGCCGGTCGAGGCCGTCGCCGACGGCATCGCGTACCTGGCCGGCGAATCGGCCGCCCACGTGACCGGCTCGTTGCTCACGATCTGACCGATGTACCCGCACCAGGCCGAGCGGCTGACCGCGGCGCTCGAGGGCGAGGGCCTCGACGCGCTGGTGGCCTCCTCCCCCGCCAACGTCGCGTACGTCACCGGGTTCTGGAGCCTCGCCCGGGCCGTGCAGCCGGCCACCGAGATCTACGCCGTGGCCGCCCGCGCCGGCGCCGCCCTGGTGGTGCCGACGATCGACGCGCTGGCGGTGATCGACGGCGACGCGCAGGCCGACCACGTCGTCTGCCACGGCCGGTTCTCCTACGACTACGGGCCCGCCTCGCCGCCGCCTGGCGCCTCGGCCGGCCCGGCCACTGTGGAAACCGCGGCCGGCGGGGAGCGCGCGCGCCGGCTGCGCGCCGTCGCCGCCAGCTCGGCGGCCACCGCGGAGGACGCGCTCGCCGCCGGCCTGGCGGCGCTCGGGCTGCGAGCCGGGAGGATCGGGCTCGACGACGCCGCGCTGCCCGCCGCCCGGGTGGCCGCGCTCGGCCAGCGGCTGGCCGGCCACACACTGGTGTCGGCCTCCGAGGCGTTCGCAACTGCGCGGCTGGTCAAGAGCCCGTACGAGATCGACTGCCTGCAGCAGGCGCTGCACCTCACCGAGGAAAGCCTCGACGCCGTGCTGGGCCTGCTGCGGCCCGGGGTGACCGAGCGGGAGGCCGCCACGGCGTTCGAGCACGAGGCGACCCGGCGGGGCGTTGCGCCCTACCGCACCATTGTCGCGTTCGGCGCCGGCTCGGCGGTGCCGGCGCCGTGGCCGACCGAGCGCGCCTTGCGAAGCGGCGACTTCGTGCGCTTCGACCTCGGCTGCGTCGCCAAGGGTTACCGCTCCAACGTCGCCCGCATGGCGGTGATGGGCGAGCCCTCCGCACGGCAGCAGGCGGTCTTCGATGCCCTGCACGCGGGCATGGAGGCGCTGCTGGACGCGCTGCGCCCCGGCGTCACCGGCAGCCAGCTGTTCGACACCGGCGTGGCCGCCGTCCGCAAGGCCGGCTTGCCGGGCTTCGAGCGCCATCACATGGGCCACGCGATCGGGCTCGAGGCCACCGAGGCTCCGTGGCTGGCGCCGGGCGGCGGGGCGCTCGAGATGGGCATGGTGGTGTGCCCGGAGACGCCCTACTACGCCGCCGGCGAGGCCGGCCTCACCGTGACCGAGACAGCGCTGGTGACCGGCACGGGCGCCCATCCGCTCAATCGATCGCACCGGGGCCTGGTGGTCCTGGATTGATCACATGGGGACATCGACAGCGTAGTAGCGTTCTCGGTCAAGGTCGGGATGTGAGCGTCGAGCCACTTCCGCCTGTTCCGTCGTCTGGACGTCAGGCGTTTCGGTTCAAGAACGATTCGATAAGGCACCACCCCGGCATGAACGCGACGCGAGGGGTACCGGTCGTTCCGTCGATCGCGATACTATGAGACAGTAGACCGACGGAACAGAGTGGGGACGAGCGATGCCTGAGAAACGGCGGAGGATCAATTTGGGTGATCGCGTACTCGACGTGACCGAAGTCGATATCGTCGAGCGGAACCGCGAGAGCGTCGCAGAATACCGCCTCGAGGATGGCTCACTCATTCGCGTCTCGACCCCCGTTCACGCCGTCTTCCGCATGGATGAATTCGACATCGAGGGCAAGCCTGTCTATCTCGCGCTCCCCGGGACGTCGGTAACGGTGGTCGAAGCCCCAGACAGCGTCCGCAGAAAGATGTAGCGACATGGCCCTCAAGGTTGAAGAGGTGCTCGAAAGGGTAGCTCGACAGCAACTCTCTCCTACGGTCGCGCTCGCGAGCGCTTGGGTGGCTGGCATGTCCCGCTCGTTCACGTACACAGCGCCTGTTGCCATCCCACAGACACTTCGCCAGCGGAGCGACGAAGAGAAGCTCCGGAGCGACTTTGGTGCGCTCGTCAAACGCTGGAAACGCGAGACCGCGCTCATTTCATCGATCACCAAGACCGCGATGCACGAGTCCTATCAAGAGATTATTGGAATGGGTCCGACGGTGCTTCCTTTGATCTTTGAGGAACTCGCACGCCATGGAGGGCACTGGTTCTGGGCTCTCCAGCGAATCACACGAGAGAACCCAGCGAGTGGGTGTAGCGATTTCGAACAAGCGCGGAGCGCATGGTTGGCTTGGTGGAAGTTTCAACGGCGCGCTTGATGGATGCAGGATCCCGCTGAACTTGAAGCGCTGTTCCCGCATCTCAGAATCAGCGGCTACTCCATCACGAGCGATCAAGCGGATAGACCTAATTGTGTCGGCTGGGCTCTCTATAGCGACCTCTACTTCGATCCGGTGGGCCGCGGCGGTGGCATCTCCGGATACTATTGGCCTGAAGACATCCGGGCTGACGACACCGTTGACGCCTGGATTCAACTGTTCTCGCTGTTCAACTTCGAGGTCTGCGATGACGCCGACCTCGAAGATGGCATGGAGAAGATCGCGATCTATGCCGACCTTGAAGGGGAAGCATCGCACGTCGCGCGACAACTTCCATCCGGAGAGTGGACCAGCAAACTGAATAAACTCGAAGACATCAGCCACCGAACACTCGATGCGCTCCTTCGAATCCCTGAGTTTGTCGTCATCGCCAAGATAATGAAGCGCCCCGGGATCGGCTGACGGCAATGGGATCCCAAACCTCTCGTCTCGCCTCGCAACTTCACGTCGGCCCCCTCCGGGGCTACCGCGTGGCCCGCGCCCGAGCGAGGAGGCGCTCGGTCTCGGCCGGCGTCGCGTCGAGGAACCAGCAGGCGACGGTGCCGTCCGATTCGACCCGGACCACCAGCGCCACGGCGTCCAGCGGCGCGCCGCCGTCGAGCAGCGTGATGGTCAACCGCACCGGCGCCCCGGCGCGCAGCGGGCCCGTGAAGCGGGCACGCAGGCCGGTCGTGCTCACCTCGACGACGGCGCCGGTCACGGTCCGGCCGTGCTCGGTGACGGCACGCACCGGGAGGGTGACGGCCAGGCGGGCGGCCCGGCGCCGCTCGGCCGGCTCGGTCTCGTCGCCCGGGCCGGCCAGGACCGCGACGTGGTCGAGCACCGTGCCGAGGACGCCCAGCGGCACCGGCTTGGCCAGGAACTCCAGCGCGCCCGCCCGCAGGCACTCCCGGGCCTGCGCCTCGTCGACGTATCCCGAGACGACGATCACCGGCACCCCCGACTCCCGCACGGCCGGAAGGCGCATGAACTCCAGACCGCTCATGCCGGGCAGCTTGACGTCGAGGATGATCACGTGCGGCCGGACGGCACCCAGGTGCCGGAGGGCGTCCTCGGCGCTGCCGACCACCTCCCCCTGGTGCCCCAGCGAGAGGAGGTAGTCCAGGACGACGCGGCCGAGCTCGCGCTCGTCCTCCACGACCAGGACCCGGAGGACCGCCGCGCCGGTCACAGCTCGGGCCGGCACACCACCCGGAAGTTGCACCACCGGCAGATCCGCAGCTCCTCGGTCCGCTCGAAGTCGTCGAGACGGGCGACGTTCGCGCCGGGGTCGGCCAGGTAGGCCCGCATCGACCGGATGGACAGGCGCAGCTGCTGGCGGATGTCGTCGAGCCGGGCCTCGTCCCACTTCAGCGGCGTCACGGTGGGCTCGCGGAGGTTGACCTCCAGCAGGTCGACCCGGGCCGGCTCCACGCCCAGCATCTCGCGCGCGTAGAGCGCATAGCAGCCGAGCTGGAACGCGGTGGTGTCGGGGTCGGCGCCCCCGGTCTTCCAGTCGATGAGGGTGAGACGGCCCTCGTCGCTCCAGAAGCCGAAGTCGGGCGCGATCCACATCGGCGTCCCCTCGAAGTCGAACACCTTGGACCAGTGCTCGATCGACCAGTGCTCGGGCGCCGTCTTGCGCACGGCCGCCAGCAGCGGCAGCCGGAAGAAGTTGCGCAGGCAGGTGACGACGTTGCCCCGGAGCGCCTGCCACACCTCCGGCTTGAGGTCGAGCGCGTACTCGTGCTCGAAGAGCGCCAGGGTCTTGGGGCGGTCGCGATAGCGGCCGTCGCGGGAGCCGCGCCACTCGCCCCGCATGCGCTCGACGACGTCGGTGACGAACGGCTCGACCGGGACGTGGCGGCCCTCGCGGAAGACGTGCAGCGCCATCTCGATCGCGTCGTGCACGACGCGGCCCGCCCACATCTGGCGGGAGGCGAGCTGCTTGAGGACGTACAGCCGCCGCACGTCGGCGGGCGCGTCCGCCTCCCAGCCGCCCCAGGCCCCGTAGTAGTGGTAGAAGTACTTGCGCCGGCAATCCTGGAACGTGGCGTCGCGGCTGCGCGACCAGGAGAACTCGTTGGCGAGGTCGCCCATCGACCCGCATTCTACGCCCCTTGACCCCTCCCCGACCCCTTGCTAGCGTGACGCCCATGTCGACCCCGGTGTTCGTCGTCGCGTGTCCGTGCTGCCAGGCCAAGCTCACGATCGATCCCGAGGTGCGCGCGGTCGTCGCGCACGAGGCCCCGCCCGCGAAGCGCACGGTGGACGACCTCGGCGGCGCGCTGAGCGCGCTCCGGTCGAAGTCGGCCGAGCGCGAGGAGCGCTTCCGGGCGCAGATGGAAGCCGAGTCGCAGAAGGGCAAGGTCCTCGACCGCAAGTTCCAGGAGGGCCTCAAGCGCGCCAAGGACTCGCCGGATCCGCCCAAGCGGCCATTTGACTTCGACTGACGAGCTGCTGGGCGACCTGCTCCGGCGCGTCAGCCGGAGCTTCTACCTCTCGCTCGTCATCCTCCCCCGCCCGCTGCGCGAGCCGCTCGGGCTCGCGTACCTGCTGGCCCGGGCCGCCGACACCGTCGCCGACACGCGCCTGGTGGCCCGCCCCCAGCGCATCCGCCACCTCGAGACGCTGCGCCGCGCGTACGGCGGCGAGCCGGCCGACGCCGCCGCCGTCGCTCGCGCGTGCGCGCCACAGCAGGCGCACGCCGCCGAGCGCCGATTGCTCGAGCGCGTGGACGCCGTGCTGGCGGCGGTGGGACGCCTGGCCGAGGCCGATCGCGCGCGGGTGCGGGCGACGCTGACGACCATCACCGACGGCATGCTGTTCGACCTCGAGCGCTTTCCCGGCGAGGACGCGGGCGGGCTGGCCGCGCTCGAGACGCTCGAGGACCTCGACCGCTATACCTACCTGGTCGCCGGCTGCGTCGGCGAGTTCTGGACCGAGCTGCACGTGGCCCACCGCCCGCGGCTGGCGGGCTGGGACGCCGTCGCGATGCGCGCGGCCGGCGTGCGGTTCGGCAAGGCGCTTCAGCTGACCAACGTGCTGCGCGACGTGCCGGCCGACCTCGCCCACGGCCGCTGCTATCTTCCGGCGCGCGAGCTGGCCTCGGTCGGCCTGCAGCCGGCCGACCTGCTCGCCCCGGCCGGCGCCGCCCGCGCGCGGCCCGTCCTGGAGCGCGTGCTCGGCGTGGCGCTGGGACACTACGACGCCGCCTGGCGCTACACGCTGGCCATCCCGCGCCGCGAGTGGCGCATGCGGCTGGCCTGCGCGTGGCCGCTGCTCATCGGCCAGGCCACCCTCGCCGCGCTGGCCGCCGACGCCAACCCGGTCGCCGCCCCGGCACCGATCAAGATCTCGCGCGCGGCCGTGCGCGCGATCCTCGCCGGCTCGACGCTCGCCGTGTGGTCCAATCGCGCGCTGGCGGCGGCGGGCGCCCGCCGGCGGGCCCGCATCGCGGCTCGTCTCGAACATCCCCCTTGCGCGGCCCCGTCGCCGCGTGCACCGTAAGGCAGCAGCCTGACCGCCGCCCGGAGGACGCCGATGGAACGACCGATGGAAGGCATGAGCCCGATGACGCCCTCGATGCCGCCCTATGCCCCGATGGACACTCCCGAGCCGCCACCCGCGCCCCGTGCGCCCGCGCGCCGCCGCGCCAAGCCCAAGCCGAAGTCGAAGGGAAAGGCGAAGAAGAGCGCGCCGAAGCGCAAGAGCACCGGCAAGCGCAAGCCACGCCCCAAGGCGCGCGCCAGCGCCAAGCGCAAGCGCGGAGCCCGCCGCTAGTGCCCCGAGTCAGAAGTTCGCCGACGGCCGGAGCGACGTGGGCGAGGTGCCCATGGGGTGGGGTCCGCGGCACCACGAGGCTGGAGTCCGCCTCGCACCCGCCACGGCTGGGCTCCATCAGGCTGCGGGGCGCGCGGTGACGGGCGGCGGGAACGGGTCCACGGACCCCACCCCATGGGCACCTCGCCCACGTCGGCACTCCCCGCGGACTTCTGACTCGGGACACTAGCCCGGACTATTCACGAACGGGCGCCGACCGTGGGTGGGTGCTGGCGGCGGGGTGCCGGGGCGCCGGCGGCGCCATCAGGGCGAGCCGTCGTCGCGTGCGCGAGCGCAGGACGGGGGCGAGCGCGTGATCGGCGAGCCGACTCACCAGCGAGCCAGCCCCCTTGGGGGATGGGGGGATCGCGCTCGCCCCCGTCCGGAGCGAGCCTGCCGCGACCGGCGAGCCATGCCGGCGCCGCCGGCGCCCACGCGCCCCGCCGCCAGCGCCCGTCCGCGCGCGGTGGACATTTGCGAATGGCGAAGATCCCGGCGAGCGCCAGTGCCGCCGGGGAAGGCGAGCGGATTGACGGGCGCGGCGTGGCTCGCATTCCCGCTCCCCGGCGCATATCCTATCGCCACGGCTCGAGACAATGACGTCCCCAGCGCCGGACGCGCCTGCGGTCTCGCCCGCCCAGAAGTGGGCCATCACCTTCACCGTCATGGTGGTGGCCTTCATGCAGATCCTCGACACCAGCGTCACCAATGTCATCCTGCCGCACCTGCAGGGCTCGCTGTCGGCGGGACTCGACGAGGTGTCGTGGGTCATCACCTCCTACCTGGCCGCCAACGCCGTCGTCATCCCGGCCACCGGGTGGCTGACGGGACTGTTCGGGCGCAAGCGGTTCTTCCTGATCTGCACCACCCTGTTCGTGGTCAGCTCGTTCGCCTCCGGGGCCGCCCCCGACCTGACCACGCTGATCATCGCCCGCATCTTCCAGGGGCTGGGCGGCGGGCCGATCATCCCGATGTCGCAGGCGGTGCTCTGGGAGATCTTTCCCTTCCACCAGCGCGGGCTCGCGATGGCGGTGTGGGGCGTCGGCTTCATCCTGGGGCCGATCCTGGGGCCGACCGTCGGCGGCTACCTGGCCGACGAGTGGTCGTGGCGCTGGATCTTCTACATCAACCTGCCGGTGGGGATCGTCGGCTTCCTCATGGGCAGCGCCTTCCTGTTCGACTCGCCGTACCTGCGCCGGGCCGCCCGGATCGACTGGTGGGGGCTCGGGCTGATGATCGTGGGCTTCGCGTGCCTGCAGCTGGTCCTGGACCGGGGCGAGCGGGAGGACTGGTTCGACTCGACCACGATCGTCGCGCTGACGATCGTCGCCGTCTGCGCCCTGGCCGGCTTCCTCATCCGGGAGCTGATGGCCAGCGATCCCATCCTGGACCTCACGGTGTTCGCCGACCGGAACTTCGCCACCGGGGCCACGCTGATCGCGATCGTGGGGTTCGGCATGTTCTCCGGCATGCTGCTGATCGCCGTGTTCACGCAGAAGCTGCTGGGCTACGACGCCTGGACCGCCGGCCTGGTGCTGGCGCCGGGCGGGCTCGGCAACATCTTCTCGCTGTTCGCCTCGGGCATGGTGACCCGCGTCGACCAGCGGATGATGCTGGCGTTCGGCTGTCTGCTCAACGCCGTCAGCCTCTACATGATGACCTCGCTCACCCTCGGGATGGACTACTGGGCCCTGGCGCTGCCGCGCTTCATCCAGGGGTTCGCGATCGGGTTCATCTTCGTGCCGCTCTCCACGCTGACGCTGGCCACCATCCGGCGTGACAAGCTCGTCAACGCCACCGCCGTGTACGGCATGCTGCGCAACGTCGGCGGCAGCGTGGGGATCGCGGTGGCGACCACGCTGCTCGCCCAGCGCAGCCAGTTCCACCAGGCCACCCTCACCAGCCACGTCACCGTGTGGGACCCGGAGACGCGCGCCCGGCTGGCCCAGTGGGCCGGCCACTTCGTGAGCCAGGGCAGCGACGCCTTCACCGCCGACCGCCAGGCGATGGCCATGCTCTACCGCGAGACGGTGACCCAGGCGCAGTTGCTGGCCTATGCGGACGACTTCTGGCTGCTGGCGGTGATGTTCACGCTGGTGCCGCTGTTCCTGCCGTTCATGCGCCGCATCCGGCTGCAGCCGACCTCGGCGGCGAGCGCGCCGGCCACCGAGCGTTCGCCCGCCCGTCCCATGGAAGAGGGAGCCGGCTGACCTCGCCCCGTTCGACGCCGCCCGGTTGACGCCGTGCTCCCGGGCGCCTAGACTCCGGATCAGTCCGAGGAGCGAAACGTCCAAGCGGCAAGGAGCGCGGCATGACGCCGGGACGGCTTCGCGCAGTTCGTCGTCAGCGCCCTCGCCGGCCACCCCGGGTGGCCGCCGGGGGCGTTCGTGCGTTCACAGCAGGAGGTGGGTGATGAGCATCGTGGCCATCTCGGAGACGGTGGGGAGCGGAGGAACGGAGATCGGGCGGGCCCTGGCCGGCGCGCTCGGCTGGGAGTTCGCCGATCGGGAGATCATCACGAAGGCGGCCGAGTCGTTCGGCGAGGGCGTGCTGGACCTGCGGCACGCCATCGAGGAGAAGCCCACGCTGTGGGACCGGTTCCGTCACAGCCAGCGGCGCTACATGACCTACGTCGAGGCCATCGTCCTCGAGATGGCTGCCCGCGGGCGGGCGGTGCTCGTCGGCCGCGCCTCGACCATCATCCTCGGCGACGTCCCGCACGCCCTGCGGGTGCGCGTCATTGCTCCCGAGCAGCTGCGGGCCGAGCGGCTCGAGCGGGAGCAGGGGTTGACGGCGGAGGCGGCCCGGGACTACGTGCGGGACGCCGACCGCGACCTGGCCGCTCGCGTCCGGTTCCTGTACCACGTCGACTGGGATGAGCCGCTGCTGTACGACGTCGTGGTCAACACCGAGCGGACGAGCGTGACGCGCGCCGTCGGCGTGCTCCGCGAGAGGCTCCTGGACGAGCGCCTCACGCCGACCGATGCCTCCCGCCAGGCGCTCCGCGACCGCAGTCTGAGCGCCCTCGCCCGGGCGGCCCTCCTGGCCAACCCCGCCACCCGTCCGCGCGTCATCGGCGTGAGCGTCGCCGATGGCTCCGTCGAGCTGACCGGGCGCGTGGAGACCGAGGCCGAGCGCCGGACGGCCGAGGAGGCCGTCGCCCGGATCCCCGGCGTGGTGCGCGTCCGCAACGAGCTCGTCGTCTTCGCCGGCAGCGAGAACGTCCTCGCCCATGGACAGTTCCGTCATGGCGAGGAACGCAGCTGGGGCGGGTACGGCGGCGGCTCGTACGAGCGCGAGCGCCCCGAGCCGCCGCGACCGGAGGACGACCGCCGTCGGTGACGGCCCCGGACGAGGGCGGGCGCCGCGCCGGCGCCCTCCCTCGTCCGGCCGCGCCGACCGCTCGAGCCAGGTGAACATGACCCGGTAGCCGAGCGAGATTGGGCGCCTCCCGGTCGGTGAGCCGGAGCACCCCGCCGCGGCGGGGGGTCTGGGCGTCAGCGGGGCCGGCGCTGGCGAGGAGCGCCGGGGCGGGAGCGAGCAGGAGCAGGGCGAGACGGATCAGGAGCGAACGATGCCGGGACGTCGCCCGACCCTCGTCAGGGACTGATGCGAAGGTCGGGGTGCCGCCGGCGCAGGTAGGCGGTCATCGCCGCCGCGGCGACCAGGTTCGCGACGAGGATGGACCACGCCGACAGCACGCGCAGGACCGGGGCGGCGAACACCGTCGCCGCCGCGATGAACGCGAACTGGAAGACGACGAAGAGCAGGAGCACGCCGAAGCCGGCGCCGGGATGGCGCTCCACGTAGCCGAGCAGGCGGGCGGCGATGCCCCCGAGGGCGGCGAAGACGAGCCCGTGGACCCACGTGAACATCCAGACCATCTCGGGCGACACCGGCAGCGTGGCCGCCGCGTCGAGGCCGGCGCCGCGCCGGAACAGCGCGGTCCCGAGCACGGTCGGGGTCCACAGCGGGCGTCCGGCCAGCGCGTCCAGGAGCAGGAACCACGCGGCGACGGCGGCGGCGCCGAGCACGCCGGCGATCATGCCCTCCCGGTAGAGCCGGGACGCGTCGAGGGTGGGGGAGACGTGCGTCTGGACGGTCATGACCCTCTCCTTTCCGGGACAGGACCGGACCCTGGGACCTGTGGCCGATTCTACTCCAGCCGCGTCAAGCCTGCCGGGCCTCCAGCTCCGCCCAGCGCGCGTAGAGCCGGTTCACCTCCGCGCGCGCCGCCTCCAGCGCCGCGTAGCGCTGCTGGAGGGCGAGCGCGTCGGAGGCGATCGCGGGGTCCTCCGCCTCACGCCGGCACGCCTCGACCGCGCGCTCGGCGTCGAGGATCGCCTGCTCCATGCCGTCCCACTCACGCTGCTCGCGATAGCCGAGCCGCTTCGTCCGGGGCCGCTCGCGTTCGGACGCACGCTCCGCCGACTGGCGGAGCGCCGGGGCGGCCGCCCGCCGGTCCGCTTCCCACTGCGCGTAGTCGGCGAACGTCGCCGTCCCGCCGTGGCCGTCGAGCGCGAGGATCACGGTGGACACGCGCTCCAGCATGAAGCGGTCGCGGGTGACGAGGACGAGCGCGCCGTCGAACTCCGCCAGGCCGTCCTCGAGCACCTCGAGGGTGGGGATGTCCAGGTCGTTGGTGGGCTCGTCGAGGACGAGGAGGTCGGCGGGCTCGCGCATCGCGCGCGCGATGAGGATGCGCGCCTGCTCGCCGCCCGACAGGCGGCCCACCGGGATCTCGAGCTGCTCGGGCCGGAACAGGAACCGCCTGGCCCAGGCGGCGACGTGGACGCTGCGGCCCTGCCAGGTGACCGCGTCGCCCTCGGGCGCGAGCGCGCGGCGCAGGCTCTGGGCTGGATCGAGGCCGCCCCGCTCCTGCTCGAAGCGCGCCACCCGCAGGCCGTCGGCGCGCTCGATCTCGCCGGCGTCGGGCGGCAGCGTGCCGGCGAGCAGGTTCAGCAGCGTCGTCTTGCCGCTGCCGTTGGGCCCGATGAGCCCGACCCGCGTGCCGGGCGTGATGACGAGGTCGAGGTCGCTGACCAGCCGACGGCCGCCGAGCGACTTCGTCAGGCCGCGCGCCACCAGCAGCCGGCGCGTCCGGCGCTGCGAGGACGCGAAGTCGATCCCCGCCGTGGCCGTGGCGCCGCGCGCCCGGCGCTCCTCCAGCTCCTCGATGAGCCGGCCCGCCTCCTTGATGCGCCCCCGGGCCTTGGTCGAGCGGGCCTTGGCGCCGCGGCGGAGCCACTCGATCTCGCGCCGCACGGTGTTGGCCAGCGATTCCTGGTACGCAGCCTGCCCCTGCAGGAACTCGTCGCGCCGGGCCAGGAACTCGCTGTAGCGGCCGTCGGTCGCGAACAGTCCGCCGGGGTAGGCGGGGTTCAGCTCGAACATCCGCGTGGCGACGTGCTCCAGGAAATAGCGGTCGTGGCTGACGACGAGGCACGCGCGGCTCCGCTCGGCCAGGAGGCCTTCGAGCCAGAGAATGCCCTCCACGTCCAGATGGTTGGTGGGCTCGTCCATCAGCAGGATGTCGGGCGCCGCCGCCAGCTCGCGCCCGATGGCCAACCGCTTCTTCCAGCCCCCCGACAGCGTGTCGGCGGCCGCGCGGCCGTCCGCGAACCCGGCGCGGCCCAGGGCCTGCGCCAGCCGGCCGGGCCGGTCCTCCTCGTCCACGCCGGCCAGCGTGGCCATGACGACCTCGTCGACCGTGCGTCCGGCGGGGAAGACGGGATCCTGCGGCACGTAGCCGACCCGGACGCCGCCGCGGAGCGAGCGGGAGCCGCGGTCGGGCGTCTCGATGCCGGCCAGGATCTTGAGGAGCGTGGACTTGCCGGAGCCGTTGGGACCGACGAGGCCGGCCTGGTCGCCTTCGAACAATCCGAACGACAGATCGTCGAAGAGCGACCGGGCCCCGTAGGCCTTGCTCGCCGCCTCGCAGCTGAGCAGAAGCGAACGCGTCATCCGCCGTTACTTCTTCTTCTGCTTCGGCTTCTTCTTTTCCTTTCGCATCCCGGTGCCTTTCGCCATGGGCTCACCCCCTCTCGTCGATTCCTCGGATTATAGACTGCGGTCCCTGCGGGCCACCAAGGAGGGTGTCCGGGAGGGCGGGGCCCCGGCCGGCCGGGCGTGCTATTCTCTCGGCGAGCCAGCGCTGTTGCCGTGATCTCGGGATGAGACGATCAGCACGCGTCGCACGGTACGACGATATCAGCCGGGACGGCCTGAACCGGGTCGTGCTGTTCCTGCTCACCCGCACGCCGCTCGGGTTCCTCGTCGGCTGGGTGGCCCGCGTGCCCGCGTCGGTCCACACCAAGCTGCTCGTCGCGTTCCTGGTGATCACCGGCCTCTTCATCACCATGGCCGGCGTCAGCCTCCAGACCATCTCCCGGACCGCCGAGCAGAGCCGGAAGATGCATGCGGCGCACGAGCGAGTGGAGTGGTCCCAGCAGATCGATCACACGCTGGCCCGGCAGATGCACTACACCGCGCTGGCGCTGCTGCTCCGGGACGAGGCCGCCGTCGCCCGCATCCTGCGCGAGAACAATCGATTCAACGACGCGCTCGCGCGGCTGGAGGCGGCCGGGACGGCCGAGGAGCGCGACCTGATCCAGCAGATCCGGGCCCGCCAGGACGGCGTCATGGAAGCCGTGGCCGACATCGCCAACGCCATCCGGGACGGCCGCCTCGACGAGGCGACGGCCCGCCTGCTGGGCCGCCAGGAGCGGGCGTACCAGGAGATCGAGGCGCTCGTCGGCCGCCTCGTCGAGATCGAGAACCGCCAGATGACCAGCCTGAAGGAGGCCGTGGAGGAGACCAATTTCCGGTCGATCTTCCTCACCGCGTGCTTCGCCGCGCTGGCGATCGTCCTCGCCCTGCTGTGCGGCTTCATCATCTCGTGGTCGTGCATCCTGCCGCTGCGCAAGGCCCAGGAGTTCCTGGCGGCGGTCGGCGGCGGCGACTTCGGGGCGACCATCACGGTGCAGAACCGCGATGAGTTCGGGGCCCAGGCCGCCCGCATGAACCGCATGAGCGCCGAGCTCCGCCGGCTCGGGGACCAGCAGCACCAGGCGGCCGCCGCGCTGCGTCAGCTCAACGCGCAGCTGGAACAGGCGAGCCGGGCCAAGTCCGAGTTCCTGGCCAACATGAGCCACGAGCTGCGCACGCCGATGAACGCCATCCTCGGGTTCACGGAGATGATGCGGGACGGTCTGTACTGCGAGATCCCGCCCGAGATGGAGGAGCCGCTCGCCGACATCCAGACGAACGGCCGTCATCTGCTGGGGCTCATCAACGACGTGCTGGATCTCTCCAAGATCGAGGCCGGCCGGATGGAGCTGGCACGGGAGGAATACCTCGTGCACGACGTCGTCGAGTCGGTGCGTGTCTCGCTGCGCTCACTGGCCGTCGAGCGGGGCCTGGAGTTCGCCGCCAGCCTGCCGGCGGAGCTGCCGGTCGCCTACGGCGACGCCAAGCGCATCCGGCAATGCCTGATGAACCTGGCCGGCAACGCGCTGAAGTTCACGCGGCAGGGACGGGTCGAGATCGGGGTGGAGCACCACGGCGACGAGCTGGTCTACCGCGTGACCGACACCGGCATCGGCATTCCCAAGGAGGACCTCGAGAAGGTCTTCGACGAGTTCCGGCAGGTCGACGCCACCGGCGCCGGCGGGGGCACCGGCCTCGGCCTGAGCATCAGCCGGAAATTCATCGAGATGCACGGGGGCCGCATCTGGGTCGAGAGCGAGCTGGGCGTGGGCTCGACGTTCTGGTTCGCGGTCCCGGTGCGGGTGCCGGTGACCGCATGAAACACCCCAGCGTGCTCTACGTCGAGGACAACGAGTACAACCGCAAGATCGTGCGCCAGCTGCTGAGCCGCACCAGCTACCGCCTGCGCGAGGCGGCCGATGGGGAGTCGGCCCTCGGGATGGTGCGGGAGGAGCGCCCCGACCTCGTCCTCATGGACGTTCAGCTGCCGAAGATGTCCGGGCTCGACGTCACCCGCGCCCTGCGCACCGACCCCGCCACCGCCGACGTCCCCATCATCGTCGTCACCTCGTTCGCGCTGAGCGGCGACGATCAGCGCGCGCTGGCGGCCGGCGCCTCCGCGTACATCGCCAAGCCGTACAGCCCGCGCGAGCTGCTGGCCCTCATCCAACAGTTCCTCGCCGACAGGTGAGGACGAGCGAGGAGAACCACGACATGAGTCGATCGCGAAACCGCTGGGGTCGTGAGGTGCGCTCGGTGGCCGCCGCGCTCGGGCTGGGACTGGCCCTCGTGGCGCCCCCGCCGGCGGTGGGCGGGCAGGAGGAGCAGTTCACGCCCGAGTTCAAGGAGGTCCGGTCGAGCTTCGACCCCAAGCACACGCCGCGCATCAGCGCGCCCGACTCGGTGAAGCGCGGCCAGTGGTTCGACGTGACCGTCGGGGTGGGCACCGACCTGCACCCCTCGCTGGCCGAGCATTTCGTCCGCTACATCGCCCTCTACAAGGACACCGCCGAGATCGCCCGCATCTATCTGCATCCGGTGTTCTCGGCGCCGAAGGTGACGTTCACGATCGCCCTGGACGAGGGCGGGATGCTGCGCGCGCTGGCGGAGCCGACGCACTCGGCCGCCTGGGAGGTCTCGAAGAAGATCAACGTCACGCCCTGACGGCCGCCCGGGGGGCCGGGGGGATCAGCGCGCGCGCAGCTCGATCGTCACCGGGCCGTCCGGCTTGGGGCCGACCGTCACCGTCGTCGTCGACTCGCCGAGGCGCTCGTGCCACACCCGCACCGTGTACTGCCCGGGGGGGACGTTGTCGAAGCTGAAGCGGCCCTGGGCGTCGGTGAGCGCGTAGAACGGGTGGGGGGCCACCACCACCCAGCCGCGCATCCACGAGTGCAGGTCGCAGTCGATGCGGACCATCTCCGGCCTGGCGAAGGTGATCGGGATGGTGCGGCCCTTGGGCTGCGTCCGGTTGAAGGAGGGGTTGTCCTTCGACACGCTGTGCAGGTTGTGGAGCAGCCGGTCACTGTTGAGGAACTGGACCGTGCCGGATGGGGCCACGATGACCACCCGAGGCGTGAACAGGCACTCCTTCTGATCCATCGGCGTGGCCATCGGCGGCGGCGACGACGGGGCGCCCGCCGGTGGGCTCTCGAGCCATACGACCACGTTGCGCACCTCCCGCGCAGGGGAGACGACCAGGTCGTCGGCGGTCTGCTCGGTGCCGCACACGTACTGATCGATGGTGATGGGCACCTTCCGGACCGCCGGCACCGTCCCGCTCATGACGACGCGGCCCTGGATCTCCGCGCCGCGGGCGGGCGGCGCATCGACGAGCAGGCCGGCCGTGGCGGCGAGCAGCAACACGATCGCGCCAAGCCAACTCATGGACGCCACCATACCACGGCTCCCGCGCGCCGATCGCGCCGGGGGCGAAAAGCGCTCAGGCGACCTGGGCCGCCGTCGGCCCGTCGCCGGCGAGGGTGGTGCGGCGCATGTCGCGCGGCTCGTGGGCCGGGAACGGACGGGCGCGATGCATCGTCTGGCGGTTGTCCCACATGACGAGGTCGTGGACCCGCCACCAGTGGGCGTAGACGAACTGGCGCTGGGTGGCGTGCTCGACGAGGTCGCGCAGGAAGGCGCGCGCCTCCGGCACCGGCCAGCCCACGATGCCGCCCGCGTGGGAGGCGAGGTAGAGCGACTTGCGCCCGGTCACCGGGTGCGTGCGCACCAGGCGCTGGCGCACCGGCGTGAAGCGCGCGCGCTCCTCGTCGGTGAAGTCGGTGAAGCCGAGCTGCTGGCGGGAGAAGATCTGCGAGTGCTCGCAGATCAGGTCCTCGATCTCGGCCCTGGTCTCCGCGTCGAGGGCGTCGTAGGCCGCCACCATGTGGGCGAACTCGGTATTGCCGCCCTTCGACGGCACGCTGCGGGCGTGCAGCAGCGAGTACTTGGCCGGGACGACCTTGAACGAGCTGTCGGAGTGCCAGAGGCGGTTGCCGAGGGCGAACAGGCGGCGGCGGTCGTCGCGGGCGAAGACCCGGTGGTCCCGGTCGAGATTGGACACGTCGGCGAAGGTGGTGGGCAGCCGGTACTCGTGCGGCGCCCGCAGGCTGGTGCCGATGGCGTGCTCGAGCTCTCCCAGGCTGCGCGTGAAGGCCAGCTGCTGCTCGTCGTCGAGCTTCTGATCGTGGAAGACCAGGACCGCGTACCGGTCCATCCCGGCATGGATCGTGGCCACCTCCTCGGCGGAGAGCGGCTGGGTCAGGTCGACGCCTTCGACTTCGGCGGCGAAGCACGGGCCGATCTGGCGGGTGACGACGGGCATGGCCGGCCTCCTTGTCGCGTGTGGCCAGATTCTAGACCCGGCCGGACGGCTGTGGTACGCATGTTTGCCGATGAGCGCGGCGCTGGCCGGCATCCGGGTCGTCGATCTCACGAACAACCAGGCGGGGCCCTCGTGCGGCCAGATGCTGGCCTGGCTGGGCGCGGACGTGATCAAGGTCGAGGAGCCGGACAGGGGCGACGCGGCGCGGCATGTCCTGCGGGACCGGCCGGACGCCGACAGCCTGTTCTTCCTCGCCTTCAACGCCAACAAGCGGAGCCTGACGCTCAATCTCAAGCACGCGCGTGGCAAGGACGTGTTCCGCACGTTGCTGAAGAGCGCCGACGTGCTCCTGGAGAACTTCGGCCCGGGCGTCATGGAACGCCTGGGCTTCGAGTATCCGGCGCTCCGCCAGGTCAACCCGCGCCTGGTCTTCGCCAGCATCAAGGGCTTCGGCTCCTACGGACCCTACTGCGACTACAAGAGCTACGAGCCCATCGCCCAGGCCATGGGCGGCGCCATGAGCGTCACCGGGTTCCCGGACGGCCCGCCCACCTACGTGTGGCCGTCGATCGGCGACTCCGGCACCGGGATGCACTGCGTGATCGGCATCCTGGCCGCCCTCATGCAGCGCCACGCCACCGGCGACGGGCAGCACGTCGAGGTCTCGATGCAGGACGCCGTGGTCAACCTCATCCGGGTCAGCCTGCGGGACCACCAGCGCCTCGGCCGGCCGATGGAGCGCACCGGCAACCAGCTCGGCGCCGGCGTGCCGGGGACGACGTACCGCTGTCACCCCGGCGGCCCCAACGACTACGTCTTCGTCTTCGTGCAGCAGCAGATGTGGCACCCGCTGCTCCGCGCCATCGGGCGGGACGACCTGGTGGGCGACCCGCGCTACGAGACCGGCGAGGCCCGCTGGCAGCACAAGGCCGAGGTCGACGCGCTGGTGGAGGCGTGGACCTCGACGCGCTCCAAGCACGACGTCATGAAGATCCTGGCCGGGGCCGGCGTGCCCTGCGGCGCCTGCCTGGACACCGGCGAGGTCCTGGCCGACGCCCACCTGCGCGCGCGCGACATGATCGTCGAGGTCGAGCATCCAGTGCGCGGGCGGTACGTCACCGTGGGCAACCCGGTCAAGCTCTCCGCCTCGCCGACGACGATCGGGCCGTCGCCGTTGCTCGGCCAGCACCGCCACGAGATCCTCGCCGAGCTGGGCTATGGCGACGCCGAGATCGACGCGCTCGCCGAGGACGGCGCGATCTGAGCGCGGGAGGTGTATCGTGGCGGTGCTGGAGCCGGGGCACCGTGTGCGGGACGACGGCAGGCGCAAGAGGGGGCTGGCCATGCCAACGTTCATGATCCTGGGCAAGTACACCGAGCAAGGAGCCCGAACCATCAAGGACTCGCCCAAGCGGGAGGAGGCCTTCCGCCAGGCCTGCGAGAAGCAGAACGCGCGGGTGAAGGACGTCTATCGCACGATGGGACGCTACGATCTGGCCGCCATCGTGGACGCGCCCGACGACGTCACCATGAGCGCGCTCCTCTACTCCCTGGCCGCGGTCGGCAACGTCCGCACCGAGACGCTCCGGGCGTTCACGACGCAGGAGACCGAAGCGGCCCTCGCCAGGGTCGCGTAGCTCGACGACTCACGGATCGGCAGCGCCGCCGCGCGTGTCCGTCCCCCGCTCCAGCGACGACTCAGCGGCGCGCGATCAGCGTCTCGCGAAGGACGTTGGCCTCGAGCTCCAGCTCGTCGAGCCGGTGCTTGACCACGTCGCCGATGCTCACGATGCCGTGGAGCCTGCCCTGCTCGGTGACCACCACGTGACGGACCCGGTACCGGGTCATCTGCGCCATGACGCTGGTGATGTTGTCCTCCGGCGTGCAGGCGACGACCGAGCGATTCATGACCTGCGCGACGCGCATGCCGAGCAAATCCGCCCCGTGCTCGGCGAGGCCGTTGACGATGTCGCGCTCCGAGATCACCCCGGCGATCGAGCCGTGGCCGTCGACCACCACGAGGGCGCCGATGGCTCTGGACCGGAGCGTCCAGGCGACGCTGCCGAGCGTGGTCTCGGGCGCGACCGTTTCGACGTGCAGTCCCTTGGCCCTGAGGATGGACGCGACCTTCATGTGGCCCTCCCCGGCCGCTCGGCAGGGGGTCGACCAGCCCCACCCGGCCTGGATCGTTTCTACCGCCGGGGGCGGGTGCTGGCAAGCAAGGGCGCGCGCTCAGCGCGGCAGGCGCTGACGTGCTTGCCGAACATCTGCAGCTCGTCCACGCCGGCCGCCTCGTGGATGGCGATGGCGCGCAGGCAGCTCCCGGGATCGCCCGCGATCAGCACGCCCCGGTCCACCTCGAAGCCGTTGGGCTGGCCGGCCTCGGCCAGCAGCTTCTTGGCCCGGGCCAGGTCCTGCTTGAAGGGCTTGGGGCCGGGGTCGAAGCCGAACGCCATCGGGTTGACGATCGTGGCCACGCGGGCACCCGCAGAACTTCATCCCGGTGGGGGTGTCTCGCTGGCACGCCGGACATTTCACGCCGTTTCTAGTTTCTCTCTCGAGGTCGGCAGGATTCTAGACCCGTCGGCGCGGCTGTGATACGGGATGTTTGCGGCACTGTCACACGGCGCGTTCCGACAACGGCCGGCGATCAGAGGGCGGAGGAAGGCGGCCATGGACCTCGAGCTGAAGGGCAGAGTGGCGGTCGTGGGCGGCGCCAGCAAGGGGCTGGGCCGCGCGTGCGCGCAGGTGCTGGCCACCGAGGGGGCGTCGGTGGCCCTGTGCAGCCGCTCGCAGGCCGACCTGGACCGGGCGGCGAAGGAGATCCGCGACACCACTGGAGCGGAGGTGCTGGCGTTCGCCGGTGATCTCGACCAGCACGAGACGATCCGGGCGCTGATCGCGGCCACTGTCGAGCGGTTCGCGCGGCTGGACGTTCTCGTCAACAACTCGGGTGGGCCGCCGCTGGCCCAGGCCGCCGACGCCACCGAGGAGCAGTGGGCGACCGCCATCCAGCGCTCGCTGCTGTTCTTCGCCCGGATGTCGCGCGAGGCGCTGCCTCACCTCAAGCGCAGCGGCCGCGGCCGCATCATCAACATTCTGGCCAGCACGGTCTACCAGCCCATCCCCAACCTCACGCTTTCCGGCGTCACGCGGCTGGGCGTGGTTGCCTTCGCCAAGAGCCTGGCCGACGAGGTGGGGCGCGACGGCGTCCTGGTCAACAACGTCTGCCCGGGCTCGATCCTCACCGAGCGCATGCAGTCCAACATCGCCGCCCGGGCCAAGCAGCTCGGCATCTCCGTGGACGACGCGATGAACGCCCGGGCTTCCGAGACCGCGGTCGGGCGGGTGGGTGACCCCAGCGAGCTGGCCTACCTCGTCGCGTTCCTGGCCTCCAGCCGCTCCAGCTACATCACCGGCACTACCATGCTCGTGGACGGCGGCCTCGTCCGCTCCGTCCGCTAGCCGAGCGAGCATCGCCTCCCGTGGTCGGGGCGCTCGGGATCTTCGCGCTTCGGCTCGGTGTGCCGTGAATCCCTGTCTCCGGCGCCCGCCCGGCGCGGCGGTGTCGCCGCGAGTCAGGCGAGCGCCGCCTTGCGCTTGAGCTCGGGGATGACGTACTTGCCGAACATCTCGAAGGTCAGCGCGCGGATCAGGTCCGCCGTGCAGACCTCCTGCTCCTCCGGCCGCAGGAACATGAGGTGGCCGCGGTGGTTGGCAAGGTAGCGGTCGCGAGGTTGATCCCGAAGTCCATGGCGTGGCGGCAGCGCGGCAGCGTGCGGCAGCCGGCGCATGGAGTCAAGCCTGGGCCTACGCTGCCCCCGGCGAAATCGGTAAAGCCGGCGCGCATCGTCCGGCACTACTGGGTGACCGTCACAGGAGGAGCCCCGAGTGGACCTGGTGGCACTGGTGGAGCGGGCCCGTGGCGGTGACCTGGACGCCTTCACCGTGCTGGTGGAACGCTACCAGCGCCTGGCCCACGGCTCGGCCGTCGCGCTGGTCCACGACGTCGACGTCGCCCGCAACGTCGTGCAGGAGGCGTTCCTGATCAGCTGGCGCAGCCTGCCACGCCTGCTGGACCCGAAGGCCTTTCCGGCGTGGCTGCGCGGCATCGTGCGCCGGCAGGGACTCCACGCCCTGCGCGCTCGCCGCCTCGAGTCGCTGGCCGCCGCCGGCGACGTCCCGGACGAGCGGCCGTCCGCCGAGCAGTCGATGGAGGCAAGCCGGCGCCGGGCGCTCGCCTTCGGCGCCCTCGCCGATCTTCCCGACGGCCTGCGGGAGCCCGCCGTCCTGCGCTGGGTGCACGACTGCTCGCAGGCGCAGATCGCGGCGTTTCTCGACCTCCCGGTCAGCACGGTGAACAACCGGTTGCACGCTGCCCGCGGGCGGCTCAAGAGGAGGATGCTCGTCATGGTGAGAGACGCGACACGTGATCGCGCGTTGCCCGAGGACTTTCCGGCTCGCATCGGCCGCATCGTGCGGGCCGAGGGGCCCGTGGTCGAGGCGCGCTTCGAGCCGGCGGCGCCGCCGGAGCTGTTCAGCACCTGATCGCGGCCGACGAGGCGGGCCGGGCCGTGACCGTTCAGGTCGTCCAGCATCTCCCCGGCGGCCGCGTGCGGGCCGTGGCCCGCGACCCGGGGGCCGAGCTCGCGCCGGGCATGCAGATCGCCGAGCGGGGTGAGATCGACAACAGCCTGCTCGCCGAACCGGTGCTGCGGTCGGCCCTGGACCGGCTCGTTCCGCCCGCGGCGCCCGGCCGTCCGACCCTGCTGGAGACGGGGATCAAGGTCGTCGATCTCCTGCTGCCAATGGTTCGCGGCGGCGCGGTCGGGATCCTCGGCGGCGAGCGCGTGGGCACGACGGTCCTCGTGGAGGAGCTCGTCCGGCGGCTCGCCACCGCGGAGCTGTCGCTGTTCACGTTCGTCTCACATTCCCGCTGGCTCGACCCGGCAGTCGTCGGCGACGAGCATGCGGCCGCGGCTCAGGGTGTTCGCCGGTGTCTGGCGGAGGCCGAGACGCTCGAAGGCCGCGAGAACCTCGACGCGCCGGCTCGCGCCACGTTGGCGCGCGCGCGCCGGCCGCCGTCAGGCGTAGACGTCCTCGTCGACCTGGCTGGCGGCGGGGTAGGGGGCGGCCAGCGCGTACTGTACGCCGCTGTCGATCTCGGCCTTGACGTCGGTCTGGATGCGCTCGAAGACGCTGGCATCGGCCAGGCGCTGGGCCGTGAGCCGGCCGGCCAGGGTGAGGAGCGGGTCGTGCCGGCTCATCCACTCCTTCTCTTCCTCGCGCGACCGGTACTCGCGGTTGACGTCGCCCACGTGGTGGCCGTAGTAGCGGTAGGTCTTGCACTCGACGAAGGCCGGGCCCTCGCCGCGCCGCGCGCGCTCGACGAGCCGGCGCATGGTCGCGTTGACGGCCTGGACGTCCTGGCCGTCGACCGCCTCGGCGTGGATGCCGAAGGCACGGGCGCGCGCCAGGATCTCCCCGGCCACCGTCTCGCCGCAGGGCGTGTACTCGCCGTAGAGGTTGTTCTCGCACACGTAGATGACCGGCAGCTTCCACAGGGCGGCCATGTTCATCGCCTCGTAGACGAGGCCCTGGCCGAGCGCGCCGTCGCCGAAGAAGCACACGGCGACCTGGCCTGTCCCGCGCATCTTGGCCGACAGTGCCGCCCCGGTGGCGATGCCGGCCGAGCCGCCCACGATGGCGTTGGCGCCGAGGTTGCCGGTCTCGGGGTCGGCGATGTGCATGGAGCCGCCCTTGCCCCGGCAGTAGCCCGGCTCCTTGCCGAGCAGTTCGGCGAACATCCGGTTGACCGAGGCGCCCTTGGCCAGGCAGTGGCCGTGGCCGCGGTGCGTGCTGGTGATGAAGTCGTCGCGGCGCAGGGCCTCGCAGACCCCGACCGCCACCCCCTCCTCGCCGACGTACAGGTGGGCCAGCCCCGGCATCTTCGCGCTCTTGTACAGCTCGTTGACCTGCTCCTCGAAGGCGCGGATCTTCGCCATCTGCCGGTACATGTGCAGGTGCTGCTCTAGCTCCATCCGGGGCTCGATCGCCTGGGTCGTCATTGGCCTGTCCCTCTGGGTGAGCGGATTCTCAGCGCACAGCCGCCTGAACGGCCCGTCGGCGGCGTGCGCTCAGCGTGGCCTTCTCGACTCCCTCGCCGCTCGCCAGAAGGTACATCGCCGAGGTGCTCCAGGCAACGACTGAGGTTCTCGCTGCCTATCCTCGCTGACGCGCAGACGGAATCCTCCAGGATCTACTCGACCACCCGATCTACCCGCAGGAGCAGCGATGGTGGGATCGTGAGGCCCAAGGCCTTGGCGGTCTTGAGGTTGATGACCAGATCGAAGCGGGTGGCCCGCTCGACCGGGATATCGGCGGGTCTCGCGCCCTTGATGATCCGGTCCACCAGACGGGCGGCGTGACGGCCCACGTCGTAGGGATTGGCCGAGTAGCTGGCCAGTCCGCCTTGCTCCACCCAGATGGAGTCGTGGAACATCGCCGGGATTGCTCGCAGGGCCGTCGTTTCTAGAATGAACGCCGGAATGTTGAGCGAGATGGATCGCGGCGAGAAAATGCCGTCTACTTCACTCTTCTGCACACGCGCCAGGGCGTCCCGAGCCTCGTCCTGCGTCCGCACTGGCCTCTCGAGCAGCGTCACGCCCAGGTGACGCGCGGCCTCTCGGTGTCCCTCCAGGTGCGCGGCGGCGTTCGGCTCGCCGGGATCATACGGGAACAGGACCCGCTTCAGGCCCGGAACCAGCTCTCGAAAGAGCTCCAGGCGTTTCGGTGCGAGGTCGACGTCGAGATCAGCTATGCCGGTGATGTTGCCGCCGGGGCGGGCGAAGCTCTGGACCAGCCCCGCTCCCACCGGATCGCTTCCCCCCATGAAGACGATCGGGATGCGCCCTGTCGCCAGCTGGGCTGCCTTCGGCGCGTTCGGCCCCCCGCCGGTGACGATGAGGTGGGCGCCCTGCTTGACCAGCTGTCGAGCGGCCGTCTCGAGCTTGGCCGGATCCGGATCGCCCTGAGTGAAACGGACACCGATCACGAAGTGCTCGTTCTCGCGATAGCCCAGCTCCACCAACCCATTCTTCAAACCGATGATCACCGGGGTCGGCCCCCAGGCTTCGGTCAGCGCTCCGATGAGGACCGGCGAGGTGTGCTGGCCGGCCCTCGACTCGCTGCCGATGAACCCTCCCACCGTCAGCGCGACAACCACTCCGAGCATCCCGCGCCACCGCTGAAGGACCCCCCGACGCCAGCATGCGGTCGCCGCCAGCCGCGATCCTCTCATCTGGCCTGGAGCGCCCGAGCTGCCTTTAACATTTCCTTGCTCGGGAACAGCTCCTCGGGTGGTGGGAGCCACTTGCCCCGTACGATTCCCTGCCGATCGATGAGGAAGAACGCCCGTCGGGCAATCCTGTTCGCCCACTTCGGGTTGAGGCCGCCGTAGCTACGGACCACCTTCGATTCCGGGAAGTCGCTCAAGAGCGGATAGGGCAGATTGAGCGAATCCGCGAATGCCTTCTGCGAGAACGGGTTGTCCGTGCTGATCCCGAGGATCTGCACATCGAGGGCTTCGAACTGATCGTAGTCGACCTTCCTGGCCGACAGGTTCGCCGCTCATTGTGGCGCGAAATCCGCCCCGTAGAATTCGAGCAACACTGCCTTTTTCCCGCGGAACTGGGCCAGGCTGATCTTCTCGCCCGTGGTGCTGGGGAGCGTGAAGTCGGGCGCCTTGTCCCCGATTTGCAGGGCCGCCGCCACGGAGGGGCGGACGAGAATCTCCACAAGTCCAGCCAAGAGCGCGAGCACGAGGATCGTCACGAGTTCCGGACGTCTCAGCTGTGTCATCCTGACTAGTCCTTTCCCTCGCGGGCGTTCGGGCGCTTCCGGGCCAGCCTCCTCGAACGACGTTACGCTGGCTTCCCCCAGAAGACAACGGATGGCGCCCTTGACAGCAGCGGGGCTGATCAGTACGGTCCCCGCAGATCGAGCTCCAATGGAGGCCGACCAACCATGATCGTTCCCCTCACCCTGGCGGACTTTCTCGAGCGGGCGGAGCTGGTGTACGGCGACCGCGAGGCCGTGGTCGACGAGCCGAGCCCGCCCGGCGGCGGGCTCGGCCGGTTCACCTACGCCCGGTTCGCCGGGATGGCGCGCAGCCTGGCGGCGGCCCTCGACGACCTCGGCCTCGCCGAGAACGAGCGGGTGGCCATCGTCTCCCCCAACGCGGCGCGCTTCCTCGTCAGCCTGTTCGGGGTCAGCGTGTTCGGGCGTATCCTGGTGCCGGTGAACTTCCGGCTCAACGCCGAGGAGATCCGGTACATCCTCGAGCATTCCGGCTCCTCCGTGCTCCTCGTCGATCCGGAGCTCGACCCGCTCCTGCGCGATATCCCCGTCAAGCACCGCCTCGTCCTCGGCGCCGCCACCGACCCCCAGCTCTTTCTCCGCCCGGGGGCGCGCCCGCGGTTCCAGACCACCGACGAGAACGCCACCGTGTCCATCAACTACACCTCGGGGACCACCGCGCGGCCCAAGGGCGTGCAGCTCACCCACCGCAACTTCTGGCTCAACGCCGTCACCTTCGGCTGGCACCTGGCGCTGACCGACCGCGACGTGTACCTGCACACCCTGCCCACCTTCCACTGCAACGGCTGGGGGATGCCCTACGCGCTCACCGCCATGGGGGTCCGCCAGGTGATCATCCGCAAGATCGACGGCGAGGAAATCCTAAAGAGGGTCGAGGCCGAGGGCGTCACGCTCTTCAACTGCGCGCCGGCGGTGATCGCCGCCGTGCTCGACGCCGCCGCCGCCCGGCGGGAGCGGGGCGTGACGGTGCCCGGGCGGGGACGGGTCCGCGTGGTGATCGCCGGCGCGCCGCCGCCGTCCCGGACCATCGAGCGCATCGAGACCGAGCTGGGCTGGGAGTTCATCCAGATCTACGGGCTCACCGAGACGGCGCCGCTGCTCACCATCAACCGGGCGCCGGCGGAGTGGGACGGGCTCGATCCCGCCGAGCGCGCGAGGCGCCTCTCGCGGGCGGGGGTGCCGGCGGTGGGCGTGCGCATGGAGGTGGACGACGAGGGCGAGGTGCTGGCGCGCTCCAACCACGTCTTCGAGGGCTACTGGAACCAGCCCGAGGAGACGGCCAGGGCGATCGCGGACGGCTGGTTCCACACGGGGGACGGCGGCTACCGCGAGGGCGCCCACGTGGCCATCAGCGACCGCAAAAAGGACGTGATCATCACCGGCGGCGAGAACGTGTCGTCGATCGAGGTGGAGGATTGCCTGTTCCAGCACCCCGCGGTGGCCGAGGCGGCGGTGATCGGGGTGCCGGACGAGAAGTGGGGCGAGACGATCAAGGCCCTCGTCGTGCTCCGCCCCGGCGCCGCCGCCACCGAGCGCGACCTCGTCGAGCACTGCCGGAGCCGGCTGGCGCACTTCAAGTGCCCGACCTCGGTCGAGCTGCGCGAGGCGCTGGTCCGGACCGCGACCGGCAAGCTGCAGAAGTTCAAGCTGCGCGAGCCGTACTGGGCCGGCCGCGCCCGGCGCGTCAATTGACCGCTCGCCGGCGGTTCCTGCCGACCTCCCGGGCCGACCTCGACGAGCGTGGCTGGAGCCAGCTCGACATCGTCATCGTCACCGGCGATGCCTACGTGGACCACCCCGCGTTCGGGCCGGTGCTGATCGCGCGGTTCCTGGAGGGGCGCGGCTTCAAGGTGGGCGTGCTCGCCCAGCCCGACTGGCGCAGCGCCGAGCCGTTCCGGGCGCTCGGCGCGCCGCGGCTCTTCTTCGGCGTGTCCGCCGGCAATCTCGACTCGATGCTCAACCGGCTCACCGCCCAGAAGAAGAACCGCTCGGAGGACCAGTACAGCCCGGGCGGCCGCCCCGGCTGCCGTCCCGATCGGGCCACCGTCGTCTACGCCCAGCGCTGTCGCGAGGCCTACCCCGGCGTGCCCGTGGTGCTGGGCGGCATCGAGGCGTCGCTGCGGCGGATCGCCCACTACGACTACTGGAGCGATACCGTGCGCCGCTCCATGCTCGTCGACGCCAAGGCCGACCTGCTGGTGTTCGGCATGGGCGAGCGGCCGGTCTGGGAAGTGGCCGACCGCCTGAACCGCGGCGAGCGCGTCGACGAGATCCGCGACGTGCGCGGCACCGCGTTCCTCGTCCCCGACGCGGAGATGCAGCGTCACGAGGCCGACCCCGCCCGCATGGTGGCGGATCGCAAGGTCGTGGTGCTGCCTTCCTACGAGGCGGTGGCGGCCGACAAGCGCGCGTTCGCGCTGATGTCGCGCCGCTTCCAGCTCGAGACCAATCCTGGCAACGCCCGCCCGCTGGCGCAGCGCCACGGCCAGCGCGGCGTCTACTACAACCCCCCGGCGCTCCCGCTGGAGGACGGCGCCGGCCGCGGCGCCGGCGCCGTCGCCATGGACGAGCTGTACGACCTGCCGTTCACGCGCGTCCCGCACCCCGTGTACACGGAGCGGATCCCCGCCTACGACACGGTGAAGCACTCGCTGGTCCTGATGCGGGGCTGCTTCGGCGGCTGCACGTTCTGCTCGATCACCGAGCACGAGGGGCGCGTCATCCAGAACCGCTCGGCCGAGAGCGTGCTGCGCGAGATCCGCGCGCTCCGGCGGCAGGGGGACTTTCGCGGCACCATCACCGACCTCGGCGGGCCGACGGCCAACATGTACCGGCTGCGGTGCCGGAGCCCGGAGATCGAGTCGAAGTGCCGGCGGCTGTCCTGCGTGCACCCCGGCGTCTGCGAGAACCTCGAGACCGACCACGGCCCCCTCGTCGACCTCATGCGGCGCGTGCGCAAGGAAGACGGTGTCAAGCACGTCTTCATCGCCAGCGGGGTCCGCTACGACCTCGCCGAGCGGTCTCCGGAGTACGTGGAGGAGCTGGCCCGCCACCACGTGGGGGGGCAGCTGTCGGTCGCGCCCGAGCACGTCAGCCCCCGCGTGCTCGAGAAGATGAGGAAGCCCGGCATCGAGAGCTACGAGCGGTTCCAGAAGATGTTCGAGTGCGCCAGCGCGGCGGCCGGCAAGGAGCAGTACGACATCCCGTACTTCATCAGCGGCCATCCCGGCTCCACGCTCGCCGACATGGTGGACCTGGCGCTGTGGCTCAAGAAGAACGGCCGGCGCCCGCGCCAGGTGCAGGACTTCATCCCCACGCCCATGGCGATGGCCACCTGCATGTATCACACGGGCATCGATCCGCTCACCATGCAGCCGGTGTACACGGCCACCGGGCTGCGGGCCAAGAAGCTGCAGAAGGCGCTGCTGCTCTACTGGAGCCCGGAGCAGTGGCCGCTGGCGCGCGAGGCGCTGCGCGAGGCCGGCCGCGCCGACCTGATCGGCAACGGCCCTGACGCCCTGGTGCCCGCCGAGGGGGGAGGCAAGCCTCAGGGCGGTCCGGCGAAGCCGATGTAGGCGCCCGCGGCATGCTCGGGCCTGACCAGCATCGCCTGCTCGCCGGTGTTGCGGACACCGCGGACCGGCGGCGGCACGCCGTGGCTCTCCATCCAGCGGGCGGCCGCGTCCATGCTGCGCGTGCGGTACAGCGCCTGGAACGGGCCGGGCCCCCGCCGGGCGAGCGCCTCGGCGGCGGGCCCCGGCTCGGCCGGCCGGGCGACGGTCAACCCGGTCGGGCCGAGATCGAACACCGCCATGTCGGCCTTGATGACGGCGCCGCGCTGGATGGCGGGCACGGGCATGCCGAGCACGCGCGCGTACGTCTCGACCGCCGGGGCGAGGTCGGACACCACGACGTAGACGCGGTCCAGCCGCTGCACGCCGTTGGGATGCTCTCCGGCCCGCGGCACCTGCCGCCGGCGCGCGTCGAGCGGCGTGAGATGCTGGACGAAGAAGATCGGCAGCGGGTTGGCCGGGCCGAGCGCGGCGGCCTTCCAGCGCAGCTCCAGGCCGGCCGGTGTCCGGCGCCCGCCCTCGGTGACGTCGCCCACCTCGATGCCGCGTGTCCTCATCGCCGCCACGTCGGCCGCCAGGTCGTCGCTCTGCACGGCGATGGAGCGGACGCCGCCACCCCGCGCGAGGAACTCGGCCAGCCGGGCATCCGAGCTGCCGGGGGCGGGCGCGGGGGCATCGTCGCGCAGGCTCAGCAGCTCCAGGTAGTCCTCCTGGAGGAAGGCGATGGCGTTGTGAGTGCCGCGGCCGGCATGGCGTCCGCCGGGATGGATCTCGAACCCGAGGCGCGCGAAGGCCGCGATGCCCGCGTCCAGCTTCGGGACGCAGACCATGACGTGATCGACGCGGGTCAGCATCGACGGCGCCCTCGGCCGATCACCTGGGCACCAGGCTCTTGAACTTCGGCATCACCTCGCCGGCGAGCAGCTGCATCGAGTGGCGCCACGCCGCGGGGTTGTCCGAGTAGTCGAAGCAGAACAGCAGCAGCGTGCCGAAGCCGCCGACCTCCTCGTAGATGGCGTGCAGCCGCTCGGCCACCGTGGCCGGCGAGCCCACCAGCCAGTTGTGACGGGCGCAGTACTCGGGCGTGACGTCGGAGTCGGGGACGTCCGGCCGGTGCTTGAGGAACTCGGTGAAGCCGAAGGAGGCCAGGAGCGGCAGGAAGTATTCCTGCATCATGCGGCCCATCATGCCGCCGGCGGACAGGCGCATGGCCTCGGCGTCGGTGTCGGCGATGAAGACCTCGCGCACGAGACGCCAGTCGGACCGCCTGGGCGTCCGTCCGCTCCGCGCCGCCCCGATCTCGACGGACTCCCAGTGGCTGGCGACGTAGCCGGGGTTCAGGTTCAGGCTCATCGGCCAGAACCCCCGCTCGCCGGCCAGCTTGAGGGTGTCGGAGCCCTTGCTCACCCCCGCCACGCCGATCGGCGGGTGCGGCCGCTGGAGCGGTGTGATGTGCGGGCGCAGCGTGTCGAGCATGGTGCCGGTCTTGGTGACGTGCCAGTACTTGCCCTTGTGGTCGAACTCCGGCTCGTCGCTCCACAGGCGCAGGATGATCTCGAGCGCCTCGCGCGTCATCTCGCGGTGCTGGCCCGCGTTGCCGTCGACGTTGAACATGGCCCAGTCGCTGGGCAGGCCGCTGGCCGCCACGCCGAAGTTCAGGCGGCCCTGGGCGAGGTGGTCGAGCATCGCCACCCGGTTGGCCAGCTCGGCCGGGTGGTGGTAGGGCATGAGGAAGCCCCCGGGGCCGATGCGCATGCGCGTGGTCTGCAGCAGCGCCTGGGCCACGAGCAGGTCGGGGGCGGGGTGCGGCTCCCAGGGCGCGGTGTGGTGCTCGCCGATCCACGCCTCGCTGAACCCCAGCTCGTCGGCCCAGCGCAGCTGCTGGAGGTCCCACTGGTGGCCGTCGTACAGGCCGCGCTCGGGCGGGTGCGAGGGCATCGTGAACAGTCCGTAGTCCATGCGTGCCTCCCCTGGCGTTCCGGCCGCCGGCGCCAGTGTAGACCGGCCGGGGGATGCCGGGAAGCCGGCTTCGCGCTATCGTGCGGGGGCGCAGCCCATTGACGGGAGGAGAGGCGGGGACATGAACGACGTGCTGGCGGGGGTCCGGGTGCTCGACTTCGGGCGGTACATCGCCGGGCCGTACTGCGCGGCCCTCCTGGCCGACCTGGGGGCCGACGTCATCCGCGTGGAGCGGCGGGGCGGGGGCGAGGATCGCTGGGTGGCGCCGGTCGGCGAGGACGGAGTGGGGGCGATGTACCTCGTCATGAACCGCAACAAGCGCGCGATGACGCTCGACCCCTCGGCGCCGCGGGGCCGGGAGATCGTCCGCAAGCTGGTCGCCACCGCCGACGTCGTCGTCGCCAACCTGCCGCCCGAGGTGCTGCGGGGGCTCGCCCTCGACCTCGACAGCCTGCGCCGCGTGAAGCCCGACATCATCCTCACCACCGTCACCGCCTTCGGCGCCGGGGGGCCCTGGAGCCACAAGCACGGCTTCGACGGCATCGGCCAGGTGATGTGCGGCTCGGCGTACCTCACCGGGACGCCCGAGCAGCCGATGCGCGCCAGCGTGGCCTGGGTGGACTGCGGCACCGCGTCGCTGGCGGCCTTCGGCACGCTCGCCGCGCTGATGGCGCGGCAGCAGACCGGCCGCGGCCAGAAGGTCGAGGGCGCGCTGCTGCGCACGGCCGTGGCCTTCAACAACCCCACGCTGGTCGAGCAGCAGGTGATCCGGCCCGACCGCGTGGCCACGCTGAATCGTGGCCAGACCTCGGCGCCGTCCGACCTGTTCCGCACCCGCGACGGCTGGATCATCGCCTACGCGATCGGGGGGCCGATGTTCGCGCGGTGGGCGCGGCTCATGGGCGAGGAGCACTGGCTCACCGATCCGCGGTTCAAGGACGACGAGGCCCGCGGCGACCACGGCGCGATCATCTCCGAGCGGATGTCGCGCTGGACCGCCGAGCGCACGACCGAGGCGGCCCTGGCCGAGCTCGAAAAATCGAACATCCCCGCGGGCCCGCTCTACTCGCCCCAGGAGGCGCTGGAAGACGCCCACATCCGGGCGGCGGGCCTGCTGGCGGACACGGACTATCCCGGGCTGCGGCGGCCGGCGCCGCTGGCGCCGACGCCCGTGGAGCTGTCGGAGACGCCGGGACGCTTCCGGCACCCTGCGCCCGTGCTGGGCGAGCACACGGAGGCGATCCTGGCCGAGCTGGGCTACGGCCCGGACGAGATCCGCACACTCCGCGCGGAGAAGGTGATCTAGCGATGGCGGACTACATCCTGGTCGAGAAGACGCAGGGGGTGGCGATCCTCACGCTGAACCGTCCCGACCAGCTCAACGCGATGAACCACCAGCTGAGCGTCGAGCTGCACGAGGCGGTCATGGCCATGAACGCCGACGACGAGGTTGGCTGCCTGGTCGTCACCGGTGCCGGCACGCGCGCGTTCTCGGCCGGGGGCGACATCCACGAGCAGCGCGAGGACGATCGCAAGTACACCCAGGACGAGCTGGACGCCCGCACCGCCGCTCGCGCCCGCGGCAGCTACGAGATCAGTGCGTGTCCCAAGCCGACCATCGGCATGATGAACGGGCTGGCGTACGGCGGGGCCGCGGTGCTGGCCTCCTCGCTCGACATGCGGGTCGGCTGCGAGCACGCGAGCTTCCGCTTCCTGGCTGCCGCCTACGGGCGCATCAACAGCACCTGGACGCTGCCCAACCAAGTGGGCTGGCCCGTCGCCAAGGAGCTGCTGTTCTCGGGCCGTGTCGTGGAGGCGGACGAGGCCCACCGCATCGGCTTGCTCAACCACCTGGTGCCGTGCGCCGAGCTGCGCGACAGGACCATGTGGCTCGCGACGCTGATCGCCGGCAACCGTCGGGAGGCGGTGATGGGGGTGAAGGCGCTGCTGCTCGAGGACATGGGCTGCGACCTGCACGAGCAGTGGATGAACGAGCGGCGCTACACGACCACTGTGGTTCGAGGCGCCAAGGCCGAGTCGGCCTTTCCGGAGTTCATCGCGCGCAAGGGCCGCTTGCCCTGATCGGATGCCTGCGAGCGTCCCGGTGCGATACACTGCCTGCGCCGGGCCCCGGTCCGGCGCCGACCCCTTGCCAAGGAGTGCGACATGAAGGCTGCGGTATTCCACGGTCCGCACAAAGCGCTGACCATCGAGAACGTCGACATCGCCAAGCCGATCGGCCGGGAGGTGCTGGTGCGCACGGTGGCCAGCGGGGTCTGCCACAGCGACCTGCACTTCATCGAGGGGCTCTATCCGTTCGCGGCGCCGGCCATCCTCGGGCACGAGGCGGCCGGGATCGTGGAGGCGGTCGGCCCCCACGTGACCGAGTTCGGGCCGGGCGACCACGTCATCGCCTGCCTGTCGGTCTTCTGCGGGCACTGTGAGTACTGCCTGACCGGGCGCGCGCACCTCTGCCAGAGCCGGCCGGTCCGGGCCGCCACCGAGCCGCCGAAGCTCTCCTGGAAGGGCGAGCCCGTCAACCAGTTCGCCAACCTCTCGAGCTACGCCGAGCAGATGCTGGTGCACGAGAGCGGTCTCGTGAAGGTGCGCGACGACATGCCGCTGGACCGTGCGGCCCTCATCGGCTGTGGCGTGACGACGGGGGTGGGGGCCGTGCTGAACACGGCCCGGGTGGAGCCGGGCACCACGGTGGCCGTGTACGGCGCCGGGGGGGTCGGCCTGGCCGCGATCCAGGGCGCCGTCATCGCCGGCGCCCGCATGATCATCGCGGTGGACGTCGTCGCCCACAAGCTGGAGACGGCGAAGGCGCTCGGCGCCACGCACGCCGTGGACGCCTCGACGGCCGACCCCGTGAAGGCCATCCGGGAGCTGACGGGCCCGGGCGTCGACTACGCCTTCGAGGCGATCGGCCTGAAGAAGGCCGCCGAGCAGGCCTTCGAGTGCCTGCGGCCGGGCGGGACGGCGACGATCGTCGGCATGATCCCGGTCGGGCAGAAGATCGAGCTGGACGGCCCGTCGTTCCTGCGCGAGAAGAAGGTGCAGGGTTGCAGCATGGGCTCCAACCGGTTCAAGGTCGACATGCCGCGCTACGTCGAGCTGTACCGCCAGGGGCGGCTCAAGCTGGACGAGATGATCACCCGCCGCGGGCGCCTCGAGGACGTCAACGAGGCCTTCCGCGCGATGAAGGCCGGCGAGGTCGCGCGCACGGTCTTGATGTTCAACTAGCTCGCGAAAAGGACACTCCATGGCCACGATCACGGGATCGGAAGTCCTCGCGCAGGCGCTCAGGTCGCAGGGCGTGGACACGATGTTCTACCTCATGGGCGGGCCGATGCTGGAGACGGAAGCGGCCTGCATCAAGCTCGGGATCCGGGCGATCGACCACCGGCACGAGCAGGCGGCCTCCTTCGCGGCGCACGCGTGGACGCGGGTGACCCGGCGCCCGGGCGTCTGCATGGGATGCTCGGGCCCCGGGGCCACCAACCTGGTCACCGGCGTCGCCACCGCGTTCACCGACTGCGCGCCGCTGGTGGCGATCGGGGGCGCCAGCCCGCGCGTCTTCCAGGGCATGGAGGCGTTCCAGGAGATCGACCAGCTCGCGGTCTTCAAGCCCATCACCAAGTGGGCCGAGCGCATCTACGACGCCAAGCGCATCCCCGACGTCGTCGCCACCGCCTTCCGCCAGGCCACGAGCGGCCGGCCGGGCCCGGTCTACATCGACATGCCGGGCGACGTCCTCGGCGAGAAGATCGAGGAGGAAAGCCTCCGCTACGCGCCGGCGTGGAAGCCGGCGCCGCGGACGCTCGGGGACCCGGGCGCCGTCAAGGAGGCGATTGCCCTGCTGGCCCGGGCCGAGCGCCCGGTGGTGCTCGCCGGCAGCGGCGTGTGGTGGTCCGACGGGGCCGCCGCGCTCCAGGCCTTCGTGGAGGCCGCGGGCATCCCGTTCTACACCAAGCCGATCTCGCGGGGCCTGATCCCGGAGGACCACGCGCTCTCGTTCCTCAACGCCCGCAGCAAGGCCTTCACCGAGGCCGACGTCGTCCTCGCCGTCGGCACCCGCTTCGACTGGATGATCCAGTTCGGACGGCCGCCGCGCTTCGGCGCCGACCTCAAGGTCATCCACGTCGACGTCAACCCCTCGCAGCTCGGCCACAACCGCGAGGTCGACGTGCCGATCGCGGGCGAGGCCCGCGCCGTCCTCGAGCAGCTCCGGGCCGAGGCCGAGGGGAAGCTCAGTCCGAAGCTCTACGCGAGCTGGACGGGGAAGCTGCGCGTGCTCGACGGCGAGAAGGCGGCCGAGCAGGACAAGGCGATGAGCAACGACAACACGCCCATCCATCCGCTGCGGCTGTGCAAGGAGGTGCGCGATTTCCTGCGGCGTGACGCGATCCTGGTCGTCGACGGTCAGGAGATCCTGAACTTCGGCCGGCAGGCGATCCCGACCTACCTGCCCGGCCACCGGCTCAACTCCGGGGCGTTCGGCACCATGGGCGTCGGCCTGCCGTACGGCGTGGGCGCCAAGGTCGCCCGGCCCGACGCGCAGGTGCTGGTGCTGCACGGCGACGGCTCGTTCGGGATCAACGCCATGGACATCGACACGGCGGTCCGCCACAAGGTCCCGGTCGTGGTGGTGATCAGCAACAACGGCGGCTGGACGGCCGACGCGCCGTGGACGCGGCCGCTACCCAAGCCGGGGCGCAACCTCGGCCACACCCGTTACGACCGGATGGCCCAGGAGCTGGGCGCCCACGGCGAGTTCGTCGAGAAGCCCCACGACATCCGAGCCGCCCTGGAGCGCGCCTACGCCTCCGGCAAGCCGGCGATCGTCAACGTCATCACCGACCACAAGGCCCGCGCCCAGACGGTGCGATTCTCGGCATACACGACCTAAAGTTGATGAGGAGGCCTGCTCGGAGATGGGGCATCTCGGGGCCCGACGCGGGTGATCGAGGCGCGTCCCGGCTGCGCCGGGGCGCGACGAGCGCGGGGGGCTTGCTCGGAGATGGGGCCATCGCGGGGCCCGACGCGGGTGATCGAGGCGCGTCCCGGCTGCGCCGGGGCGCGACGAGCGCGGGGGGCTTGCTCGGAGATGGGGCCATCGCGGGGCCCGCGCGGGTGATCGAGGCGCGTCCCGGCTGCGCCGGGGCGCGACGAGCGCGGGGGGCTTGCTCGGAGATGGGGCCATCGCGGGGCCCGCGCGGGTGATCGAGGCGCGTCCCGGCTGC
>DASWJN010000083.1:0-2470 GCA_036397135.1 Candidatus Methylomirabilota bacterium
GTCGTCCGCTCGGGCCCGATGCCGGCCAGCGACAGGGCGGCCAGCACGTTGACGTTGGCGGGGAAGGCGGGGCAGGCCGCCGTGGCCGGGCCCTCGAAGATCAGGGTCTCCTCGCGGATGGCGTCGAGGTCGATCTTCTGCCGGACTGTGGCCGTCTTCCCACAGGTTGCACCGCCAGCGTTCGCACGCGTAGACGGTGGCGCCCAGCGGCGCCATGCCGGTGATCCGCACCAGGGCCGCCGGCTCGGCCAGCGGATAGATCTTGCCGGTGGTGCAGCCGGGGCAGCGGACACCGCGCTGGAGTGACGGGTGTGGGATCGTCACCACGTCGGCGCCGGTGTACGCGGCGGCGCTGAGGCGACCGTGGCCTGGGCGCGGGGGGCGGGACACCGACGAACTGGACTCGGCGCCCGCGCCCGCCTCCGGGGCGGGCGGCGGGGCGTCCGGGCCGACGATGGTGCGCGTCTTCTCCGTCGGTGAGCCGAAGAGCCAGCGCCGCAGCCGCTCGAGCGAGGTCCGCTTGGCCGCGAGCTCCGCCGTCACGAACGCCAGCGTGTCCATCGCGGCCTTGAGCTTCGCGTGGTCCTCCGGACTCAGCGCCGCCTGCCGGGCGCGCTCCACGATCGCGCCCAGCTCGTCGAAGCGCAGCTCGATCCTCGGCGGCGCGGCCCGCGGGGGCGGTTTCTTTCGGCGAGGTCGAGTCAGGGCGTCATCCTCGTCAAGTGCGCGCGAAAGTCCGGCACGAGCGGATAGCCGAGCACCTCTTTGACCGGCTGGGTCGGCCGCATCGTCGGCGCGTTGTGGCCGCGCCCGGTGGTGCGCCCGAGCCCCCGCCAGTTCGCCGCGCGATAGCAGGTGCCGCGGAAGCGCGCCGGGTCGATGAAGGTCTCCAGGAAGTAGATCGGGTGGCCGTAGAGCCGCTGCCAGTCCGGCGACACCCGCGTCGCCAGGCGCCCGAGCACGTGCGAGGCGAGATGCGGGACCGTGACCCACGGCAGAATCAAGAACCGTGAGTTGTAGGCGACGAATCGCACGTTGCGGCGGCGCGCGTCGGCCGACCACCCGATGAAGCGATCGCGCGGGCCGAGGTGCCGCGGGGCCGACCCCCAGGCGACACAAGCGACGGGGCGCCCGGCGGCCCAGACCAGATACTTCAGGTGCGCGCCGACCGGCTGCTGATAGCCGAGATAGTGGTACTGCGCGAGCAGACTATTGAAGAGCCCTTCGTCCGCCGTCCGGCGGACCTGGTGGATCTTCAGCGGGCGCAGCGCGCGCAGCGGGGCAACGAGCGGGGTCGTGTCCACGCGCACGGACGGCGCGCTGGTGCGCGGGCGCCAGGGCTTGGTCGTGCCCCAACGGGCCGGCGGCAGGACGAGATGCCCGGCGCGGTGGAGCGCCAACAGCAGGCCGCGACAGACGCCGTCGCATGGCTGCCCGTTCGGTTGCCGCCACTGCCAGGCGGCGCAGACGGCGAAGGACAAGGCCCGCCGGCTGAGCTGCGGCGGCGTCGCGATCAACTCGCGCAGGAACTCGACGTCGGGGCGCGTGATCGAGCGGCCTCGATACCTCAGCACGGTGTCCACGCCGAGGGAGCGTAGCAACGCGCGCCGTAGAACGCAAGTTTCGCGCGCAGCTACCCCGTCGCCACGCGCCGCCACACCGGCGCGGCATCGGCCGCCTGCGGATCGCCGGCCACGATCAGCCGCTGCAGCTGATGCGCCTCGAGCGTCGTCGCCGCACTCGCGCTCGTCGGCCACCAGCGAAACCGGCCGCGGGACAGCCGCTTGTGTGCCAGCCAGAACCCCTGGCCGTCGTAGACCAGGATGCGCAGGGCGGTCTGCCGGCGATTGCGAAAGACGAACAGCCATCCCGAGAACGGATCCGCTGCCAGCACCTCGCGACACGCGCGGGCGAGCCCATCGATGCCCTTGCGAAAATCCACCGCCTCGACGCCCACCAGGATGCGCATCTGCGGGGTGATCTGGATCATCGGGCGCGGCCCCCGGCCACCTGCGTGAGCATCACGAGGTCGGCCATCGTCATGCCGGTGACCTCGATGCGCAGGCGCCGGCCCCGCGGCGCGGCCAGGTCGATCACGCACGGGCCGAGCCCAGTCGGTCGCGCAGCAGCGGGCAGTTCGATGAAAGCGGGCGACGGGACCCCACTCGCCCTCGCGGTGGCCAACCGCTTCTTCAGCGACCCGTAATCGAGGCGCCGCGTGCGGGTCGTCGTGTACAGGCCGTGCTGCCGTGCCAAGGCCACGGCGGCTGCCCAGAGCGTCGCGGGCATCGGTGCCCCGCGATGCGTCCGCGTTTCACGCCAGCGGGCGATCCGCCGCCGCGTCTGCTGCAGTCCGAGGGAAGCCGAGCTGGCGCTGAGTGCCATCCGTCCGTCCTCCTGTCTCTCGTCGATGGACGGACGGTAGCAAGCTCGGTCAGGTCAATTCACGCACGCTCACCGGAAGGACACG
>DASWJN010000084.1:0-1714 GCA_036397135.1 Candidatus Methylomirabilota bacterium
GCGGGCCGGCGGGTGCACGGCGCCGTGCACCCCGAGATGGGCCACGTCAGGATCCCGCGCGACCCGGGCGATCCGTTTCCCGGCGCGTGCCCGTATCACGCGGACTGCCTGGAGGGGCTGGCGTCGGCCGGCGCGATGCGCCAGCGCTGGGGCGTGCCGCCGGAAGCCCTGCCGTCCGAGCATCCGGGCTGGGAACTGGAGGCGCACTATCTCGCCCTCGGCCTGGCCGCCGTCGTCACCGTGCTCTCGCCGCGACGGATCGTCATGGGCGGCGGCATCACCGGCCAGCCCAGCCTCCTGCCGCGCGTCCGCGCGCGGTTGCGCGACCTGCTCGGCGGCTATCCGAGGTCAGCCGCCCTCGCCGACCTGGAGCGGTACCTGGTGGCGCCGGCGCTCGGCGAGCGCGCCGGCGTGCTGGGGGCGCTCGCCCTCGCCGAGGACGCGCTTGTTACTCCTCGCGCTCGGGGTGGGTGACGTGGGCGGCGAGGCCGGGCACGGACATGACGAGGTGCAGGTACCCGCCGAGGGCGTTGATCCGCTTCATGTCCCGGGCGACGAACGCCGCCTGCTCGGCGTCCGTCAGGTCGAGCCCGGCGATGGCAGCCGCCGGATCGGCGACGAACCGCGCGCGGAAGGCGCGGTCCTTCTTCAGGCGATAGAGCAGGCTGTTGACCGCGTAGCGGCTCACGGCAGCCTCCACTCGACGGCCGCCATGTTGATCCGTCCCAGCTCGCCGAAGTAGCGGACGTCGGCCCGGGCCGGCGTGACCGCGCCGGCCAGCGCCATCCAGTTCAGGAACTCGTGCTCGCCCGCCTTGTCCAGCTCGCCGGTCGTCAGCGCCTGCAAGGGCTCGTGCTCGCCGGCCTCCAGCCAGTGCAGCAGCTTGCGGTCGAAGACCGTGTCCGACTCCCCCACCCGCGGCAGCGACAGCTCGGGAAAGTGCGAGAGCCCGCCGGTCGCGATGATGGCCGCGTTCCACGGCCCGCGCTCGATCACCCGGGCGAGATGACGGCCGAACGCGAAGCAGCGCGCCGGCGTGGGCTGGGGCGCGACGAAGCAGTTGACCCAGATCGGCACCAGCGGCGTCACCGGCTGCGCGCCGTGCAGGGTCATGACGGGGCTGAGGAACGCGTGGTCGATGGGCGCCTCCCACGACAGCGCCAGGTCGAAGCCCGCTGCCAGCCCGTCCTCGAGGATCCGGTTGGCCAGGTCCTCGTGCAGGGCGTAGCGCTCGGGCAGGCCCTCCAGCGCCCGGTCGAAAGCCTCGGCCTCCTCCTGGACCATGCGCTCCACGTGGCGGCCGATCCGCACGCACAGCGCCGGCACCGCGTTGAACGAGAACGCGTTCAGATGATCGTCGGCGACCACGATGAGCGCGTCCGGCCGCCGGGCCAGCATCCGCTCGCCCATCGCGCGGATCTCCGCCATGCACGCCTCGACCTTCCGCCGCCCGCTGAGCCCGCACGCCTCCTGGTAGTAGTCCGGATCGAGCACGTGCGACATCGCCCCGGCGAACACGATCGTCCCCATCGCCGCCCCCTCTCGCCCGTACCTATATCACGCCTCCAAAAAACCGGTCTTGACCAGAATCTGTAACGACGGCAGTCGCCATGCGGGTGCGGAAAGGATGAGGGGCATCGGTTCGCGAAGTGATAGGCCTCCTTACGTGACTGGCAATCACGGCAAGGAGGGAACCGATGCCCGAGGCGATCGT